>NZ_JBFBDP010000122.1:0-1012 GCF_040701585.1 Streptomyces sp. NPDC093801 | reverse complement strand
TGAAGGCTGCGGCGAGTTTCTTCGCGGCCGAGCTCGACCGGCCACACACACGCTCGTAGCGTTCATCGACGAGCACCGGGACCGCTTCGGCGGAGTCGAGCCGATCTGCCGTGTTCTGACTGGGCACGACTGCAAGATCGCCCCGTCCACCTACTACGCCCACCACAACCGCCGGCAGGCACCCTCGGCCCGCACCGTTCGTGATGCCGAGCTGAAGGGCCTGATCCAGGAGACATACGACGCCAACTACCGCGTCTACGGCGCGAGGAAGATCTGGCGGCACCTGAACCGCCAGGGCCGGACCGTGGCCCGCTGCACCGTCGAACGCCTCATGCGCGAGCTCGGCATCACCGGCGCCGTCCGCGGCAAGAGAGTGATCACCACGATCCCGGACCCCTCCGCGCCCAGGGCGCCGGACCTGGTCGACCGCGACTTCGTCGCCAGCGCGCCGAACCGCTGCTGGGTCGCCGACTTCACCCATGTCGCCACGTTCTCCGGCGTCGTCTACGTCGCCTTCGTCGTGGACACCTTCTCCCGCCGGATCGTCGGCTGGTCCGCCTCGACCACGAAGCAGACCCGGCTCGTGCTGGACGCCTTGGACATGGGACTGTGGCAACGCGACCGTGACCAACACCCGCCTCTGCCAGGTGAGTTGGTTCATCACTCGGACGCGGGCTCGCAATATACGTCCTTCACGCTGGCCGAGCACTTGGAGAAGGCCGGCATCGCCGCCTCGATCGGATCGGTCGGCGACGCCTACGACAACGCGCTGATGGAGTCCACGATCGGCCTCTTCAAAACCGAGGTGATCAAGCCGCAGCGACCCTGGCGATCCCTTGCCCAGGTCGAGCTCGCCACCGCCGAATGGACCGACTGGTACAACCACACCCGGCTCCACGGTGAAATAGGGCACATCCCGCCCGCCGAATACGAAGCCAACCACTACCTGAGCACCACGAAAGCCCAGGTCACACACAACATCTGAGATCTCTACCGAACCCGGAACGGTTCA
>NZ_JBFBDP010000121.1:0-1066 GCF_040701585.1 Streptomyces sp. NPDC093801 | reverse complement strand
TGTCGTGATCAGTCGACGGGCTTCAGGAGGTCGTCGATCCAGATCATTGCGGCGCGGAGATGGAGGCCGGCGAGGTAGCTGTCCGGCGTTTTGTCGTAGCGGGTGGCAATGCCTCGCCAGGCTTTCAGCTTGTTGATCAGGCGTTCGACGGTGTTCCGTTCTTTGTAGAGGTCGGCGTCGTGGCTGACGGGCCGGCCGCCTCTCGCGCCTTTCTTCTTCCGGTTGGCAGCCTGGTCCCGCTTTTCCGGGATGACTGCCTTGATTCCGCGTTTTCGCAGGTAGGAGCGGTTTCCGCGGGATGAGTAGGCCTTGTCCGCGGCGACCGCGCCGGGCCTGGTGCGGGGACGGCCGACAGGCAGGCGGACTCGCACCTTCGCGAGCACGGGGATGAACTGCGGGCTGTCCCCGGCCTGCCCGGCGGTCAGGACCAACGCGAGCGGACGGCACCTGCGGTCCGCGGCGAGATGAATCTTGCTGGTCAGTCCGCCCCGGGACCTGCCGAGCAGGGCTTCCTTCAGGCGGAGCCTGTGTCTGCGTCGGATGCGCCGGCGCTCGGCCTGTCCGTTCTGTTCCTCCGGCCCGCCCCTTTTTGGCGGGCCGCTTCCTGCTCCTGCGCGGCTTCTTCCAGGGCCTCCATGAGGTGCTTACTGACGCGCATCCCCGCCGCGTCCTGGTGGGCACGGACCGTGGTGGAATCCACGCTGACCAGCGACAAGTCTGTCCTTCCCGCGCGGGCCGCCTCGGCGATCAGGCCTTCCAGCAGGGCGGTGAACACACCGGCGTCCCGCCAGACGCGGAAGCGTCCGTAGACGGTGGCCCACGGGCCGAACTCGGCAGGCATCTCCCGCCACTGGGCACTGGACCTAAACCGCCAGATCACACCCTCGAACTGCTCTCTCAACCGCTCCGGGTACGGGCCGTACCTACCGATCGGCAGGTACGGCTCGATGAACTTCCACTGGGCATTCGTGAGTTGCCTGCGTGTCACGGCCACAGTCCTACCGGGTTCCACCTCGCGACGAGGGCAGAACCCAGGAACTGATCACGACATCACACAGGCCCTAGG
>NZ_JBFBDP010000120.1:0-1202 GCF_040701585.1 Streptomyces sp. NPDC093801 | reverse complement strand
CTTGGCGTTTAACCTCGCACGTCACTCAACCTGCTGATCTGCGGTTCTTCCCGGGACGGCGGAGGCGGCCGTTCTCCACGCTTCGAGGTGTCGAGTCAGGAAGCACGAGAGAACGGCCGCTGTGTATGAGTCTGCCCGTCGATGCACCCGCCGATGACGCGTTGGGCGTCCTGTCCCGCTTTCGGGTTGAGTTCTACGACTGCCTGTACAGCCGTGCCGATGCGCTCTTCGAGCTGACCGACGCGGTGCTGTGTGCGGACGGTCCGGTTACCTCGCTGGTTGAGCTGACGCTGACGGCCGAGCACCGGCGTGGGCACGGAGCGATGTACGACGCGGTCAACCACGGCTGGCTGGAGCCGCGCCGCCTGCGCCGGCTGCTGGCCTCCACCCCGCTGCCGCGGGCTGCTGACGGGCGGATCGTGCTCGCCGTCGATGTGAGCAACTGGCTGCGTCCCGACGCTCCCACCAGCCCGGATCTACTGTTCTGCCACGTCTACGGGCGGGGCCGCAGCGCGGATCAGTTCATCCCCGGCTGGCCGTACTCCTTCGTCGCCGCCCTGGAGACCGGCCGCACGTCCTGGACGGCCGTGCTGGACGCGGTCCGGCTGGGCCCGGCCGACGACGCCACCGCGGTGACCGCCACACAGATCCGCGAGGTCTTCACCCGCCTCGTGCGGGCCGGGCAGTGGCGGCCAGGTGACGAGCACATCCTCATCGTCATGGACTCCGGCTACGACGTCACCCGCCTCGCCTACGTCCTGTCCGATCTGCCCGTTGAGCTGGTCGGCCGGCTGCGTTCGGACCGAGTGATGCTCCGGGACGCTGGCCCGCGACGCTCGACCCCGCGCGGCGGACAGCCCCGCAAGCACGGCGGGGTCCTCACCTTCTCCAAACCCGACTCCTGGCACACCCCTGAGCACGCCACCACCTGCGCCACCACCCGCTACGGACGGGCCGAGGCATTCGCCTGGGACCGGATGCACCCCCGACTGACAGCACGCGGCCCCTGGCTCGACCACTGCGGCGAACTCCCTCTGATCCACGGCACGTTGATTCGACTGAAGGTCGAGCGCCTGCCCGGCGACCGCGACCCGAAACCCGTCTGGCTATGGTCCTCGCGCACCGGGATGACCGGTGCGGACGTCGATCTGCGCTGGCAGGCGTTCCTCCGCAGGTTCGACCTTGAACACACCTTCCGACTG
>NZ_JBFBDP010000119.1:0-1208 GCF_040701585.1 Streptomyces sp. NPDC093801 | reverse complement strand
GCCGGGCTCCGATGCTTCGGGCGAACATCACCGAGGATCCGGACAGCGGGCGGTGGCTGCTGCTGCTCCAGGCCCACCACCTGGTCCAGGACCACACCTCCCTGGAAGTCGTCCTGCACGAAGTCCAGGCGTTCCTGGACGGCAACGAGGACGGACTGTCCGCCCCGTTGCCCTTCCGGGACTTCGTGGCGAAGGCCCGTCTCCAGCTGTCCCGTGAAGAACACGCGCAGTACTTCACGGACCTGCTGGGGGACGTGACCGAGCCGACGGCCCCCTTCGGGCTCCTCGACATCCGTGGCAACGGGACGAGTGCCGTCGAAGCCAGGCTGCCCGTTGACCACGCGCTCGCCGCACGGCTCGTGGAGCAGGCCCGACGGCTCGGTGTGAGCGCGGCCGCCCTCTTCCACGTGGCGTGGGCCCGCGTCGTGGCCAGGACGACCGGCCGTGACGACGTCGTGTTCGGCACGGTCCTGTTCGGCCGGATGCACGCGGGCGCGGGCGCCGACCGCATCCCGGGGCTCTTCATCAACACCCTGCCCGTCCGGGCGGGCACCGCCGTCACGGGTGTGGCCGATGCCGTCCACGCCATGCAGAGGCAATTGGCGGAGCTGCTCGTCCACGAGCACGCCCCCCTGGCTCTGGCGCAGCAGACCAGCGGGGTCCCCGCACAGCTGCCGCTGTTCACGGCCCTCCTCAACTACCGCCACAACGAAGGGGCCGACCAGGCACCGAACGCCGGCCTGGAGGGGACCGAACTCCTGCACATCCAGGAGCGCACCAACTACCCCCTCACCATTTCCATCGACGACAAGGGCACGGGCTTCTCCTTCACGGTCCAGACAGCCACGGCCATCGACCCCGTCGCGGTCTGCGCGCTGCTCCACACCGCCACGCAGAATCTGGTCACCGCTCTGGAGGCGGCGCCCGAAACGCCGCTCCACCGGATCGACGTGCTCGATGTGGCCGAGCGGCGTCGGATCCTGGGGGAGTGGATCGATACGGCGCGGGATGTTCCGGTGGCGTCCTTGCCGGAGCTGTTCGAGGCTCGGGTGGCGCGGGATCCGGAGGCGATCGCGGTCGTGGCCGGCGGGGTGGAGCTGAGTTGTGCGGAGCTGAACGCTCGGGCGGACCGGCTGGCCGGGTTGCTGGTTGGGCGTGGTGTGGGTGCGGAGTCGCTGGTCGGTGTGCTGATGGAGCGCTCGGCGGAC
>NZ_JBFBDP010000118.1:0-1274 GCF_040701585.1 Streptomyces sp. NPDC093801 | reverse complement strand
GGGGTCAGTCGTTCCAGACGTCGCCCTTGAAGTCGCCGCCGGTGCCCCGCTCGTAGTAGTGCTGCCCGTACAGGCCGCCCACGCAGGTCTGCTGGTAGCGGTAGGCGTTGGTGGCGATCGAGCCGACCATCACACCGGAGTCGGCGTCCCACAGTTCGGCCCGGCCCCAGTAGCTGAGGGCCTTGTGCTGGCCGCCGAAGCAGACCTGGTGGTTGCCGTTGGCCGGGATGCTGCCGCTGGTGCATATGTTGCCGCCCCAGCTCTCGCAGGTCGCGCTCGCCGCGCTTGCGGGTGAGGCGACGATTCCGACGGCAACGGCAGCCAGGGTCGTGGCCATGAGACCGAGGCGGGCAAATCGATTCTTCTTCATGTCCGTTCCTCCACTCGGCGGGCCGGATGTGTCCGGCCCCGACGCGCTCAAAGCTATGAGCGGCCACCAGCCGGCCGGTATGTCATCCGTGCACGGTTGCCGGGCAGGTGACAGTCACGCCTGCACGGTCGGACACGCCGCCGGGGTGCACCTGTTCGGTGAAGGGACGCTGCGTGCCGTAGAGCGCGAGGAAGGCCAGCGCGAGCTCGTACACGTCCGTCCCCCCGGCCGTCAGCTCCCGCGCCAGCAGCGCCTCCGAGCTCCGCAGGTGCTCCCGAACCGTCTGGGGATGCAAGCCCAGCCGTTGTGCAGCCGCCCCGACCGAGCAGTCGGCCAGGAGCCAGACCCCCAGCGTGCGGCGCAGGTTGCGGGCGTCCGTGTCGAGCGGACCCAGCACGTCCCGAGCCCAGGCCCGGCCGGCGTCAGTGCCGATCAGCGCGGGCAGGCCCGGGTCCTGGCGGCCCGGTGCGGTGGGCCGGTCCCGCAGTTGCAGGGCCAGGTGGAGGGCGGTCCGTACTCTTACGTCGTCGAGGTCCGAGCCCAGCAGTTCGCCTGCCCGCTCCATCCGTGACCTCACGGTGTTGCGGCTGACTCCCATGATCTTCGCCGTCCGCACGGCGGTGAACCTCAGCCCAAGGGACACCGTCGACAGCAACTGGTCCCTGGTCCGGGCCGGTAGCGCATCCAACGGCCGGAGCAGGTCCGATGCCCAGCGGGCCGCCTCGGCACCGGGCAGCAGCTCCACCGGATCCATGCGATCTCGATACCGGGCACGGCGACGGGGCACGTACCGAGCCGCCACCAGATTCCGGTGCGCATCCTCGTAGGCTTCACGGGCACGTGCCAGCGGGTGGAGGCGGCTGCGCCCCTGGAACACTCGCGGACGGCGAGCGACGTAGTCGGA
>NZ_JBFBDP010000117.1:0-1330 GCF_040701585.1 Streptomyces sp. NPDC093801 | reverse complement strand
ATGCGGACCTCGGACGCGGAGAGCTTGCTGCCGCCGTCGGCGGAGGCGCCGGCCGCCTTCGGCTCGTCCTTCTGCGCCTCGGAGCCGTAGCCGCAGGAGGCGAGGGCGCCGATCAGCAGCGGCAGGGCGGCGGCGGCGAGACCGCGGCGCAGGGTCTTACCGGTGGAACGGGGTGCAGGCACGGGAGGACTTCCTCTCGACGCGCCGTCGTGGGACTACGGCGCAGGTCTTCGTCTGTGGAGCGGGGGCAGGTACGGCTCGTGGGGGGTGAGGGCGCGCATGCGGTGCGCGTACGTCATCGCGCACATCGCGCCACTCCTCCCTGGCCGCTGCCGAGGGCGCCGCTGCCCACGCGGCCGCCCTCCTTCGCGAAGGTGGTGTAGATGTCGGTCCGCATGGCCTAGAAGTCCCACCCTTCCTCGTCCGCCGGTGCGGTCTCGGCCTTGGAGGCGAAGGACTCGCCCGCCATGCCCGCCGCCAGGGTGGTCCCGTCGGCCGGGTCGATGAGGAGGAAGGATCCGGTGCGGCGCGAGTCGGCGTACGCGTCGAGCGCGAGCGGCTCGGCGGTGCGGACGACGACGCGGCCGATGTCGTTGGCCACCAGCCGGCCCGGGTTCGGGTGCTGGGACAGGTCGTCGAGGGTGAGCCGCGAGGGGATCTCCTTGACGATCGCCTTGACCGTGCGCGTCGTGTGCTTGAGCAGCACCCGCGCGCCCACGGCCAGCGGCTGGTCGGCCACGTGGCAGACCGTCGCGACGACGTCCTGCGTGGTGGCCGGGGCACTCGCGCTCGGCGCGATCAGGTCGCCGCGCGAGATGTCGATGTCGTCCTTCAGGCGCAGGGTCACCGACTGCGGGGACCAGGCGATGTCCACGGACCCGCCGAGCGCGTCGATGCCCTCGATCACCGAGGTCTTCCCCGACGGCAGGACGGTGACGGACTCGCCGACGCGCAGGACGCCGGAGGCGATCTGGCCCGCGTAGCCGCGGTAGTCCGGGTGCTCGGCGGTCTGCGGACGGATCACGTACTGCACCGGGAAACGCGCCGGGCAGGCGGTGAGGTCGTGGCTCACCGGGACGGTCTCCAGGTGCTCCAGGACCGTCGGGCCGCCGTACCAGTCCATGTTGGCGGAGGGTTCGACGACGTTGTCGCCGGCGAGGGCGGAGATCGGGATGGCGGTGATCTCCGGGACGCCGAGTTCGGAGGCGTAGGCGGTGAACTCCTCGGCGATCTTCGCGAAGACGTTCTCCCGGTAGCCGACGAGGTCCATCTTGTTGACGGCGAGGACGACGTGGGGGACGCGCAGGAGGGCGGCGACGGCGGCGTGGCG
>NZ_JBFBDP010000116.1:0-1661 GCF_040701585.1 Streptomyces sp. NPDC093801 | reverse complement strand
TCACGTTGATCGCGGGGAAGAGGAGGTCACCGGCCTGCATCATCTCGTAGAGGCGGTGGACACCGGTGGTGGTCTCCTCCGTCACGCCGCGGATCCCGGAGGCGAGGGCGGACCAGTCGATGTCCGTCTTCGCCAGCAGGCCCAGGACGATGGCCATTTCCTCGTTGTCGGCGGTGGAGGCGTCCGGGACGGCTCCGGCCTTCTGGTACTCGACGCCCTTGTGGACGAGGAGGGTGGCGTCACCACCGTCGTCCAGGATCATGTTCGGGCCGGCGTGACCGGGCCAGGTCAGGGCCTGCTCCGTGCACCACCAGTACTCCTCCAGCGTCTCGCCCTTCCAGGCGAAGACCGGGATCCCGGCGGCCGCGACCGCCGCGGCGGCGTGGTCCTGCGTCGAGTAGATGTTGCAGGACACCCAGCGGACGTCGGCGCCGAGCGCGACCAGGGTCTCGATCAGGACGGCCGTCTGCACGGTCATGTGCAGGGAGCCGGTGATGCGGGCGCCGGCCAGCGGCTGCGCCCCGGCGTACTCCCGGCGGATCGACATCAGACCCGGCATCTCGTGCTCGGCCAGGGTGATCTCCTTGCGGCCGAAGGCGGCGAGGGAGATGTCGGCGACCTTGTAGTCGGTGAATGCGGCAGACATGCGGTGTGCTCCTTGGAGAGGTGCGGGGGCGGCGGAGGTCATCGACGGCCTCCCGCGTTGAAGTAGCCGGCCTCGGGGTGGTGAACCACTAGGGCGTCGGTGGACTGCTCGGGGTGGAGCTGGAACTCCTCCGAGAGGTGGACGCCGATCCGCTCCGGCTGGAGGAGGTCGGCGATCTTGGCGCGGTCGGAGAGCTCGGGGCAGGCCGGGTAGCCGAGGGAGTACCGGCAACCCTGGTACTCGGTACGGAACATGCCCTCCATACCGGCCGGGTCGGCTCCGGCGATGCCGAGTTCGGTGCGGACGCGGGCGTGCCAGTACTCGGCCAGGGCCTCGGCGAGCTGGACGGACAGGCCGTGCAGCTCCAGGTACTCGCGGTAGGAGTCGGATGCGAAGAGCTTGGCCGTGGCCTCGCCGATCTTCGAGCCGACGGTGACGACCTGGAGGCCGATGACGTCGACCTCGCCGGACTCCTCCGGGCGGAAGAAGTCCGCCAGGCACAGGCGGCGGCCCCGGCGCTGGCGCGGGAAGGTGAACCGGGTCCGCTCACCGCCGTCCTCGTCGAGGATGATCAGGTCGTCGCCCTTGGAGACGCAGGGGAAGTAGCCGTGGACCACGGCCGCCTCGAGGAGCCGTTCCGTGTGCATGCGGTCCAGCCAGCCGCGCAGGCGGGGCCGGCCCTCGGCTTCGATCGAGTCCGCTTCCTTGAGGCCCCACTGGCCCTTGAAGAGCGCGCCCTCGTCCAGCCAGCCCGCGTACTCCTTGAGCTGGATGCCCTTGACGACCCGGGTTCCCCAGAACGGCGGGGCGGGCACCGGGTTGTCGACGGCCACGTCGGACCGGCCGGCCTCCTCCGGTTCCCGTACCTCGAGGACGGCGGCCCGCTGCGGAACGCGGCGCTGCTTGAGTTCGGGCAGGGTGGCGCCGGGGACGCCGCGCTTGACGGCGATCAGCGCGTCCATCAGCCGCAGGCCCTCGAACGCGTCGCGCGCGTAGCGGACCTCGCCCTCGTAGA
>NZ_JBFBDP010000115.1:0-1752 GCF_040701585.1 Streptomyces sp. NPDC093801 | reverse complement strand
GCCCGCGAAACCGACGGATGCGACACCAACGCCGCCTCGACCTCACCCGACTCGATCCGGAAACCCCGGACCTTGACCTGGTCATCAGCCCGGCCGAGGTATTCGAGCTCTCCGACGCCGCTCCACCGCGCGACGTCACCGGTGCGGTACATCCGGGAGCCCGCCGGTCCGTAAGGGTTCGCCACGAACCGCTCCGCCGTCAGACCGGGTCTGTTGAGGTAACCCCGGGCAAGGCCGGCTCCCGCGACGTACAGCTCGCCCGCCACACCGGGCGGCACCGGCTGGAGGGCGCCGTCCAGCACGTACAGCCGCAGGTCCGGGATGCCCCGGCCGATTCCGGACGCGGTCCCCACCGTCGAGGTCTCGTCCAGGGCCAGGTAGGTGACGTGCACGGTCGTCTCGGTGATGCCGTACATGTTGATCAGCGTGGGAGCGTGCTCCGGATGGCGGGCGTACCACTCCCGCAGACGCCCCGGCTCCAGCGCTTCCCCGCCGAACACCACCGAGCGGAGCGCCAGACCGTCACCCGACGCCGGGTCCTGTGCTTCCGCCCGCATCAGCTGGTCGAACGCGGAGGGCGTCTGGCTGAGGACGGTCACCTGCTCCCTGACCAGCAGCCTCAGGAACTCGGCCGGTGACCGGGACACGTCGAACGGCACGACGACGAGGCGACCGCCGTGCAGCAGCGCTCCCCACATCTCCCACACCGAGAAGTCGAACGCGAACGAGTGGAACCACGTCCACACGTCGTCGGAACCGAAGTCGAACCATGCTTCCGTGGCGTCGAAGAGCCGTACCACGTTGCCGTGCGGAACGGTCACGCCCTTCGGCTGCCCGGTCGAGCCCGACGTGTAGATCACATAGGCCGGGTGGTCTGGCAGGAGCACACCCGCGCGCTCGGCCCGGCCCACCGGGGCGCCGCTGAGCTCGGCGAGGCGAGCGGTGGTGTCCGGCCCGTCCACCGTCAGACAGGGCAGCCCGTCAAGGGCCGGGCCGGCCGTGTCCGCGGCCGCGCGGCCGGCGAGCACCAGCACCGGCCGCGCGTCGCCGAGTACGTAGGCGATGCGGTCGGCAGGGTAGTCCGGGTCGATCGGCACATAGGCTCCGCCGGCCTTGAGCACCGCCAGGAGGGCGACGATGAGATCGCCGGAGCGTTCCATGAGCACACCGACCAGGGACTCCGGGCCGACGCCGCGCTCGATGAGCAGCCTCGCCAGCCGGTTGGCCCGCGCGTCCAGCTCGGCATAGCTCAGCTCGCCGTCCCGGGCGTCGACCGCGACCGCCTCCGGGGTCCGGGCCGCCTGGGCCGCAAAGAGGTCGGGAAGTGTGCCGGTCGGCTCGCCCTGGGCGGTGCCGTTCCACTCGTTGAGGATCCGGTGTCGCTCCGCCGCGTCGAGGACGTCCACTCGGCTGATCGGCTGCCCTGGATCGCTGACGGTCGCCTGGAGGACGCGTACGAAGCGCTGTGCGAGCTCGTTCGCCGTCGTCCGGTCGAACAGGTCGGTCGCGAAGGTCAGTACGCCCCGCAGTCCCGCCGGCGTGGCGTCGGCGTGGAACCGCTCGTCGAACTGGAAGTCCAGATCGAACTTCGCGGTGGTGCGCTCGGGGGCCACCACTTCCACCTGCACACCGGGCAGTTCGAGCTCGGCATGGGTGGTGTTCTGCAGGGTGAGCATGACCTGGAAGAGCGGGTGCCGGGCCATGGACCTGGCGGGGGAGAGTTCCTCCACCAGACGCTCGAACGGAACGTCC
>NZ_JBFBDP010000114.1:0-1863 GCF_040701585.1 Streptomyces sp. NPDC093801 | reverse complement strand
CACCTCGAAGCGTGGAGAACGGCCGCCTCCGCCGTCCCGGGAAGAACCGCAGATCAGCAGGTTGAGTGACGTGCGAGGTTAAACGCCAAGCTCAGAGGCTGTTGTCTTTCCGAGTTTGATGACGGCGCTTTCGCTGGTCAGGGGTAGTGGTGGCGTCCGTGTGGGAGTGATGGATCGTTGTTTCGTCGCTCTCGTGGAGGTCGCGGATGCCGTCGGTTGTCGGACTGCTGGAACAGCACGAGCTTGCCGCCCGTCGGCGTGTGGACGGGCTGCGCGAGGAAGCCGACCGGATCCAGGCCGAGCTCGCGGCGGCCGAGCAGGAGTGGCTGGAGTGGACGATCGCCCGTGAGCGTGTGGGTGCCGTGCTGTCCGCGCCGGGCGGGTGTCCGGCCGACGCGGTGGCCGCCGAACGACCGGGCGGTGCTGGGACGGAAGCCGGGGTGCAGGCGTCCGTGCCGGTGGCGGCGAAGGCGAAGTCGCAGGTTCCGGTGTGGCGCGAGGGGCTGGCCGTGACGGCATTGTCGGCGGACTATCAGCGCATCCTGGCCGCGCTCGCGGACCGGGTCCGTGTCGGTCAGGGCCCGCTGACCTGCCAGGAGATGGCCTCCGCCTTCGGCATGGAGACGGTGCCGGCCAAGGTGGAGGCCCTGCGGTCGAAGGCGAAACGCCTGGTCGCGCGGGGCTGGATGGCCGAACCTGCACCGGGCCGGTTCACGCTCGCGCGGAGCGTGAGCGGGTCAGGCGGCGGGTCATGACCATGGTCATCGACCAGTAGATCACCGCCTCGGCGCTGGTGGTGCGGCGTTCGAAGTCGCGCGCCAGGCGGCGGCTTCGCATCAGGTGGGCGAAGAGCCGCTCGACGATCCACCGCTTGGGCAGCACCACGAAGCCGCGCCTGTCGTCGCTGCGCTTGACGATCGCCAGGACCAGGGCGAGCGTGGCCAGGCAGTGCTCGACGAGGCTGCCGGTGTAGCCGCCGTCGGCCCAGACGAGTTCCAGCCGGTGGTGGGCATCGGCTGCCCGCTCAAGCAGCACCTTCGCGGCGGCGCGGTCGCCGATGTCCGCGCTCGTGACCATCACGCCCAACAGCAGGCCGAGGGTGTCGACCACGACATGCCGCTTGCGCCCGTTGATCAGCTTCCCGCCGTCGAAGCCGCGGCTGTCGGCGCCGACCACGGCGTCCGCCTTGACCGACTGCGAGTCGATCACGCCGGCCGTCGGCTCCGCATCCCGACCCGCCTCCTGGCGGACCCGGCCACGCAGCCGGTCATGAAACTCCTGGACCAGCACGTGGTCGCGCCAGCGGCGGAAGAACGCATAGACCCGGTCCCACGGCGGGAAGTCGCCGGGCATCGCCCGCCACTTGATCCCGTTGTCCACGAGATAGCGGATCGCGTCCAGTATCGCCCGGTGGCAGTACGCCTCCGGCTGCCCGCCGCGGCCGCGCATCCAGCCCGGCACCGGCAACAGCGGCCGGACCACGGCCCACTCCGCGTCCGTCATGTCCGAGGGATACCGCCGAACACGCTCCGGATGATCGGCCGCATTCCCGAACCTGTGAGCGACACAATCACACGACGGTGCAGCCGAGTTGAACTTCACCGGGGCGAGCACGTACAACTGCGGCAACAGGGTCTCCAGGATCTCGGTTGGCTTCGCAACCCCGAGCTACCAAGAGGCCCTGCCTTCATGCCCGCGGCCAGCCGCGATCACCCGATCGAGACTCCCGTTCGATGCCCACCCCTCAAGATCGGAACGACAACAGCTACTCAGCTTGGCGTTTAACCTCGCACGTCACTCAACCTGCTGATCTGCGGTTCTTCCCGGGACGGCGGAGGCGGCCGTTCTCCACGCTTCGAGGTG
>NZ_JBFBDP010000113.1:0-1865 GCF_040701585.1 Streptomyces sp. NPDC093801 | reverse complement strand
AGCCCCACGACACGAACCCGGGAAGACCGTGAAACGAGCCGAAACCCTCACCGAACACATCCGCCTGAAACAGCAGCGAGGATAAAGATCAAGCTTATCCCAAGTGGCAGGTTCGGCCGAGCGATGCCTCAAGCCGGCGTGCCCCGGTGAGCATGCGTGGCCTGCGCCGCCGCCGTCTGCGGACCGGCTGGGCTGCGCAACGGCGGCCAGCGGCGGCGCGGGGCCCGGGCCGTCTCCCCACACCGGCTCGGTCGTAGGCTGCGGCCGTCCCCCGCCGTCGGTCCGTCCCTGCATGAGGCGATGGCACCGTCCGGCCTGGGCTGACGGGGAGCGGGCTGCTGCCGCGATCCGGCCGGGCCCGGCACCGCTCTCCAGCGCTGCGCGCTTCATCGTGGCGAAGCGTCATGCGGGGGCGTTTATGCGCCGCGGGGGGCCGGACTCCGTCTGGCCACCACCTTCACTGGTCAGCAAGGTAGGCCGAAAGCCGCTGCGCCAGACCTACCAGCCGGGATACAGAGACTGATACAAACTCCGGCGCCGCACACCACCGAAGAGATCACCGGCGCCATCACCGGCACCGTCACCCGCCCCCGGCTCCTCCTGCTCGGCCGCCACGACCTCCGCGGGCACCTGCACCCCGTGGGCCGGACCGGCCCACTGCGCCTCGTAGCCGCCCGGCTCGTTGCAGGGAGGCGCACGCGGCTACTTGCGGACCAACGCCCTCCGCCGGTCCGCGGCCAGGCGATGTGTGAGCCGACGCCGAAAGGATCAGGCCTGGCGGGAGAACGGGGGAACCGTAGCTCTCGCCTCCGGGTCGCGTGCGTTCAGTGACTCCCGGGCGACGGGTTCTCTCTCAGAAGGCGCCGCGCGGCTGTTTGAGGCTGCTGAATGCAGCCCCGGCAAGGAGGACCGTGAGACCGGCCAGGAGGGCGGGCAAGCTGGTTGAGGGGTGGAGGACGACGGCCCACGGTCGGGCTCCGCGGCCGCCGGTCTTCCAGCCTCCAACGGCGAGGACCAGGGGTACGGCCGTGAGGACTGGGGCTGCGATCCGGGCGCCGGTGAGGGGGTTGAGGATGAGTGCCAGGCCGAGGTAGAAGGCCGTGTTCCGCCCGATCGCCAGGGCAACGGCGTCGGCGCCCATGAAGTGTCCGAGAACGGCCATGGCCAGGGCCAGAGCTGCACAAGCTGCGGCGAGAAGGGTGTCGAAGCGGTGGACCGCCCGCACAGCAACGGTTTCAGTTGCATTTCGGGCGCGGCCCGTGAAAGCAAGCCAGATCACGGCCGGGGTGACGGTGATCAGTGCGCCGAGAAGGAAGTGCCCTGCTCCGCCGACCATCGAGGGTACCGGAATGCGACTCTGCCCAAAGGCCAGGCCGGCACCGGCCGTAGCAGCGGTGACGACGACGAGGGTGAGGACGTTGCGGGATGCGGCCCACCAGTTCACCGGCTTGCCCCTTCAGGATTCAGGGTCGGCTTCTGGTCGCAGCCTGTGAGCGCGGCCCGGTTCGTTTCGTACCAGGCGTGCTGACGGTCGGAGGGCAGCGTGAGGACCTTCTGGGCGAGTTTCGCGTCGTCGGGTGAGATACGGCCCTGCACCGGAGCCGGAGGCGCTTGGGTGGCGATGGCGGTCAGCCATGCGGTGAGCGGTCCTCGGGCGGGATACGCAGGGTACTTGCGGCTGGTACGGGCGCACTCGGGGATCGGTGGCAGGAGCGTGTTGGTGAGGTTTGCGGCGACGTCCTGCTCCCGCACCTGGCCCTTGCCTCCTAATGAACCGTTCCGGGTTCGGTAGAGATCTCAGATGTTGTGTGTGACCTGGGCTTTCGTGGTGCTCAGGTAGTGGTTGGCTTCGTATTCGGCGGGCG
>NZ_JBFBDP010000112.1:0-1967 GCF_040701585.1 Streptomyces sp. NPDC093801 | reverse complement strand
CCGGTCGCACAGTTCAGACCGATCATGTCGATGCCGAGCGGCTCCAGCGCCGTCAACGCCGCACCGATCTCCGAACCCAGCAGCATCGTGCCGGTCGCTTCCACCGTGACCTGGACGATCAGGGGGAGGTCCCCCATCCCGCACCAGTCCAGCGCCCGCCGCGCGCCGATGACGGCGGCCTTCGTCTGGAGGAGGTCCTGGGTGGTCTCGACGAGGAGGGCGTCCGCGCCGCCGCGGATCAGGCCCTCCGCGTTCTCCTGGTAGGCCGCGCGCAGGCGGTCGTAGGCGATGTGCCCGAGGGTGGGGAGCTTGGTGCCCGGGCCCATGGAGCCCAGGACCCAGCGGGGCCGGCCGTCGACCGCCGTGAAGGCGTCCGCGGACGCGCGGGCGATGCGGGCGCCGGCCTCGGAGAGCTCGTAGATCCGGTCCTCGGCCCCGTACTCGGCGAGGGCGGCCAGGTTGGTGCCGAAGGTGTTGGTCTCGACGCAGTCCACGCCCACGGAGAAGTAGGCGTCGTGGACCGAGCGGACGATGTCGGGGCGGGTGGCGTTGAGGATCTCGTTGCAGCCCTCCAGCCCCAGGAAGTCGTCCGTGGTGGGGTCGGCGGCCTGGAGCATCGTGCCCATCGCTCCGTCCGCGACCACCACGCGGGTCGCGAACTCCTCCCTCAGTGACCGTCGCATCTCATTCCAGTCCCCTCAGGTGTTCGGACAGTTCCGCCTCGCTCCGCGGCCCGTAGGCGGAGCGCAGCCGGGCCAGCAGGGCCTCCCGGGTCAGCCGGTACTCCTGGGTGCCGGCGTGGTCCAGTACCGTCGCCGCGACCGCGCAGCCCAGCTGGGCCGCGTACTGCTCGGGTACGCCCCAGGCCGTCCCGGCGAGGAAGCCGGCGCGGAAGGCGTCGCCGACTCCGGTGGGGTCGACGACCCGCGCGACGGGCACCGCGGCCACGGCCAGCGGTGCGCCTCCCGCGGTGCGGATGCGTACGCCGTCCTCGCCGCGGGTGGTGATCCAGGAGCCGACGCGTTCGAGGACCTGCTCCTCGGTGAGCCCGGAGCGTTCGCAGAGCAGGGCGGACTCGTACTCGTTGGTGAACAGCCGCGTGGCGCCGTCGAGCAGTTCCCGCACCTCGTCCCGGGTGAGCCGGGCGAGCTGCTGGGAGGGGTCGGAGGCGAAGGGGACGCCGAGCTCTCGGCAGGCCCGGGTGTGGCGGAGCATGGCGCCGGGATCGTCCGGGGAGACCAGGACCAGGTCGGGGCGGCCGGTGCGGGCGACGACCTGGTGGAGGTCGATCTCGCGGGCCTCGGCCATCGCGCCCGCGTAGAAGGTCGCGATCTGGTTCTGCTCCTCGTCGGTGGTGCAGACGAAGCGTGCCGTGTGGAGGGTGTCGCTGACGCGTACGGAGTCGGTGTCCACTCCGTGGTCCTTGAGCCACACCCGGTACGGCTCGAAGTCCCCGCCCACCGCACCCACCAGCAGGGGGCGCAGTCCCAGTACGCCCAGGCCGAAGGCGATGTTCGCCGCCACCCCGCCCCGCCGTACCTCCAGGTGGTCGGCGAGGAAGGACAGGGAGACCCGGTCCAGCCGGTCCGCCAGCAGCTGCTCGGTGAACCGGCCGGGGAAGGTCATCAGGTGATCGGTCGCGATGGAACCCGTGACAGCGATCCGCATGTCAGATTCCGGCTGCCTTGCGCAGCGCGTGCACGCGGTCGGTGCGCTCCCAGGTGAAGTCGGGGAGCTCGCGGCCGAAGTGGCCGTAGGCGGCGGTCTGGGAGTAGATCGGGCGCAGGAGGTCGAGGTCGCGGACGATCGCCGCCGGGCGGAGGTCGAAGACGGCGGAGACCGCTTCCTGGATCCGCTCGTCGGACAGGGTGCCGGTGCCGAAGGTCTCGACGAAGAGGCCGACGGGCTCGGCCTTGCCGATCGCGTAGGCGACCTGGACCTCGCAGCGGGCCGCGAGGCCGGCGGCG
>NZ_JBFBDP010000111.1:0-2053 GCF_040701585.1 Streptomyces sp. NPDC093801 | reverse complement strand
CACCAGGCCAGAAGGCCCTCACCCATTTCAAGATCCCTCAACCGAGACCTGCATCACCCGTCCACAACCTCCCTGGACAGAACACCTAGGCCGGGTCGGGGCGGGCCGGGGTGGACGTCAGCGCGCGGAAGGCGGCGGTCGCCCGGCGGGCGACCGCGTCGGCGTACGGGACGTAGACGGCAGGGTCGGCGTGGTCGACGAGGGGCAGGCGCACCGAGACCTCGTACGTGTGGGACGTGTGGTAGGCGAGCCGGTCGGGGACCAGGGCCTGCGCGAAGCGGTCGATCTCCCAGTCCCACCACTTGTACCGGGTCGCCAGCCCGTTCGCGATGTTCTCGCTGGTCACGACCGCCAGACCGTAGACGCCGGAGGGCTTCCGCAGGAGGAGCACCCGGTCCGGGTGGAACCCGCCGGCGTGCCACCGCCCCGCGTGCAGGTGTCCCGTCGGCATGCCCGCCGGAGTCCCGAGGAACGGGGTGGTGTCCGGCAGGCCGGACCAGGTGAAGTGCACCCACCAGCCGTGGCGCGCCTCGTACGGCCTGTCCTTGACGATGCCGATGCCGGGCCGGCCGGCCGCCTCCAGGGCCCCGGCGGTCGCGGTGACCGCGGCGGCCACGGTCCGCACGGCCTCCTCGCGGGCCCGCTCGTTGCGGACCGCCGCGAGGACGCGCTGCCACCAGGCGTCGACGTCACCGACCGTCTCGCGCAGCTCGGCGGGCCAGTCCTGCGGCCTCTCGCCCCGCGCCGCCAGCTCCCGCGGGGTGCTGCCGCCGGGCAGCGGCCGGTCCGCGGCCGCCTGGCGCCACTCCCACGCCTCGAACCGGGCCCGGGCCTCCTCCCGCCGCCGCTCCTGTTCCCGGTGGGCGCGCCGGCCCGCCTCGACGCGTTCGGCCTCCTGCTCGGCGATCCTGCGCTCCACGGCCTCGCGCACCGGCCGGTAGGCGTCCGCCGCGGGCTCCACCCGGTCCAGGAAGGCCGCCCCGGCCCTCCTGCGCGTCGCCTCGCCCCACCGGCGGCTCCCCGACCGCCTGCGCCACCGCCGGACACGGTCCTCGACCCGCTCCAACTCCGCCAGGGCGGAGATGAGTTCACCGAGGTAGACGAGGGCGGCGGCGTTCCAGGCGGCCCTCTCCCGCGGGGCGGCGGGCACCTGGACGCGGGTGCGCGACACGCGGGAGAAGCGGAGCACGCCCGCGAGGGCGCTCTCGTCCCCGCCGGCTTCCTCGGGGAACCAGTACAGGGCGACGAGACCGGCATCGGCGATCGCGTGGTTCAGCCACGAAATTTTCAGGGCCATGGCCCGAGGATGCCCAGGAGCTCCGTCCCGAAGCACCGACCCCGAACAGCGGCCGATCTTGGTTTGTCCTGATGCCCCGTGGAGGCCGGGATGTGACTCCGCCCACGTTCCTTGACCCGGGAACAAAGGGTTACCTAAGTTCTGCCCCATGTCCTCGCATCACTCCACGCCCGCCACCGGCCCGGGCGACGCAGCAGAACCGGTCGACTTCGCCGTCGACCTCACCTCCCAGGAGATACTCCGGCGCGCCCAGGTGATGGCCGCGCTCGGCCCCGACTGGGACCCGGTCGAGGTCCTGAGGGGTGAGGAGGAGGCGTACGACCTGCTCTACTCCGGTCTCGACGCGGAGCAGCAGCGCATGTACGACGACCTGGTGGCGGCCGGTGTCCTGCCCGTGCGCGGGGGCGGCCATGCTGCCCCTTGACCCGCAGGCCGAGATCGGACGCCGGGCCTGGGTGCCCTGCCCCCGGTGCGACGACACCCGGGGCTGCGAGCCGTGCGGAGAACGCCGGACCTGCTCCCGGCACTGGCGCTACCTCCTCTCCAACAAGGGCAGCCTCCTCCACCTCCAGTGCCCCGGCTGCACCCACGTCTGGACGCACGAGAGCGGCTTCGGCGCCACCCGCTCCCTGTAGGAGTGGCCCGGGACACGCACCCGAGAGGCTCCGGCCGGACACGGAAGGTGAGATCCGGCCCCCCTGCCGGTGAGGCGGCCCACAGGACCCACGTCACATCCGGCCCCGCCTAGTAGCCCCC
>NZ_JBFBDP010000110.1:0-2067 GCF_040701585.1 Streptomyces sp. NPDC093801 | reverse complement strand
GGCCTCGAACAACCTCGGCAGCACCTCCCCGGACACCTCCCACGCCGAATCGTTCCACTCGACGACCATCCGGTGCCGCTCACCCGCATCCAGGATCTCGGCTTCGCCGACCCGCTGCTTCGGATCGGCGACCGCCGCCTGGAGGACCTTGGTGAACCGCCGGGCGATCTGTTCGACCGTCGTCCGGTCGAACAGGTCGACCGCGAAGGTCACGGCGCCGTGGATTCCCGTCGGCTTGCCGTCGGCGTCGAAGCGCTCGTTGAACTGGAAGTCGAGGTCGAACTTCGCCGCCGGCTTGCCGGGGTCGACCGGCTCCACGCGTATGCCGGGGAGTTCCAGTTCGGCCCGGGTGTTGTTCTGCAGGGTCAGCATGACCTGGAACAGCGGGTGCCGGGCCATGGAACGGGCGGGGGCCAGGTCCTCCACCAGTCGCTCGAACGGGACGTCCTGGTGGGCGAAGGCGCCCAGGCCCGTCTCCCGCACCCGGCCCAGCAGCTCGGTGAAGGTGGGGTCCCCGGAAAGGTCGGTGCGCAGCACCAGGGTGTTGACGAAGAAGCCGACGAGGTCGTCGAGGGCCTCGTCGAGCCGGCCGGCGACCGGCGAGCCGATCGGCACGTCCGTGCCCGCGCCGAGCCGGGACAGCAGGGTGGCCAGGACTGCCTGCAGCACCATGAACACGGTGACGCCTTCAGCGCGGGCCAGGTCGGAGAGCCGTTGGTGCAGCTCCGCCCCGATCGGCAGCTCGATGGTGTCACCGGTGTGAGTGATGACGGCGGGCCGTGGCCGGTCCGTCGGCAACGCGAGCTCCTCCGGCAGGCCGGCGAGCGTCTGCCGCCAGTAGGCCAGCTGCTGAGCGAGCACACTGTCGGGCTGGTCCTCGGTGCCGAGGAGTTCCCGCTGCCAGACGGCGTAGTCCGCGTACTGCACGGGCAGCGGCGTCCAGTGCGGAACCTCGCCGCCGAGGCGGGCCGCGTACGCCGTGGAGAGGTCACGCGCGAGTGGCGCCGTCGACCAGCCGTCCCCGGCGATGTGGTGCACGACCAGCAGCAGGACGTGCTCGTTCGCTCCCGTGGTGAAGAGCCGGGCCTCCAGGGGTATCTCGGAACCCAGGTCGAAGGCGTGCCCCGCCGCCTGTGCCAGGGACGTCGGCAATTCGGCTTCGGTCACCTCGACGGGGGGCAGGTCGACGGTGACCGATTCCGGGGCGAGGATCTCCTGATGTGGGGTGCCGTCCACGGTCCGGTACACGGTTCGCAGTACCTCGTGCCGGGTGACGACGTCCCGCAGGGCCGCCTGGAGGGCTTCGCGGTCCAGCTCTCCGGTCAGCCGCAGAGCCGCCGGGATGTTGTAGGACGGGTTCGGGCCCGACAGTTCCCCGAGGAACCACAGGCGCTGCTGTGCGAACGACAGCGGCACCGTGTCCGGGCGGGGTACGGCCGTCAGTGCGGTCCGTGCCAGGCCGGCCCCGGCCAGGCGGCGTGCCAGCCCGGCGACGGTCGGCGCTTCGAACAGGGCCCGGATCGACAGTTCGACCCCGAGGAGCAGGCGGATCCGGCTGACCAGGCGGGTGGCCAGCAGTGAGTGTCCGCCGAGGTCGAAGAAGTTGTCGTCCATCCCGACTCGCGGCAAGCCGAGGACTTCCGCGAAGACGTTGCAGAGGATCTCTTCCTGAACGGTGGAGGGCAGGCGGCCCGGTGCCGTGTCACCGAAGTCGGGGGCGGGCAGGGCCTTGTGGTCCAGCTTCCCGTTGACCGTCAGCGGGAGGTCGTCCAGAACGACGACCGCCGACGGAACCATGTACTCCGGCAGTACGGCGGCGAGCTGGGTCCGCAGGGCTGCCGTATCGACCGGCACGAGCGCAGGAACGACGTAGCCGACGAGTCGCCTGTCTCCGGGCTGGTCCTCGCGCACCACCACGGCCGTCCGTGCCACCGACGGGTCCGAGCCCAGTGCCGCCTCGACCTCGCCCAGTTCGATGCGGAAGCCGCGGATCTTGACCTGGTCGTCGGTGCGGCCGAGGCATTCGAGTCGGCCGTCGGTGGTCCAGCGGGCGAGGTCGCCGGTGCG
>NZ_JBFBDP010000109.1:0-2119 GCF_040701585.1 Streptomyces sp. NPDC093801 | reverse complement strand
GCGATCGCCTCCGGATCCCGCGCCACCCGAGCCTCGAACAGCTCCGGCAACGACGCCACCGGAACATCCCGCGCCGTATCGATCCACTCCCCCAGGACCCGACGCCGCTCGGCCGCCGACAGGACGTCGACCCGGCTGACCGGCTTGGCGGGTTCGGCTGCGACCGCTTCCAGAACGCGTACGAACCGGCCCGCGATGTCCTCCGCCGTCGCCCGGTCGAAGAGGTCCACGGCGAAGGTCACAGCGCCGCGCAGGCCTGCCGGGGTGCCGAAGGCGTCGAACCGCTCGGTGAACTGGAAGTCGAGGTCGAGCTTGGCCGCCAGCTGCCCCGGGGCCACCTGCTGCACCTGGATACCGGGCAGGTCGAGGACGGTCTGCGCGTTGTTCTGGAGGGTGAGCATGACCTGGAACAACGGGTGGCGTGCCATGGACCGCACCGGGGCCAGGTCCTCCACCAGCCGCTCGAACGGGACGTCCTGATGCGCGAACGCCCCCAGCCCCGTCTCCCGCACCCGGCCCAGCAACTCGCGGAAGCTCGGGTCCCCGGACAGGTCGGTGCGCAGCACCAGGGTGTTGACAAAAAAGCCGATCAGGTCGTCGAGGGCGTCGTCGGTGCGTCCGGCGATCGGTGTCCCGATGGGGATGTCCGTGCCCGACCCGAGCCGGGACAGGACCGTTGCCAGGGTGGTCTGGAGCACCATGAACAGGGTCGCGCCCTCGGCGCGGGCCAGTGCGGCGAGGCGCTGGTGGAGGTCGGCCGACACGCTCAGTTCGACGGTGTCGCCGCGGTGCGTGGCCACGGCCGGCCGCGGCCGGTCGGCCGGCAGGGCCAGCTCCTCGGGCAGACCGACGAGGGTCTGCCGCCAGTAGGTCAGCTGCTCCGTGAGCACGCTCTCCGGGTCGTCCTCGTCACCCAGCAGGTCGCGCTGCCACAGGGTGTAGTCGGCGTACTGGACCGGCAGCGGAGCCCACGCCGGTTCCGCACCCTTGCAGCGGGCGGCGTACGCGCTCGACACGTCCCGCGCGAGCGGTGCACGCGACCAGCCGTCGCTCGCGATGTGGTGGATCACGAGGAGGAGGACATGCTCCTGCGGTCCCGTGGCGAACAGCCACGCGCGCAGCGGTGCCTCGGCGGACAGGTCGAAGGTGTGCGCGGAGCTCTGCGCCAAGGCGTCCATCAGGACCGCGTCATCGCACGGGCCGAGCTCGACGACCGTCAGGAGGCCGCCGACGGCCTCCACGTCCAGTATGCGCTGGCGCGGTTGCCCGTCGACGGCGGGGAACACGGTCCGCAGGACCTCGTGCCGCTCCACGACGTCCCGCAGGGCCGCCCGGAGTGCCTCCCGGTTGAGATCGCCCGTCAGCCGCAGGGCCATGGGCATGTTGTACGTCGGGTTCGGGCCTTCCAGCTCTCCCAGGAACCACAACCGCTGCTGCGCGAACGACAACGGGATCATCAGAAGTCCTCCTGCCTAGGCCTCGGCCGCAGTGCAGGCCTGGCTTTCTTTTGCGAATCGAGCCGGCCCGCGAGCCCGGCGACGGTCGGGGTCTCGAACAGGGCGCGAATCGGGATCTCGGCGCTCAGGGTCGAGCGGATACGGCTGACCAGGCGGGTGGCCAAGAGCGAATGACCGCCCAGGTCGAAGAAGTTGTCGTCCAGCCCCACCTGTCGCACTCCCAGCACCTCGGCGAAGAGGCGGCACAGCGCTTCCTCGCGTGGGGTGTTGGGCGCACGGTAGGAGGCACCGGGGGTGAAGTCCGGTGCGGGCAAGGACTTCCGGTCGAGTTTTCCGTTGACCGTCAGCGGCAGGGAGTCCAGGGCGACGATCGCCGAGGGCACCATGTACTGCGGCAGGGAACGGGACGCGTGGCCGCGCAGTGCGGTGACGTCCACGGGTCCCGCGTCGGCCGCCGGGACCACGTAGCCGACGAGCCGCTCGTCGCCGGGCTGGTCCTCGCGCACCACCACGGCCGCGTGGGCGACCGCGGGGTGCGTCATGAGGGTGGCTCGGATTTCACCGAGCTCGATGCGGAAGCCGCGGATCTTGACCTGGTCGTCGGTGCGGCCGAGGCATTCGAGTCGGCCGTCGGTGGTCCAGCGGGCGAGGTCGCCGGTGCG
>NZ_JBFBDP010000108.1:0-2307 GCF_040701585.1 Streptomyces sp. NPDC093801 | reverse complement strand
GGCCTCGAACAACCTCGGCAGCACCTCCCCGGACACCTCCCACGCCGAATCGTTCCACTCGACGACCATCCGGTGCCGCTCACCCGCATCCAGGACCTCCACGTCCTGGAGCGGGGTGCGGGGCGACTCCTCCAGGGCGTCGATCAAGTTCCGCGTGGTGGCGTGCACCAGAGCGCACACCGATCCGGGGTCAACGGGGCTCGCCGCCTGGACGGTGAGCGTGAATCCGGAGCCGTTGTCGTCGATGGCGACGGCCAGCGGGTAGTTGGTGCGCTCCTGGATGTGGAGCAGCTCGGTCCCTTCCAGTGCCGTGGGGCGATCGGTTCCGCCGGCGTGCCGGTAGTTGAGCAGTGAGGTGAACAGCGGTGTCCGCGCCGGGACGCCGCTCGCCTGCTGGGCCAGGGACAGCGGCGCGTGCTCGTGGACCAGCAGGTCGGCCAGCTGCCGCTGCATCGCGCCGATCGCATCCGCCACTGGGGCGGTGGTGAGCGTGCGGACGGGCAGGGTGTTGATGAACAGGCCGGGGGTGCGGTCGGCGCCCGCTCCGGCGTGCATACGGCCGAACAGCACCGTGCCGAAGACCACGTCGTCACGGTGGGAGGTGGCGGCAGCGATCCGTGCCCAGGCCACGTGGAAGAGGGTGGCCGCGCTCACGCCCAGTCGGCGCGCCTGTTCCCTGAGCTTCGCCGCGAGCGCGTCGTCCAGCGGCAGGGTGGCCTCCGTGACGCTCGCGCCGTCGCCGGTCACGTCCAGGAGCCCGAACGGGGCGGTCGGCTCGGTCACCTCGCCGAGCAGTTCGGTGAAGAACCGTTCGTGTTCCTCGCGCGGGACGCGCAGCCGGGCTTGCGCGACGAAGTCACGGAACGGCAGCGGCTCGGGCAGCCGGTCTTCACGCCCCTCGACGAACGCATGGACCTCCTTGAGGACCGTTTCCAGCGCCGTGTGGTCCTGGATGAGGTGGTGGACCTGCAGGAGCAGCAGCCAACGACCGCCGGTTCCCGGGTCCGCGGCGAGCCGGGCCCGCAGCAGGGGCGCCCGGCTGATGTCCATCGACCGGCTGCCGGACGCCAGCAGCTGATCCACCGGTCCGGAGTACGCGTCGGTCCCGCCGACGCGGAGTTCGACGAGCTCGACCGGCAGCGGGGCTCGGCGCAGCACGACCTGGACGGGTTCGCGGAGGCCCTCCCAGACCACAGCCGTGCGCAGGATGTCGTGCCGGTCCACCACCTTCTGCAGGGCGACCAGGAAGTCGTCGACCCGCTGCCTGGAGTCGAAGCCGAGGACGGTCGGCAGGACGTACACGTCTCCGCCCTCGTCAGTGCCCATCAGGTGATGGAAGAAGATGCCCTCCTGGAGCGGGGCCAGCGGATACACGTCGGCGACGTTCGCCGCGCCCCCGGGCACGGTCGTGCCGATCCGGTCGATCTCGTCGGCCGTCAGCTCCACCAGCGGCAGCATGTCGGGTGTGATCGCCTCGGCCCCTGCCGGGATCCGGTTCGGTGGCACGAAGACATCGCTCCGGCCGACCACTGCGGCAAGTCCGGCCACGGTGGGGGCGGCGAACAGCGTCCGCACATCGACCGGGACACCACGCCCTCGTAGGCGTTCCACGAGCGACACCGCCAGCAGTGAATGACCGCCGAGCTCGAAGAAGTTGTCGTCGACCCCGACCTGCGGCAGGCCCAGCACCTCGGCGAAGACCTGGCACAGGACCGCTTCCCGCGCCGTCGAGGGGCCACGGTCCGACACCTCGTACACCGGGGCGGGCAGGGCCTTGCGGTCCAGCTTCCCGTTCTGGGTCAACGGGAGCGCGTCCAGAACGACGATCGCGGACGGGACCATGTACTCGGGAAGCACACCGGACACGTCAGCGTGAAGCGCGGCAGCGTCCGCCGAAGCCCCTGCCGATGCCGGGACGACGTAGCCGACGAGGCGTTTGTCACCGGGCCGGTCCTCGCGCACGAGTACGGCGGCCTGCGCCACCGAGGCATGCGCGGCCAGTACGGCCTCGACCTCGGCCGGCTCGACACGGAAGCCCCGGATCTTGACCTGGTCGTCGGCCCGGCCGATGAACTCCAGGACACCCTGGCCAGTCCATCGCACCAGGTCGCCCGTACGGTACATCCGCGATCCCGCGGGACCGTAGGGATCCGCGACGAACCGCTCGGCGGTCAGACCGGCGCGGTTGAGGTAGCCGCGGGCCAGACCCGCTCCCGCCACGTACAGCTCGCCCGCCACACCCGCGGGAACCGGCTGAAGCGCCCGGTCCAGGACGTACACACAGGTGTTGTCCAGCGGCCGCCCGAT
>NZ_JBFBDP010000107.1:0-2336 GCF_040701585.1 Streptomyces sp. NPDC093801 | reverse complement strand
GTCCTACCGAGATCGAGAAGCATCACGTCGTGCAGGGATGCCCCGGCCCAGGGGAGTGCATCACCGACCTTGCGGTAGCCCCAGGCGCGGTACGCGGCCACAGCCGCTTCGTTGTCCGGGTGGACGTTCAGAAGGACGCGCTCGGCGTCGACGGAGGCGAGCAGCGTTTCGTGCAGGCGCATGGCGATGCCCTGTCGGCGCCAGGCGGCGCGTACGGCGAGTTCCATGAGACCGAAGGTGCGGCGGCCGTCCTCGCGGCGCATGTCCTCGGGTACGGGTTTCGTCAGCTGGTCCCACCAGTCCGTCTGCGGGCCGATTAGGTACCCATAGGCCATGCCGACCGGCTCGCCGCTTTCAGCCGTCGCCAAGGCTGCGACGAACGTGCTCTTGCGGGTGTGGCCCCGGAAACGGCGGAAGGCGGCAGACACCTCCGCCTCGGTTTCGTCATAGGGCGGTTCGGCGAACGCCTCGGCGTAAACCAGGCGGAAGGCATCCTGGGCGCGTGCTGCCGCCGGCCCGTCGAGCCGTACGACGCTGATCTGTGCTGGTTGACTCACTCCGGGTCCTTTCGGACGGTTTCACGGATCCGCGCCACGCAGTCGCCGGCAGTGCGGCTGACGATCGGGGCTGCCGACCTTTCGAACGCACGCACCTTGCCCAGCAAGCGGGGGGACGCGATTCCACCCCACGTATCCAGTACGCCGTCTACCTCGGCGCACGCCTCCTCAACCTCTCCGGCCGCGAGCAAGGCGCCGGCGAGCCGCACCCGGTAGGAGGCTCCGTTCCTCGCCAGACCGCCGGTGATGCCACGCACGGCGGCCCGTAGGAAGGGAACCGCCCGCCGTGGCTGGCCGGCTCGCAGGTACATATCGGCAGTTGCGTAATCGACTTCGAACGGGCCGACGAACTTGGCCCAGTCGGGCACTTCATCATCGGAGTCCACGTGCCCCTGATACTGAACGGCGCGGCTGAGAGCCCTGCGTGCACTTGGCAGGTCTCCCGAGTGGATCGCCACGTTGGCACTTCGTAGAGCGATCACGAGATGGACGGTCGCGCCCACCTGGGCTCGGGCAGCAAGTCGGTAGGCGCTCTCCACAGCGCTCGACGCCTCCCACGTTCGATCTGCCTTGATCGCCAGCAGGACGAGCGTCTCCAGCACGGAAATCTGGAGGAGGGGGTCATCGACAAGCTGAGCAGCGGCCAGGGCTTCCATACATGCGGACCTGCCCTCGCCGATGCGACCGCCGTCATAGCCGTACCAGGCCCGATGGCCGTGCAATTCGGCAAGCATCGTGTGCAGTTCACGGCTCACTGCCGAGGTGTACGACCCGTTCCGCAGGACCCTGGTGATGTCCGCCTCGATGGAAGCGGCCTGGATTGCCGCCGGCACGCTCCCCTTGGTGTGGTCCGTCCGATAGAGCCCTTCCAGCCGCTCTCGCAAGCATCCAAGCTCGATTCTGCCCACGCGCGGCCCCGACGCCGCAGGTATGAGCGTGGCCGCAACGAGGGCGCCCGCGTCCGCGACGAAGGTTCTCCTCTTCACCTTCCCAGAGTCGCTGATTGGCGCAGAAACCGTCACACGATGCCGAGGAACCTCAAACCCCATCTCGGCAAGGGGGACGCCGAACATCGCTTCCAGGACGATCTGTTGACCCGGGTGGGGCAGAGGCGGTGGGGATTCGTTCTCCCAGCGCCGTAACTGGCGGACACTCACTGCAGCCGCAATACCGAGTCGCGCCGCCTCCGTACTGAATGCCGAAACGAACGACGCTTGTGTGTATCCCGCAGCCTGACGTAACGGGACCAGCCTCTTCACCAGCGCGCTCACCATCCGTGCATCGTCCGTGACGATTCCAGGATAGGGCGACTCGATGACGGTGAGGGGAAACGTCCGCCTGAACGTCCGCTCCCGTAGCGGCCGTGGCACCTTCCTGGGCGCTGGACTTGGGCCCACGCCACTACGCCGAGAGGCAGGACTATCCGTGACCACGAGCGATGAGCGAGCAGCCCAAGAGAACCCCTGGCCAAGGCCGGAACGCAGGTTCGAGCTCAGCCAGGAACTGCTGGACCGTGCCCACGTCGGGTGGGAACTCTTCCTCGACACCTTCGAGGGGGCCTTCGATGACTGACCGATACGAGTACGTCCCCCATCGGCTCCTCCGCCGCCGCGTCCGCGACATCGCCTCAGGCGTCGAGGGTGAGCTGATGGCCGTCGTCAACGAGAACGTCTCGGATTCCGCCGACTACGAGCGCTGGGTGGAACTGGCCTACATCCGGGGCGCATCCGGCCGCGAGTTCACCACGGCCGTCGCAAATGTCCAGCCCGCCTATGACCA
>NZ_JBFBDP010000106.1:0-2446 GCF_040701585.1 Streptomyces sp. NPDC093801 | reverse complement strand
CCGTGGGCGCCGCCGAGGCGGACCAGCTCCAGCAGCCGCTCGGCCTCCGGCTTGCGGTCGGCCTTGGCCACCCCGCGCAGCCGCAGCGCCAGCTCAATGTTCTTGCCGGCCGTGAGCCAGGGGAAGAGGGCGTGCTCCTGGAACATCAGGGCGGGGCGGCCCTCGGTGGTGACGGTCCCGGAGGTGGGGGTGTCGAGGCCGGCGATCAGGTTGAGCAGGGTGGACTTGCCGCAGCCGGAGGCGCCGAGGAGGGTGACGAACTCGCCGGGGGCGACGTCCAGGCTGATGTCGTCGAGGATCAGCTGGGGGCCCGCGGGGCCGGGGAAGGACTTGGAGACGTGCTGGGTGCGGACGGCCGTGGTGAGCGCCGCGGTGTGTTCCGCGTGGATGAGTGCGGTCGCCATCGCGGCTCACCTCCCTTGATCGTCGGGGCCGGTACCGGCGGGGGTGACGGGGGGCTTGTGGAGGGATGCGAGGACCCGGTTGAGCGGCCCGAGGTCGTAGATGCCGGTCAGGTCGGGCTTCTCCAGCAGTCCGGCCGCGACCGCGTGCCGGGACTGGGTCTCCAGGGTGGCGGCGAGCGGGTCGTCGGTGACGAGGATCGACGGCCAGGCCCGGTCGATGACCTCGGGCTCCAGTTCCCTGCCGGTGAGGGCCTTGAGGGCGGCGTTGGCGGAGGCCTTGGCCTTCTCGGGGTCGGCGTTGATCCACTCGTTGGTCCTGACCGTGCCGCGCAGGACGGCCTCGACCACGTCGGGGTGCTCCTTGAGGAACTTCTGCGAGACGACCAGGTTCGTGATCACGAACTTCCCGTCGGGCCACAGGTCGCTCTCGTCGAGCAGGACCGCGGCCCCTTCCGCGACCAGCTTGGAGGCGGTGGGTTCGGGCACCCAGGCGCCGTCGACCGAGCCGGAGCGGTAGGCGTCGGGGGTGACGGTGTTGTTGGTGCGGACGACCGAGACGTCCCCGCGGCCGCTGGCGGCGTCCACCTTCCAGCCACGTGCGGCGATCCAGTCGAGGAAGGCCACGTCCTGGGTGTTGCCCAGCTGCGGGGTGGCGATCTTCTTGCCCTTGAGGTCGTCGAGGGTCCTGATCCTCTGCGGGTTCACGACGAGCTTGACGCCGCCGGAGGCGGAGCCCGAGATGATGCGCAGGCTCTGTCCCCTGGACTTCGCGTAGCCGTTGACGGCGGGCGAGGGGCCGATGAAGCCGATGTCGACGGAGCCCGCGTTGAGGGCCTCGATCTCGGCGGGGCCCGCGTTGAAGGTGGTGGTCTTCAGCGCGGTCCCGGCGAGCTCCTTGCGGATCAGGCCCTCGCGTACGCCGACCAGGGCGGTGGCGTGGGTGAGGTTGGGGAGGTAGCCGAGGGTCACGGAGTCCGCGGAGAGCTTCGCGCGGCCCGCGCCGGCCGGGGCCTGGGCGGCGGCCGGGACCTGGTCGGCCCGGGATCCGTAGCCGCAGGAGGCGAGGGCGGCGGCGCAGGCCAGGAGGAGGCCGAGCACGGCGGCGGGTCGACGGCGCCGGCGGCGCGGTGAGGACATCGTCAGACGGTCCGTTCGGTCGCGGTGAAGGCCTCGCCGGCCATGCCGGCGGTCAGGGTGGTCCCGTCGGCCGGGTCGATGAGGAGGAAGGATCCGGTGTGCCGGGAGGCCGCGTAGGCGTCGAGCGCGAGGGGCTCGCCGGTGCGGACGACGACGCGGCCGATGTCGTTGGCGGCCAGCCGGCCGGGCTCGGGGTGCTGGGAGAGGTCGTCGAGGGTCAGCCGGGACGGGATCGCGCGGACGATCGCCTTGACGGTGCGGGTGGTGTGCTTGAGCAGGACCCGCTGGCCGACTTCGAGGGGCCGGTCGGCGACGTGGCACACGGTGGCGGTGACGTCCTGGGTGGTGGCGGGGGCGGCTTCGGCCGGGGCGATGAGGTCGCCGCGGGAGACGTCGACGTCGTCCTGGAGCCGGAGGGTGACGGACTGCGGGGCCCAGGCGGTGTCGACGCTCTCGCCGAGCGCATCGATGCCCTCGATGACGCTGGTGCGGCCGGAGGGGAAGACGGTGACGGACTCTCCGACGCGCAGGACGCCGGAGGCGATCTGGCCCGCGTAGCCGCGGTAGTCCGGGTGCTCGGCGGTCTGCGGGCGGATCACGTACTGGACGGGGAAGCGGGCGGGCCCGGTGGTGAGGCCGTCGCTGACGGGGACGGTCTCCAGGTGCTCCAGGACGGTGGGGCCGCCGTACCAGTCCATGTTCGCGGAGGGTTCGACGACGTTGTCGCCGGCGAGGGCGGAGATCGGGATGGCGGTGATCTCCGGGACGCCGAGTTCCGAGGCGTAGGCGGTGAACTCCTCGGCGATCGTGGCGAAGACGTTCTCCCGGTAGCCGACGAGGTCCATCTTGTTGACGGCGAGGACGACGTGGGGGACGCGCAGGAGGGCGGCGACGGCGGCGTGGCG
>NZ_JBFBDP010000105.1:0-2497 GCF_040701585.1 Streptomyces sp. NPDC093801 | reverse complement strand
GTCTTCCAGGGTGTGCGTGAGGTGCTGACGGGCGGTGACGTGGTCCCCGCGTCTTCCGTTCGCCGGGTTCTTGAGGCGAATCCGGGTGTGGTGGTTCGGCACCTGTACGGGCCGACGGAGATCACCCTGTGCGCGACACAGCACGCAGTGGAAGCGGCCGATGAGGTCGGGTCTACGCTGCCGATCGGGCGGCCGCTGGACAACACCTGTGTGTACGTCCTGGACCGGGCGCTTCAGCCGGTTCCCCCGGGCGTCTCGGGCGAGCTGTACGTGGCGGGAGCGGGTCTGGCCCGCGGCTACCTCAACCGCGCAGGTCTGACCGCCGAGCGGTTCCTCGCGGATCCCTACGGTCCCGCGGGATCGCGGATGTACCGGACGGGCGACCTGGTGCGATGGACTGGCCAGGGTGTCCTGGAGTTCATCGGCCGGGCCGACGACCAGGTCAAGATCCGAGGCTTCCGTGTCGAGCCGGCCGAGGTCGAGGCCGTACTGGCCGCGCATGCCTCGGTGGCGCAGGCCGCCGTACTCGTGCGCGAGGACCGGCCTGGCGACAAACGCCTCGTCGCCTACGTCGTCCCGGCATCGGCAGGGGCTTCGGCGGACCCGGCCAGGCTCCACGCTGACCTGTCCGGTGTGCTTCCCGAATACATGGTCCCGTCCGCGATCGTCATACTGGACGCGCTCCCGTTGACCCAGAACGGCAAGCTGGACCGCAAGGCCCTGCCCACCCCGCAACTCAGCGCGAGCACTTCCTACCAGGCACCGCGCACACCTCAGGAAGAGGTGCTGTCCGCCCTGTTCGCGGAGATCCTGGGCATACCGCGGATCGGGATGAACGACGACTTCTTCGAGCTGGGCGGCCACTCCCTGCTGGCCACCCGTCTCGTCAGCCGCATCCGCTCGGTCCTGGGTGTGGAGGTTCCCATCCGGGCGCTGTTCGAGACGCCTACGGTTGCAGGGCTCGCCGGCCGAACGGCAGAGGCCGGGCAGGCGCGGCGTGCCGTGACGGCCACGGCCCGACCGGACGTGGTCCCGCTGTCGTTCGCGCAGCAGCGGCTCTGGTTCCTGGGCGAACTGGAGGGCCCGAACTCGATCTACAACATCCCGGCAGCCCTGCGCCTGACGGGTCACCTGAACCGCACGGCACTCCAGGCGGCTCTGGCAGACGTGGTGGTCCGACACGAGGTGCTGCGGACGGTGTTCCCCAGCGTGGACGGTGTGCCTCGGCAGCAGATCACCGATCCGGAGTCGGTGTCCCTGGAGCTCCCGATGGCCGAGGTGACCGAGGCCGGATTGGCGGACGTCCTGTCTCGGGCAGCGGCGTACACGTTCGACCTCTCGGTGGAACTGCCCCTGCGAGCCTGGTTGTTCGAGCTGGCGCCCGGTGATCACGTTCTGCTGATCGTGGTGCACCACATCGCCGGTGACGGTTGGTCCATGGGGCCGCTGGCACGCGATGTGTCGACCGCCTACGCGGCCCGGTGCCGGGGCGCGCGGCCGACCTGGACGCCCCTGCCCGTGCAGTACGCCGACTACACCCTGTGGCAGCGGGAACTGCTGGGCGGCGAGGACGGCACGGACACGGTGCTGTCGCGGCAGCTGGCCTACTGGCGTCAGAACCTCGCCGGTCTGCCGGAAGAACTGGCTCTGCCGGTCGACCGCCCGCGTCCGGCCGTCGCCACGCGTTTCGGTGGCACCGTTGGGGTGAGCGTCCCGGCGGACCTGCACCAGCAGGTGGTCGCACTGGCCCGTGCCGAGGGCGTGACGGTGTTCATGGTGCTGCAGGCCGCCTTGGCCACCCTTCTGTCCTGCCTGGGCGCGGGCAGCGACGTACCCGTCGGCACGCCGGTTGCCGGACGTACCGACGACGCCCTCGACGACCTGGTGGGGTTCTTCGTCAACACGCTCGTGCTGCGTACCGACTTGTCCGGGGACCCGAGCTTCGTCGAGTTGCTGGGCCGGGTGCGGGAGACGGGGCTGGGTGCGTTCGCGCATCAGGACGTTCCGTTCGAGCGGCTGGTGGAGGACCTCGCCCCCGCCCGCTCCTTGGCCCGGCATCCGCTGTTCCAGGTCATGCTGGCCCTCCAGAACACCAGCGAAGCCGAGCTGGACCTGCCCGGGCTCGTGGTCGGCTCTTTGGCCGCGGCCCGAACGCCGGCCAAGTTCGACCTGTCCTTCACCTTCGGTGAGGCCTTCGACGCCGACACCGCGCCGGCCGGCCTGCAAGGAACGGTGACCTTCGCCACCGACCTGTTCGACGAGGCAACGGTGGAGCGGATCGCGCAGCGCTTCGTGCGCGTGCTGCGATCCGTGGTCACCGATCCCCAGCAGTCGATCAGCACGGTGGACGTGTTGTCGGCGGTGGAGCGGGACCGGATCGTCGGCGAGTGGAACGACACTGCGCGTGAGGTGCCGGCGGGGACGTTGCCGGAGTTGTTCGCGGCTCAGGTGGGTCGGACTCCCGGGGCGGTGGCGGTGGTCGCCGGCGGTGTGGAGC
>NZ_JBFBDP010000104.1:0-2536 GCF_040701585.1 Streptomyces sp. NPDC093801 | reverse complement strand
GGCGACCTGGTCCGCTGGAGCGGTTCCGGAGAGCTGGAGTTCGTCGGGCGCGCCGACGACCAGGTCAAGATCCGAGGCTTCCGTGTCGAGCCGGCCGAAGTCGAAGCCGTACTGGCCGCACACCCGTCCGTGGCACAGGCAGCGGTGCTGGTGCGCGAGGACACGCCCGGCGACAAGCGCCTCGTCGGATACGTCCTCCTGGGCTCCGATGCGACGCCGGCGGACGCTGCCCCACTTTACGCTGACGTGTCCGGTCTGCTGCCCGAGTACATGGTTCCGTCCGCGATCGTCGTACTGGACGAGCTCCCGCTGACTCAGAACGGCAAGCTGGACCGCAAGGCCCTGCCCGCCCCGGAACTGAAGGCGCGTACTTCCTACCAGGCACCGCGTACCCCTCAGGAAGAGGTGCTGTCCTCTCTGTTCGCGGAGATCCTGGGCATACCTCGGGTCGGCACGAGCGACAACTTCTTCGAGCTGGGCGGGCACTCCCTGCTGGCCACCCGTCTCGTCAGCCGCATCCGCTCCGTGCTCGGCGTCGAGCTTCCGATGCGAGCCCTGTTCGATGCGCCGACGGTCGCCGGACTCGCGGGCCGGCTGACGGAAGCCGGGCAGGCGCGGCCGGCGCTGGTGGCGGGTCGGCGGCCGGACGTGCTGCCGCTGTCCTTCGCCCAGCGACGGCTGTGGTTCCTGGGCGAGCTGGAAGGTCCGAACTCGGTCTACAACATCCCCGTAGCCCTCCGGCTGACGGGCGACCTGAACCGTGAAGCGCTCCGGACCGCCTTGCGGGATGTCGTTGCGCGACACGAAGTACTCCGCACCGTGTTCCGGACCGTGGACGGTGCCCCGCAGCAGAAGATCCTTGCCCCGGACGAGCTGGGCATCGATCTGCCCTTGATCGAGGCGGATGAGGTGGGGTTGGCCGAGACGCTGGCGCATGCCTCGGCTCACAGCTTCGACCTGACGGTCGAGTCTCCGCTGTACGCACGACTGTTCGCATGGGGTGCGGACCAGCATGTGCTGCTGCTCGTGCTGCACCACATCGCAGGTGACGGCTGGTCCATGGGACCGCTGGCACGCGACATCGCGCGTGCGTATGCCGCCAGGTGCACGGGGGAAGCGCCGGTGTGGACGCCACTGCCGGTGCAGTACGCGGACTACACGCTCTGGCAGCACGAATCGCTGGGGGCGGAGGACGACCCCGGCAGCGTGATCTCCCGCCACCTGGCGTACTGGCGGCAGACGCTCGCCGGACTGCCCGAAGAGCTGGCGCTGCCGACGGACCGGCCGCGCCCGGCCATTGCCTCACACCGCGGCGGCACCATCCAGGTCGACGTCCCCGCGGAACTGCACGAGCACATAACCGAGCTGGCCCGTACTCAGGGCGTGACGGTGTTCATGGTGCTGCAGGCGGCTCTGGCCACGCTGCTCTCGCGGCTGGGTGCGGGCACCGATGTGCCGATCGGGGCGCCGGTCGCGGGACGTACCGACGATGCCCTTGACGACCTGGTCGGGTTCTTCGTCAACACGCTGGTGTTGCGTACCGACCTGTCCGGGGATCCGACCTTCGTCGAGTTGCTGGGCCGGGTGCGGGAGACGGGGCTGGGGGCGTTCGCGCATCAGGACGTGCCGTTCGAGCGGCTGGTGGAGGACCTGGCCCCGGTACGGTCCATGGCCCGGCATCCGCTGTTCCAGGTCATGCTGGCCGTGCAGAACAACACCCAGGCCGCACTGGAACTGCCCGGCATCACGGTCAGTTCGCAGGCCGGCGGTGAAGCGTCGGCGAAGTTCGATCTCTCCTTCGCTTTCAGCGAGACGCAAGACGCCGATGGCCGTCCGGCCGGGCTTCGAGGGGATGTGACCTTCGCTGCCGATCTCTTCGACCGGGCTTCGGTCGAGGACATCGCCCGCAGATTCCTCCGCGTCCTGCGGGCAGCGGTCACCGACCCGACTCGGCGTACCAGCCGAGTGGACGTGCTCGATGCGGCCGAGCGGCGCCGGATCCTGGGTGAGTGGAACGACACGGCACGGGACGTTCCGGTGGCGTCGTTGCCCGAGATGTTCGAGGCTCAGGCGGCGCGCACGCCGGAGGCGACCGCGGTCGTGTTCGGGGACGTCGAGCTCAGCTACGCGGAGCTCAACGCTCGCGCGGACCGGCTGGCCGGGTTGCTCGTTCAGCGTGGTGTGGGTGCGGAGACGCTCGTCGGTGTCCTGATGGAACGCTCCGCGGATCTGGTGGTGGCGCTGCTGGCGGTGCTGAAGGCCGGTGGCGCGTACGTGCCGCTGGATGTCCGGTCTCCCGGTTCCCGCTTGGAGGCGGTGTTCCGGGACACCGGTGCGCGGCTGCTCCTGGTGGACGACGCGTTGAGCGGTCACACCCTTCCGCGGGAGGTGGCGGAGCAAGGCACGGAGGTCATCCTCGTCTCCGGGGCGACGGGGGCTGTGGGTCTGCTGCCGGTGCGCTGTCTGCCGGATCAGGCGGCGTATGTGATGTACACGTCGGGATCCACGGGTGTTCCGAAGGGGATCGTCACCACGC
>NZ_JBFBDP010000103.1:0-2618 GCF_040701585.1 Streptomyces sp. NPDC093801 | reverse complement strand
CCCGCTCCGCGGGCGGCTGGCAGCAGGGCGATGGTGTGTGCTGCGGTCGGCAACTGGCCTGCGGAGTTCCCGGGGCTGGCCGGGAGAAGGCTGGGCGCCCTGCGGCTGTAGCGCATGGCGATTGCTGTCACTCGATGTCGGCTCCTGTCAGCCGGGGGCCGAGCGGCCTGGCGCAGGCGAGAGATGGAGCAGGGCACCGGGTGTGCTTCAGTATTGCTTCCGGATTGTCTCTGGAATGGATGGGTTGCATCGCTGTGGCTTCGGCTCGTCGTGGGTCAGAGAGTGACAGGGACTCAGAGTGCTACCGGTAGTGGGCAGTTCCGCTGTAGGACATGCCCAGGGCCACGGTGAGTTGCTTGATGTCGAGTTCGTCGGCAAGGGTGAGCAGCCGTGTGGAGCGCAGGATCCGCGGGAGGAGGCCGACTGGTGCGAGGCTGTCTCGGATGTGGGCTGCGCCGGCCGGGCCGGTGGTGACTCTGGTGAGCCGGGTGACGAGTACGTGCGGGTTGTCCGTGTGCAGGGCGTGGCGGTGGGTGAGGCAGGCTTCCAGGGCTCGCCATGTGGCGTCGTCGAGAGCGAGATCGATGCTGCGCCCGGGGAAGCGGACCGTTCGGGAGGCGGTGGCGATGTCCGTGAGGGTGAGGTGTTGGAATTCGGCGGTGGTGGCAGCGTGCAAAAGAGCCGCCAGGCCGATGAACGCCTCGTGCGGCAGGACACCCTCGCTGGCGCTCCAGCGGCGGTAGAGGGCACGCTGTTCGTCGAGGGTGAGGGTGGGGCCGCTAAAGCCTCGTGACTGCGGGGCCGCCATGCCCGCGGCGGGGTCGTGCAGCACCAGGCCGGTCCGGTGGGAGTGCGCGAAGGATTGGCGTGGGCCCGCCATCCAGGAAGCCCGGCGAGCCGTGTTCCGGGCCAGGAACGCTTCAAGGTCGGTGGCGTTCACGCCCGCCCAGGTGGTGTGGTCCTTCGCGTGGAGGTGGAGTGCCAGGTCCCGGACGGTGTCGAGGCGGATCTCGATGGTCTTGAGCTGATTCGGTCGCAGCCCGAGACGCTCGGCGTTCTCCCGCCGGGCCACCAGCACCTCCGCGAAAGCATGTGCGGCAGGGCGCAGCGGGGGCGGGAACGGCCTCGATCCGGCGCTGCCGACGGGTCTCGGCCCGCGTGCTCTGGATGTCTGCGGGGGTGTCGAGGTGGTGGTGGGTGTGGAAGAAGTCCGCGAGCAGCCGGCTGAGCCAGGCGCGCGTGCGGCGGGCTTCGGCAAGCAGACCGTGCGGGTCGGTATGGCCTGTGCCGATGACGAGGCGGGCCGTGTGAGCGAGGGCGTCCGCGCCGTAGAAGACGTTGCGGTGCTTTGCCAGATACACGGCGAACTGCTCCCACCAAGCCGGCGTGCAGGGCATCCGGCGGGCCCAGCCTGCCGCGCGGGTACCGACCGTGTGAGGCGGGTATTCGTAGCAGCGCTTGCACATGCCCCGCGCCCATTGGGACGCCACGCCGCATCCCGTGCAGGCCGCAGGCGGCTTAGCCCTCGCAGGATCGGGCACGGACGGCATCATTGGGTCGCCGCGTCCAGAATGCGCCGGCGCCCGCATCGCCGACATGGCCCGAGCGCCGGCCTGCCCACGGCCCGGCGCCGGCAAGCAGCGCACGTCTCCTCCGCAGGGCGTCTGCCGCCTCCACAGCCAGGACACGTCCGTAAGCACCAGGCACACGAGCCCGACCCTGGGCGCAGCCAGGGCATCTTCGTCCAGCCGGGACAGCGGCCCTGCACGGCGCCAGGAACGGAGGCTGACATGGATCTTGAACCTGCCAAGTAGGTGGAAGGACGGCCGACGAAGAGCCGCGGAGGTCAGAGGGGAGGCAGTGACCGTCTCCCGGCTACTCGCGACGGACCAGGCGATGGCCTCTCGTCTGGCAGCCCTGCCAGCGCGGGTCCCGAGGCTGGTACGAGCGTTGCGGGGCCGAGCACGAGGAGATCTCCAGGAGCGCAGTCCAGGGCCGTACACGGCGCGGCCAGGGTGGGCAGCTTCACCTGGGACGGCTGCCTGGTGAACAGAGCCGACACCGAGGCTGCGGACAGCTCCAGTCCCGCCTTCTCAACCAGTAGCCGCCGTAGCTGGGTCCCGGTCCACACACCGCGCTCCGCTGCCGCCATCCGCAACTGCCACTGAACGCCAGGCGAGGCCGGGTCCGCAAGCCCTGGTCCTGGTGGGGTCATGTCCATTGCCCTCTCCGGTCAGACGGCCAGGGCGCGGACGGCCGAGTCGGTGGCGCGCTGCCAGGCGTCCTCGACGAACCGCTGCGACGGCTTCACGTACGCCATCGTCGAAGCGATGTGCCGGTGCCTGAATGGCCACCGCCCTCGCCCACCCCGAGTACGGGCCCATCCTGCGCAAGCTCGCCCTCGAATCCGGCGACACCCACACCACCCCGGGCACCAGCTGATCCGCCGCTCCCTTCGGGCCGCCGCCCACCGCGAGCGGCCCCAAGGGAGCCCCCATGCCACCTGCCACGCCCGTCTACGAGCCCGTCATCGACCAGCACGACACCTGGATGGCCGTCAACCCCGTCCAGGGCTGCCCCAAGCGGTGCCGCTACTGCTACCTGGAAGACCTCGGGCT
>NZ_JBFBDP010000102.1:0-2908 GCF_040701585.1 Streptomyces sp. NPDC093801 | reverse complement strand
CCGACACCCAGATCAAGATCCGCGGCTTCCGCATCGAACCCACCGAGATCGAAACCCTCCTCACCACCCACCCCGACCTCACCCAGGCCACCCTGCTCGCCACGGACGAGCTGACCGCGTACGTCACGACCGTGCCGGGCGCCGCCGTCACCCCCGGCTCCCTGCGGGCCTGGCTGCGGGAGCGGCTGCCGGAGCACATGGTGCCCGCCCGCTTCGCGGTCCTGGACCGGCTGCCGCTCACCCCCAACGGGAAGATCGACAAACGGGCGCTGCCGGCCGTGGAGGCCCCCCTGGAGTCCGGCGGCCGGGCTCCCCGCACCGAACTGGAGGAGCTGGTACGGACCCTGGTCGGGGAGGTACTGGGCTCGGCCGCCCCGCTGTCGGTGGACGACTCCTTCTTCGACCACGGCGGGCACTCCCTGCTCGCCGCCAAGCTCACGGGGCGGATCGGCGCCACCCTCGGGGCGCCCCTCACCCTGCGGGACGTGTTCCAGCACCCCACCCCGGCCGCCCTCGCCCGCCGGATCACCGAGGTCTCGGGCCGCAAGGTGCTGCCGGCCCCCGCCCGGGCGGCGGTCCGGCCCGAGCGGCCGCCGCTGTCCTCCGCCCAGCGGCGGCTGTGGCTGGTGGCCGGGCTCCAGGGCCCGGACACCGCGTACAACGTGCCGATGGCGGTGCGGCTGACCGGGGCGACGGACCCGGAGGTCCTGCGGGCCGCCGTCGGCGACCTGGTGCGGCGGCACGAACCGCTGCGGACCCGGTTCGCCACCGCCGACGGGCAGCCCTACCAGGTGGTCGCCCCCGCCGAGGAGGCCGCCGCGGGCGTCTTCTTCGAGGTCCGGGAGGTGGCGGAGGAGGACCGGGAGGCGGCCCTGCGCACGGCCGCCGGGCACGCCTTCGACCTGGCCGCCGAGCACCCCCTGCGGGTGACCCTGCTCCGCGGGGGCGACGGCCGTGACACCCTGCTCGTCCTGCTGCACCACATCGCCACCGACGGCCAGTCCCTGCGCCCGCTCTTCGCCGACCTGTCCGCCGCCTACGCCGCCCGCGCCGCGGGCCGGGCCCCCGACTGGCAGCCGCTGCCCCTGGAGTACACCGACTACGCCCTGTGGCAGGGCCCGGCCCTGGAGGGCGGGGTGCTGGAGGAGCAGCTCTCCTACTGGCGGACCGCCCTGGCGGACCTGCCCGAGGAGCTGCCGCTGGTCACCGACCGGCCCCGGCCGCCGGTGGCCGGCCGGCGGGGCGGCGCGGTCCGGGTGGACTTCGGGCGCGAGCTGCACAAGCGGGTGCTGGAACTGGCCCGGGCCGAGCGCTGCACCCCCTTCATGGTGCTCCAGGCGGCCCTGGCGGCCACCCTGACCCGGCTCGGGGCCGGTACGGACCTGCCGCTGGGCTCACCCGTGGCGGGCCGCGCCGACGAGTCCCTCGCGGATCTGGTGGGCTTCTTCGTCAACACGCTGGTGCTGCGCACCGACACCTCCGGGGACCCGGCCTTCCGGGAGCTGCTGGCCCGGGTGCGGGCCGCCGACCTGGACGCCTTCGCCCACCAGGACGCCCCCTTCGACCTGGTGCTGGAGGCCGTGAACCCGGCGCGTTCGCTGGCCCGGCACCCGCTGTTCCAGGTGTGCCTGGCCCTGGAGTCGGGACCGGCCCCCGCTCCCGAGTTCCCCAGGGTCACGGCCGGTCCGGCGGAGCCGCTGGCCACCGGTGCCGTCAAGTTCGACCTGGAGTTCCTGCTCTCCGCCGACGAGGAGACCGGGCTGACGGGGGCGGTGCTCTACAGCTGCGACCTGTACGACCGGGAGACCGTGGAGCGGATGATCCGGGTGCTGCGGCGGGTGCTGGAGCACGCGGTGGCCGCGCCCGAGGTGCCGCTGTCGGGCCTGGAGGTGCTGGGCGCCGAGGAGCGCGCCCGGGTACTCGTGGAGTGGCCCGGGCAGGCCACGTCCGAAACCCGGGAGGGCGGACCGGCCCTGCTGACGGCCCGGTTCGAGGAGCAGGCGCGGCTGCGGCCGGAGACCCCCGCGCTGGTCTTCGCCGCCGAGACCGTGACGTACGGGGAGCTGAACCTCCGCGCCAACCGGCTGGCCCGGCACCTCCGTTCACGGGGGCTGGGCCGCGGAGACCTGGCCGGCATCCTCCTGGAACGCGGGATCCCCTTCGCCGTGGCCGTCCTCGCCGTGGTCAAGACCGGCGCCGGATACGCCCTCCTCGACCCCGAGTTCCCCGACGAACGCCTCCGCGGCACCGCGGAGGACGCCGCCGTACGGCTGCTCGTGACGGACTCCGCGCAGGGGGCCCGGCAGCTCGACGGCCCCTGGACCCGGGTCCGTACCGACGCCGAGGCCACGGAGACCGACGGACACGCCGGCCACGACCTGAAGGTGGCGCTGACCGGGGACGACACCGCCTGCGTGATGTTCACCTCCGGCTCCACCGGACACCCCAAGGGCATCCTCTCCACCCACCGCAACCTCGTCTCCACCCTCACCCACCAGACCTACGCCGCCTTCGGCCCCGGCGAGGTGTTCCTCCAGTGCTCCCCCGTCTCCTGGGACGCCTTCAGCCTCGAATTCTGGGGCGCCCTCCTCCACGGCGGCACCACCGTCCTCCAACCCGGACAACGACCCGAACCGGCCGTCGTCGCCGCCCTCAGCCGCGCCCACGCGGTGACGATGCTCCAGCTCTCCTCCAGCCTCTTCAACTACCTCACCGACGAGCACCCCGAGACCTTCGCCACCACCCGCATCGTCTACACCGGGGGCGAGCCCGCCTCCCCCACCCACATCGCCCGCCTCCACACCCTCCACCCGCACCTGACCATCACCAACGGCTACGGCCCCGCCGAGTCCATGGGCTTCACCACCACCCACACCGTGGACCCCGGGGTCCCGGCGGGCGCCACCGT
>NZ_JBFBDP010000101.1:0-3043 GCF_040701585.1 Streptomyces sp. NPDC093801 | reverse complement strand
GCATTGGACGACCTCGTCGGGTTCTTCGTGAACACACTGGTCCTGCGTACCGACGTCTCCGGTGACCCTGCGTTCAGCGAGCTGCTGGGCCGGGTACGGGAGACGGGTCTGGGCGCCTTCGCGCATCAGGACGTTCCGTTCGAGCGTCTGGTGGAGGAACTCTCCCCCGCCAGGTCCATGGCCCGGCACCCGCTCTTCCAGGTCATGCTCACCCTGCAGAACAACACGGAAGCGGCACTGGAGTTGCCGGACCTCGAGGTCCGGCCGTTCGCCCCTGCCCGGATATCGGCGAGGTTCGACCTCGACCTGACGCTGACGGAGCGGTTCGACCGCGACAGCGCCCCGGCCGGGCTCGCGGGAGCCCTGACCTTCGCGCTCGACCTGTTCGACCGCGGGACGGCCGACCGGATCGGAGAGCGGTTCATCAGCCTCCTGAGTGCCGTGGTCGCCGATCCGCGTCAGCGGATCGGCCGGGTCGACATCCTGGACGCCGGGGAACGGCACCGCGTCCTCACGGAGTGGAACGACACCGCCCGCGACGTACCCACCGTTACGCTCCCGGACCTGTTCGAGGCCCAGGCGACGCGGACACCGGACGCGCCCGCGCTCACCTCCGACGACGTCGAGCTGTCTTATGCGGAGCTGAACGCACGGGCGAACCGGCTGGCCAGGCTGCTCATCGAGCGGGGCGTGGGCCCGGAGACGCCGGTCGGTGTGGCCATGGAACGCTCCGCCGATGCGGTGGTCGCCCTCCTGGCGGTGGCGAAGGCCGGCGGGGCATACCTGCCCATCGACCCCGAATACCCGGCCGAGCGGATCGCCTACGTGCTGGACGACGCGCGGCCCGTGCTGGTGATCACCAGCACCGCGGCGGCGGCGAGCGTGCCGGGCGTGGACATGTCGGCGTGCGTGGTCGTGGACGAGCCGCAGACCGTGGAGCTGCTCGGGCGCTTTGTGGATGGCGACGTGGCGGATGCGGAGCGTGCGGGTGCGCTTTTGCCGTCCCATCCGGCGTACGTGATCTACACGTCGGGTTCGACGGGCCGGCCCAAGGGCGTCGTGGTGCAGCACCAGGGCCTCGCCAGTCTGGCGGCGGAACAGATCGTGCGCTTCGCGCTCGGGGCCGACAGCACGGTCCTCCAGTTCGCCTCGCCGAGTTTCGACGCGGCGATGTGGGAGCTGGTGATGGCTGTGTGCAACGGCGGCCGGCTGGTTCTGGCAGGGCCGGGAAATCGGCTGGCAGGGCCCTCGCTGGCTCGTGTCGTCGCGGATCACGGCGTCACGCATGTGACGGTGCCGCCGGCGGTGTTGGCGACGTTGGAGCCGGATGCGCTGCCGACGGTGTCGACCCTGGTGACGGCCGGCGAGGCCCTGGGTGGCGAGCTGGTGGGCCGGTGGGCTGCGGGCCGCCGGCTGGTGAACGCGTACGGGCCGACGGAGACGACGGTGTGCGCGACGGTGACCGATCCACTGGACGCGGACGCCGTCCCGCACATCGGCTCGCCGCTGGTCAACACGCGGGTGTACGTCCTGGACGGGGGGTTGCAGCCGGTTCCGCCGGGTGTGGCGGGTGAGCTGTACGTGGCGGGTGCGGGTCTGGCCCGCGGGTACCTGAACCGTCCCGGGCTGACGGCGGAGCGGTTCGTCGCCAATCCGTTCGGGGCCGCGGGCGAGCGGATGTACCGCACGGGTGACGTGGTGCGGTGGAACGCGGCCGGTGTGCTGGAGTTCGTGGGCCGGGCCGATGACCAGGTCAAGGTCCGCGGCTTCCGGATCGAGCTGGGCGAGGTCGAGGCCGTGCTGGTCTCGCACCCGTCGGTGGCGCAGGCCACGGTGATCGTCCGTGAGGACACCCCCGGAGACAAGCGCCTGGTCGGGTACGTCGTCCTGCGGCCCGAGGCCGGAGAGGACGGCAGCAGGCTGACCGCTGCCCTTCGGGACTTCGTACGGGGCACTCTGCCGGATCACATGGTGCCTTCGGTGATGATGGTGCTGGACGGACTGCCGTTGACGGTGAACGGGAAGCTGGACCGCAAGGCCCTGCCCGTTCCCGGCCACCACGCCCTCGTGCCGGGCGGCCGGGGGCCCTCGACCGCCCAGGAGGAGATCCTCTGCACCGTCTTCGCCGATGTCCTGGGCCTGCCGAGGATCGGTGTCGACGACAACTTCTTCGAGCTGGGCGGGCATTCGCTGCTGGCCACGCGTCTGGTGAGCCGCATCCGTTCGCTGCTGGGCGTGGAAGTACCGATCCGGGCGCTGTTCGAGGCGCCGACGGTCGCGGGGATCGCCGGCCGACTGGCGGAGGCCGGTCAGGCCCGGCCCGCGCTGACGGCTGCGGCCCGGCCGGACGTGGTCCCGCTGTCGTTCGCGCAGCAGCGGCTGTGGTTCCTGGGCGAGCTGGAAGGCCCCAACCCCGCGTACAACATCCCCGTCGCCCTCCGCCTGACCGGCGACCTCGACCACGACGCACTCCAGGCGGCCCTCCGGGACGCCGTCGCACGGCACGAAGTGCTGCGTACGGTCTTCCCCGCCGTGGACGGTGCCCCGCACCAGCGGATACTCGCCCCGCAGACCCTGCCGATCGACCTCCGGCTGATCGACGCCACCGGTCCCGACGAGCCCCACCTCGCCGAAGCGCTGGCGGCCGCGTCGGGGTACGCGTTCGACCTGCGCGCCGAGATCCCTCTGCGGGCGTCCCTGTTCGCCGTGGGACCGCAGGAGCACGTACTGCTGCTCGTTCTGCACCACATCGCCGGTGACGGCTGGTCCATGGGTCCGCTCGCACACGATCTCTCGACCGCGTATGCCGCGCGTTGTCGTGGTGAGGCGCCGGGATGGGTGCCGTTGCCGGTGCAGTACGCGGATTACACGGTGTGGCAGCGCGGGTTGTTGGGCGATGAGGTCGATCCGGCCGGTGTGCTGTCGCGGCAGTTGGCGTACTGGCGCGAGACGCTCGCGGGTCTGCCGGAGGAGCTGGCGCTGCCGACGGACCGGGTGCGGCCGGCGGTGGCCTCGCACCGTGGCGGTTCGGTGGACCTTCACA
>NZ_JBFBDP010000100.1:0-3186 GCF_040701585.1 Streptomyces sp. NPDC093801 | reverse complement strand
TGTCTGTGGGTGTCTGTTTTTATGAGGTGTGCTCTTCCGATCGGCGCTGCGGGGTGGGGCGGGGGCCGGCCGCGCTGCGCGCGGCCGAGGCCGGCCCCTCCGGGGCCGGTGGTCCTGCGCTTCGCTTCGGACTGGTTCCCGGGTCCGCTGCGCTCCCCCGGGAACTGACCCCGTTTCACGGGGTCTGGGCCTTCGGCCCGTTGGGCGGGTCCGGCTGCGCTCCCCCGCCCTGGGGCCTTCCGGCTTCGCCTCCAGGCCTGCCCGCTTCGCGGGCTGCTGGCAACAGCCCACCTGGCCCGGTCTTCCCTGGGGTTATTGAGTGGCTTCGAGCTTGTAGGAGTAGAGGCGATCGACCTCTGTGAATCCTGCTGATTCATAGAGGGAGTTGGCTGCCGTGCGGTCCCGTGGGCCCCCTGGTGGTGCGTCGTCATCCACGTAGAGGATCACCTGTCGGGCACCAAGGTCTGTCAGTCGGGCGAGCGCAGAACCGAGCATGCGTCTTCCTAGGCCTCTGCCTCGGCTTGCCTCGGATACCTCGATCCACCAGAGGACTCCGATGCCTTGCACTGGCTGTCCTACTTCGGCTTCGGCTGTGACGGTGCGCCAGAACCGGTGGGACTCCAGCTTGATAGCTGCTTTATCCCCGTTGGACGTGCTCTCTTTCACTCGGGCCAGCCTGGGCAGGTTGACTGCCGGGAGGTCAGCCCGCATGTAGCGCCAAAGCCTCTCGCCTGCGAATCCGGCTCGCCGAAGAACCGCGTCCGTGACCGGGCGGTGCCCGATGGGCAGAGCCTCCAGGCCAAGGGAGAGCGCACAGGCAAACTGGAACGCTTCAACGGGGTTCGGGGCGAACGTGGTAACGACGTGGTCAATGAGGGTCTCGGTTACGGCCTCTTCCTCGCCGCTGTGAAGCCACAGAAGCAGCCCCGTGCGGTCTTTGGGGCGCCACGCGTAGGAAACCACGCCGACCACCCTGCTGGGCCCGCTGACGGCCACCCAGGTCGACGGCGAGTTAAGGTCAGCCCACCATCCGGCGTCGACCGCCGACCGCCCTTCGAGCGCATCGGAGAGCATCTCGGTTGTGGTGACCGGCTGCCCCGGGATCCGCTCCAGGTTGATCAAGGCCAGAACGGCGGACGTGTCGGCCGGGGTGTACGGGCGCAAGGTGATGATGCCAGGCGGAGAACTCACAGCAATGACCATGGCCAGTCCCTTCCTTGGTGTCCAGTGGGGGGCGGTGTGGCGCACCGCCCCCCACACGAGATCAGGTCAGTTGTGCACCGATCTGTTCGGCTCCGATGAGCCACTGTTCCACCGCTGATACCGCCAAGAGCATGGCGGTATCTGTCTCCTTGGCCAGCCTGGCCCGGTCGATGAGTCCGCACTCAACCGTCAGGAGGGGGGCGCTCGCGTCGAGGTGCGCCGCCTCCCCGGCCAGGGCCGCCGTGAAGTAGGACTTCTGCCGTGGCAAGGCTGACAGCACCTGGTCAGGCATCAGAGACAGAACCAGCGACTTGCAGCGCCAGTAAGCCGTCGGGAGGTCCGGCCGGTAGCGGGCGGCGAGGGGAACAGCGAACGCGGCGGCGAGAAACCCCTCCGTCAGGAACGGTGATGCTTCCCTGACCTGCCCCGCTGCCCCAATCACCTCATGCGGCCAGAACGCATCGAACGCGTCTGCCTGTGCCCATGAGCGCTGGCGTCGGGCGTGGTTGGCGATCCTCCTCTCCACCCATGCCCGGCCCCAGTCCGTCGCGTGCTGCCGGTAGGGCTCTGCCAACACTTCGCTTGCCGTGGGTTTGGCCCACTCGGGCCAGTTCGTCGCCCAGTAGGCCTGCCCGCTGACGCTGGCCGGAAATGCCCGAGCAAGGATGGCGGCGGCTTCCCCGGCCACCCCCGGCCCGGCGCGGCCCACGTCCCGCAGGTAGCGGAGCGCTGCCCGCGCCCCGTGGTGGTGCGCGATCTCCGCTGTTGCGTAGCGGGGCACTCCCAAGAGTTCGTCGGAGCCCACTCCGGAGAGGAGCACTCCTACCCCCAGGTCGGCTGCCAGCGCCGAAAGACCCGCGTTGGTCTCAGGTGCTGCGTCGAGCCTCGGTCCCGTGGGAGACCACGGCGGCGCTGCACGGTGCCGCTCCGGGTCAACGGCCACCAAGCGGACACGGTCGCCAAGCCGTAGGTCTGCAAGCAGCCTCCGAACCATCGCGACGCACGACCGCCCTCGGTCGTCCTGGTAGTCGCCAGTGAAGGCGATCACAGGTCGGCTACCTGCGATCTCGCACACATGGAGCAGCACCGCGAGGGAGTCCAGACCACCGGAGAGGGCCACCCCGATCACCTCGGCGTCCGCTGTCAGAGCCCGAACGGAGTCCCCGAATGCTGCGCGCAGTCCCTGGGGGTGAGCTGCCGGTGCGAAGGGGCGCACGGGGAGTCGTTCGACTCCGCGCCACAGGCTGAGGGGGTAGAACTCCCCCGTCAGCGCGGGTGGGGCCAGAAGGAGCCCCACCGCTTTGAGGTCGACCCCCGGGACGGGGCCGGACAGGTCCAGCGGGTTTGCCGCTGTCCGTCCGTCCCCGCCCCGGAAGCCCCTTACGAGGGGTGAGATCACCGCTGGCGCAGGACCATCACGCTGCGGGCGATGTTGCGGGCGACCGCCACGAACCCCCGGCGGGGCTCGACGAACAGACTCCCCTTCGCGCCCTTCGCGTAGGCGCCGTCACCGGGAACCGACTTCGTGGACATAGAAACCACTCCTTCATCTTCTGGGTTGGTGCTTCGGCTTCGTTGGCCGACTGTCACTGCCGACCAACAAGACAAAGATATCGCACTAGAAGCACGATGTCGAGTGGATGGCACCCCTCAAAGAAAGAAAATCCCCAGGTCAAAGCGGGTTTTGGACCTCCGGGGGCTGGGCACCGTGGGGCGGGTGCCGCTGCCCAGAGGCGCGAAGCGCCGGCGGGCGGGGAGGAGGGCAGCGCGAAGCGAGGCCCTGGCAAGCGAAGCGCGCCAGGGCCGGCTGCCTTCCTCCCCGCCTGGTCGGGGGCAGCGCGAAGCGAGGCTCCAGCAAGCGAAGCGCGCTGGGGCCGGCTGCCCCCGACCAGGCGGCGCGGTCGTCGAGGTTGACGGTCGGAACCTCGTGCTCCGGCAGTTCCCGGGCGGTCGCGGTGTCCGTGAGCACGAGCCGCGGGCGGG
>NZ_JBFBDP010000099.1:0-3262 GCF_040701585.1 Streptomyces sp. NPDC093801 | reverse complement strand
AGCACCTCGACGAGAAGGTCGCCCGCCTCCACCTCGACGCGCTCGGCGTCAAGCTCACCACGCTGCGCCCGGAGCAGGCCGAGTACATCGGCGTCAAGGTCGAGGGCCCGTACAAGCCCGACCACTACCGCTACTGATCCCAGCGGATCGCGCACACTGAAGCAGGCCCCCGGCACCCGTGCCGGGGGCCTGCCCCGTACCCCCGTACGCCAGCCAAGGACCACAGCCATGCCCCGCGGCCGCTACTCGCTCCACGACCCGCACGACCACACCCCCCTCGGCGAGGAGCACTTCCACTGCGCCCCCGGCCCCTCGGGCTGGCGTTACGTCTCCCAGACCACCGGCCCCGGCGGCGACCACCGGGGCTCCCTCGACCTGGCCGTCGACGCCCTCGGCCGCCCCATCCGGCTCGAAGTCAACGCGGCGAGCTGGCAGGTCCGCGGCGCCGCCATCGACGGCGTCACCTGGGTCCGCACCGACCCCACCGGCACCGAGGCCACCGAGGGCAACGTCGCCGCCCCCGGCTTCACCGGCACCTCCCCGGCCTTCCTCATCGCGACGGCCCGCCTGTTGCGCCTGGCCCCCGGCGCCCCCGCGACCCGGATCCGGCTCGTCGCCCTCACCGACCCGGTCCTCGCCCCCCGCACCGTCGACCAGGCCTGGGCGCTGCGTTCCCGCGCCGAGCACCCCACCGACAGCGGCCCGCTCGTCGTGGACGAGTACTGGGTCACCGCCCTCGACACGGGCGAGGTCCACACCGTCCACATCGCCGGGGACGTGGTCCTCTCCGCCCCCGGCATCGAACTCGAACACCTGGAGACCCCGCCGTCCACCTTCACGGACTCCGAGGACCCCGAGGACTCCGAGGGGCCGGAGGCCTAGGCGGGCGGCGCGAACCCGGTGGCGGGCGGGGCGGGCTCGACGGGAGCCGCGGGCCGCACCGGCTGAGCGGGCTGCACCGGCTGAGCGGGCTGCACGGGCGCGGGAGGCGCCGCGGAGGGAGCCACCGGCATCCCCCCGTACGCCAAGGGAGCGGGCGCGGGCGCGGCGGCGAAGGCCCGGGCGGCGTCCCGCGACTGCCGCTCGTGCACCACGGCCATCAGGAACGCGGCCGCCGGGACCCCGGGCGGCGCCGGCGCCCCGGTCCGCGCCGCCACGTCGTCCGCGAGGCGCGCCGCCATCACCGCACCCGTGTGCGGGTCCAGCTGGTTCATCCGCGTCAGGTACTGCCGGATCGCCAGCCACAGCCCCTCCGGCACGGCCGAGAGGTCCAGCCCCGCGAACCGCCCGGCCAGCCACGGCGGCGGCGGGGGTACGGGCATGACCCGCGCCCCCGGCACCCGCTCGCGGATCACCAGCGTCCCCGCGAACACGTCCCCGACCCGCCGCCCCCGCTCCGACACCAGCGACGCGGTGCACGCCACCGTCCCGAAGGTCATCAGCAGCTCCACGACCCCCATGGCCCCGCGCACCATCGCGTGCCGGAAACGGATCGGCCCGCCGTCCTCCCGCACCACCCGCAGCCCGCACGCCAGCTTCCCCAGCGAACGCCCGTGGGTCAGCGTCTCCACCGCGATCGGCACCCCGACCAGCACCAGCAGCAGCGTCGCCACCGACACGGCCGCCTGCGCGGCCTCGTCGAGCCCGGCGGTCGCGAGGACCAGCGCGAACAGCACCAGCAGGTACCCGGTGACGTACACGGCCAGGTCGAGCAGGATCGCCAGCGCCCGGCTCGGCAGCCTCGCCGGCCGCAGACCCAGGACGACCGCGTCCCCCGTCACCAGACCGTTCACCGGACACACCTTTCACCGACCTGACCCGCCCCTGTCCACCCCAGTCTGCCAAGCTGGCCGCAGGACGAGCAGCCGTATCGGGCGGGCCAGGGGCAGGGGAGCGACAACCGGATGGATCTCGACGTCTTCGTGGCCGCCCACCAGGCACAGTGGGACCGCCTGGAACAGCTCCTCGGCCGGGGCCGCCGGCTCACCGGGGCGGAGGCCGACGAACTCGTCGCGCTCTACCAGCGCACCGCCACCCACCTCTCCCTGATCCAGTCGAGCGCCCCCGACCCGCTGCTCACCGGCCGCCTCACCCAGCTGGTGGCCCGCGCCCGCTCCACCGTCACCGGAACCCGCCGGGCGGGTTGGCGCGACGCCGCCCGGTTCTTCACGGCGGGGTTCCCGGCGGCCGTCTACCGCAGCCGCCGCTGGTGGATACCCACGGCGCTGCTGTCGACGGCCCTCGGCGTGCTCATCGGCTGGTGGATAGCCACGCACCCGGAGGTCCAGGGCGCCGTCGCGGCCCCCGAACACCTCAAGGAGCTGACCCGGCCCGGCGGCGAGTACGAGACGTACTACTCCAGCCATCCGGCGGCCTCCTTCGCCGCGAAGGTGTGGACGAACAACGCCCAGGCCGCCGCCGTCTGCCTGGTCCTCGGGGCCTTCCTGGGCCTGCCGGTGCTCTGGATCCTCTTCCTGAACATGGCCAACCTCGGGGTCGGCCTGGGTCTGATGGCCTCGGCGGGCCGCCTCGACGTCTTCCTCGGCCTGATCCTCCCGCACGGCCTGCTCGAACTGACGGCGGTGTTCGTCGCCGCCGGCACGGGCCTGCGCCTGGGCTGGACGGTCGTCGATCCGGGCCCGCGCACCCGCCGCGCTGCCTTGGCCGAGCAGGGCCGTGCCGCCCTCGGCATGGCCATCGGGCTGGCCGTGGTCCTGTTCGTCTCCGGCCTGATCGAAGGCTTCGTGACCCCGTCGGGCCTGCCCACCTGGGCCCGCATCACGATCGGCGTCGCCGCCGAGGCCGCCTTCCTGGCGTACGTCTTCGTCCTGGGCGGCCGCGCGTCGCGCGCCGGCGAGGCGGGCGACGTGGAGGAGGCGGACCAGACGGCCGCGCTGCCGACCGCGGCGTGATGTGCGTACGGGCCCACTCAGCTGCTAGTCTCCTCGTCGTCGCGAAGGGTGTTGACACATCCCGAGCGTGGAGGTAGATTCGAACGGTTGCCTCGAACTGGACAAGTTCGGCAGCGATGGTTTAAAGTCTTCTTCGCCCCCAAGAATCCAACGAATTGCATTCCGTCGGGGCACATCCAGCTCTGAATCAGGATCTGAAGCCGGGAAATCCGGTGGAGAAACTCTGATAGAGTCGGAACCGCCGGAAAGGGAAAACGCGAAAGCGAAGGACCTGGAAAGCACCGAGGAAGTCGGACACGAAAGAGTCTGATAGAGTCGGAAACGCAGGAAAGAACGAAAGCCCGGAGGAA
>NZ_JBFBDP010000098.1:0-3291 GCF_040701585.1 Streptomyces sp. NPDC093801 | reverse complement strand
GCGGCGGCGGGGGCGGGCCCGGGGGGCCCTTTTTGGGCCCCCCTCAACCCCCCCCCCCCCCCGGCAGGAGCACCGGCACCCCGCGGCACGGCGGTGTCAGAGCGTCGGCTCGGCTTCGAAGGTGCCTGACCAGAGCGGCACGAAGCGTTTGGGCTCGCGCCGCTGGAGGAGTTGAAGGGCTTCCTCCACCCGGCCGAGCACGATGAGGTGGCCGGCCAGGAGCGTGGGGTGGGCGGCTCCGTGGGCTTCCAGGACCGCGACGGCCTCCTGGATCCGGCCCGACTCGGCGAGGAGGTCGGAGAGGGTCCAGGCCGCAGACCAGGTGTCGCCCTCGGGATGCGCCCGCGTCAACCCGATCCCCTCGTCGAGCAGGCCTCGGGCGGCCATGAGCCGGAGCCGGAGCACGAAGAACTCCCACTCCTCCCGGCCGCCGCGGCGCGCGGAGAGGGCGTCGAGGTAGGCCAGGCCGTCTGCGGCGCGGCCGTGGTCGGCGTAGCGGGTGCACAGCGTGTCGACGACCCGGTCGTCCGGGTCACCGAGGGAATCCGCGAGGGTGCGCATCACCTCGATCGCCTCGTCGCCCCGGTGCCGACGGCCCAGGAGGCCGGCCAGGGCCACCGCCGCTTGGACCCGGTCCGCTCGTGAGTCGTCCGGCTGCCGGTACACGGCGATGGCACCATCGATGTCGCCGCGCTCCTCCAGCACCTCGGCGAGGCACCGTGCGGCGTGGCCATGGGGATCCGAGTCGGCGTAGGCGCGCAGTTCCTCGATCCGGTCCTGCCGCGCCAGCAGGTCGGCCAGCTGGTCCCGGGCGTTGACGGAGCTGATGTGCCGGGTGTGCAGCAGGGCGATCGCCTCGTCGACCCTGCCCTGACGCTCACGGACCGCGGCGAGCAGGCCGATGGCCGTATCCGGATCGAGGCCCCGGCAGCACCACGGGTCCTCGCACCGGTGCCCGACGGGGATCCGGGCGGCCAGCAGCGGGGCGATCTCCTCGTCCCGCCCGGCTCCCTCCGTGACCTCGACCAGAGTGGAGGCGAGACCCGGGTCCTCGATTCCGGGGATCAGGCGCGCGACGGCTTCGTCGAGGCGTCCGTGCCGGGCGAGCAGGCGGGCGAGCAGCTCGAGTTCGAATCCCCCGCTCCGCGCGTGCGGCCGAACCTGGGCGATCGCCTCCTCCGCCCGCCCCCACTGCTCCAGCAGCTCCACTTGGGCGCGGACGGCCGTCCACCATCCCGTGGCGGCGTAGGGGGCGAGGACGTCCAGCGCTTCCTCCTGCCGCCCCCTGTCCCCGAGCACCAGTGCCCACTCCCGCGCGCAGAACCACTCCCCGCGGCGGGCCCGGCGTTCCACTTCCTCTTCGTGGCCGAGCTCGAGGAGCCGAGAGACCACGGTCGGGGGGACGATGCCGGAGAGCGTCCGGGCACGGTGGTCAAGATCTGCAGGGTCCATGGCAGCGCACTCTGACCGCCGTCCTGGCGGGACTGCCGACGCCCCCGGCCCACCGCACTGTCCTCGATGCCCCGGAACTTTTGTCCGCGGACAAAAGTCAGCAGCCGCGGCACCGTCGGCCGGTCCGGCAGCCACCCCTCCCCCACGCTCGGCTCCGGCTCCTACCTGGACCGCAGGGCATGTCGGAGGGAGAGGGAGAGCCTGCGTCGTGAGCGGTCCACTTCCCTCGCGACGACCGTGATCTCGTCACCGACCTGAACGATCTCTTCCGGGGCTTCGACAGGTGTCGGTCCGAGGTCTCGTAGGTGGACCAGCCCCTCGATGCCGTCGGCGACCCGGACGAAGGCTCCGAACGGGACCAGCTGGGTGACCCGACCTTGGAGCCTCTCCCCCACGGCGATGGCGTCAGCGAACGCATGGAAGGGGTCCGGTTCCATGGCGCGCAGGGACAGCCGCGCCTCTCCGTTCGTGGTGTCGAAGGCGAGGAACGTGCACGAGATGCGCTGCCCCACCGCCACGACGTCGGTAACCGCGTCGAAACGTTGCCAGGACAGCTCGGGGATCGTGATGAACCCGACGCCGGGGTAGACCGGGTGGGCAGGGCCGTCGTCCAGCGCCACGAACACACCGAACCCCTCGATCCGGGCGACCCTGCCAGAGAGCACCTCTCCGGCCCGGAGTGACGTCAGGAACGCCCAGAGCTCAGGATTCTCCACCGCGGCCATCGACAGCCAGGCGCACCCTTGATCGAGGTCGACGGCAATCACCTCAGCAGTGATCCGCCGGCCGACCTGCACGGCCGAGGCCACCGACCAGCGCCAGGAAACGTCCAGTGACCCCACACGCCCTAGTGGGCGTGTGGGGAAACCGTCCGGGGTCACCGACACCCCCCGCGCTGACACCTCCGCCACTGTCCCACTGCACAGGTCGCCGACCTGCATCGCGGTCAGAAACCTCAAGCACTCTCCGTCGTCCGCCATCGCGTCCATATCGCCCAGCGTCTCATCGGGTGCCCCCTCCGCGATGTGTCAGTGGTGGTGCTGACCGCGGACGTGTCTTGGTGGTGGCCCGACTTTTGTCCGCGGACAAAAGTCGGGCGCGGTCGCCGCCGCGTACCGGGCGAACATGCCCGACCTCGACCGACGACGGTCGGTGAAGCATGGAGCCTGCGCCGAAGACGACGATGACGCCTCCCCTTGGTTTTCCGCCCCGCTGATCGGGGAGGCTGGCGGCCCGTTGATCTGCTTCCCCATACGCTGGAGCATGGCCGACGAGGCATCCGCCCACGCAGCGGGAGTCGCTGCGTCTCTGGGCCTCAACTGAGACGAGTCACCGTGGAGGACTCCGTGGGCCAAGGGCTTCGTGACTGGATCGCCGCGGCGGATTCTCCGGCCTGGTCCGTGAGAGCCGCCGCAGGGCGGCGGCTGGCGGCAGTGCCCCGGATCGAGGGCGTTGCCGGTGTCCTGCACCGTCTCCTGCTGGACGGTGAAGACACCGGAGTGACCTCGGATACCGCGGCGGCCCTGCTGGCCCGGAGGGATCTGGCCGGACTGCGGGCCGTGCTCTCGGCCCGTGCGGTTGCCTCGGACGAGGGGACCGCTGATCAGCTCGGGGCGGAGCTCGACTGTGACCCGCGCTGGGCGACCGGAGAGGATGGGGACGAGTTGATCGCGCAGCTTCGAACGCTGGCATCGTCGGACCCGGACCCCGAGGTGCGGAGCGAAGCCGCGCTGCGACTTTCGCGCCTGCGCTGACCGGACGGGCCGCCCCCCTCCCGGCGCGGGCGAAGCACCGGCCCGGCCGAGGGCAGCGAGAGCCCGACTTTTGTCCGCGGACAAA
>NZ_JBFBDP010000097.1:0-3401 GCF_040701585.1 Streptomyces sp. NPDC093801 | reverse complement strand
GGACCTTGATGATCCGTCGTTCGGTGCGGGTCGCGGTCCGACGCGGACTGTGGTGGGGGCGGGAGGAGTGGTCGGCCATGCCGGCCTCGCCCAGGACTCGGTAGCGGGCGGCCCACCGCTGGGCGGTGGTCGGGGACACCTGGAAGCGTTCGGCGGCTCGCCGGAGCGGCCAGCCGTCCTCGACCACGCAGCGGGCCAGACGCAGCCGTCCGGTCTCGGTCAGGGGTGCATTACGGTGGGGCATGAGGGCCTTCTGTTGTTCGGTGGAGATGTCGCAATCCACACCGAACCCGGGAGGCCCTCACCCGTTCAAGCCGTCTCAGCCGAGACCTGCATCACCCGTCCACAACCTCCCTGGACAGAACACCTAGGTCAACACCAGCGCCCTCGCCACGCCCACCTCGCTGATCGCGCTCATGGCCCTCAACCGCGCCAAGACGGACAAGGACCCGTCGGACCGGCCGCCCCCGGGCGCCCGCTACCCACTGCGCATACGTAGCGGGCTGGTCGGAGACCAAGCCTTGCCGGGGCCTCGCCGCCGCCGACGGCCGCGAGCGCGCCACCGGCAAGACCCTGAGCGAGGCGCTCGAATACTCACACGCCCAGGCCGACGCACCGTCACAGCGTCGGCCTCAGGCCCTGGCGGACGGGGTGCACCTGCCGCCGGCCGGCTCGGCCACCAGGATCGTTCTCCCGGTGCAGGTCCGTGTCGTTTCGCACGTGACCGGCGCGGCGCCCGTGTGGGTGCTTGTCCTCCACACCCGGCTACCGCGCCCATGCCACTCTGCGGGCGGCCGGCGCGTCGAGTCGTCCGGGGGCCGAGCCGGTCGGCCGGGTCATGAGGTGCTTGTGCCGGATTCGGTGCGGTGTTTGGCGGTTACGGGGCCGTGGGGTGCGCTGGCCTGCTGAGTGCGCAGTCGGGGGTGCGGGCGGGACTGCATTCGACGATCTCCCGCGCCGCCTGCAGTCTGCCGGGGTGGTCGCCGACGAGTCTGGTGGTGATCAGGATGGCGCGGATGACGGAGACGCCTTGGTCCTTCAGACGCTGCTGGAGGGTGTTCATGTCGGTGCCCGCCGCGAGCAGGGTTCGGCATTCATCGATGTGGTCGGCGATCTGCTGCGCGTGCTCGGGGGACAGGCCTCGGACGGAGGCGAGGAGCTCTTGTGCGGTGGGACTGGGCATGGCGGGATCGTCTCAAGGGATCACAGCCGGCTCCATCCAGTTTCGCTGGTCTCATCCACTGTGCCCAGTCGCCTTCGGCGAGGGCGGCGAGCTGGGCCTGGTCGAGTCGGCCGCGGCGTTGGTGTGGGTATTGCCTGGCGAGCCATACCCCGGTGCGGTGCTCACCCGCGTGGGGGAGAAGCCCGACGCGGGAGCCAAGCCCCAGCAGGTCCAAGGCCCACCCTTGCCGCCACTCTGCGACGGCGGGCGGTCTCCGGCATCGAGCTGCGCAGGGAGGTCTTCGTCACCGGCACCTGTGCCGGTTAGGGGTGTCGAGGATGTGCCGGATGACGGATGCGGCTTCGTTCGGGTTGCGGTCGAACCAGCGGGTGAGGTGTTCGCGGACGACCCTTTGGACGTAGACGCCGGCTTCCGGGTGCCCGAGCCTGGTCCTGGTGCAGCCCTCGAAGACGGGATGGGCGAGCTTTACGGAGACGATCGCGGTCAGACCGTCGTGAACAGCCGCGGCTGTTATGTCTTTGTCGTCCGCGGACAGTCGGCCCTGCTGGCGAGCGTATTCATTGACCAGGTCGGTGAGTGCGGTCCGGAAGCCGTGTTCGTGGGTGCCGCCCTCGTGGGTGCGGGTGCTGTTCGCGAAGGAGCGGAGCTCCCCCGGGGACCAGGTGTCCCACTCCATGGCGACCTGCACGGAGATCGTCTTGTCCTGATTCTCCGACTCGAAGGTGATGGCGGGGGAGTGGACGAGACTCGGGGGGTAGGGGTTGAGGCGGGCAACGTAGGCCCGCAGGCCGTTCGTGTGGTGGAAGCGGACCGGCCGCTCCGGACGCTCGTCGGTGAGCGAGATGGTCAGGCCTTCGTTGAGGAAGGCCAGCTCCTGCAAGCGTTCTGACAGTGTGGCGAACGAGTGGTGGGTGGTCTCGAAGATGTTGGCGTCGGGCCAGAACGCGATCGTCGTGCCGTGCTGATCGGTCTCCTCGTTCCTCGCCAGCGGGGTGACCGGGGTGCCGTTCTCGTACTCCTGGGTCCAGCGGTGGCCGTCGCGGTGGACCTCGACCGTGAGACGGTTCGACAGTGCGTTGACCACGCACAGGCCCAGGCCGCCGAGGCCGCCGGAAACCCAGTAGCCGGTGTGGGGCTTGGAACCGGAGGAAAGGTCCGTCAGTTCACGTTCGACGGCCGACTTGCCGCCGGGTTCCCTCACTTCGACGGGCAGGCCACGCCCGTTGTCCGCGACGCGCACGCCGCCGTCCGCGGTGAGTGTGACGTCGATGGCGTCGGCATGGCCGGCCAGATGCTCGTCGACGGCATACGAGACGACCTCGTACACCATCTGGTGCAAGCCGCGTTCACTGGTCGAACCGATGTACATGCCGGGGCGTTTGCGTATCGCCTCGTGGCCCTGGAGTACCTGGATGTGGCTGCTGGTGTACTCGTGCACGTTCGCGGGCTGACTGGGGTTGCCTGTCTCGGTCATGAAGGACCCTCCCTGGACCGTCTTCACCGTGTTTGTGAGCAGGCGTCACCGAAGCAGGTAAACCTACTTCCACGCCCTCACGGATACAGGTCAATCCTAGGTACTCGGAGATAAATCCGCAGGTCAGAGTGCATGCGGTGGGGTCCCAAAGAGTCGCGTACACGGCTTTGCCGAGGCCACCGATCTTGGAGGGTCGCCCCAGGTAGCGGCGCAGCGCGAAGGCCCCGCCGAAGGCGCGGGAGAGCCGTCCTTGACCGGGCCTGAGGTGCCTTTCTTGCGCATTCTCGAAAACGGGCGACTGCTACCGCGCCCAGCTGACGCCGAGCCTGGCGAGGGCGGCGAGTTGGTCGGTGTCGAGTTTGTGGCGCCGGGCCCGGGTGTTGGTGATCCACACACCCAGTTTCACGACGACCGGCTCCGTCTCGCCTTCGACTGTGATTTCCTCGCGGTGGGTGCGAGGTATCGGCTGGTCCGTGCCTTCGTGTCGACGACGGTCGGGCGGCGTAGGGTCGATCGCGCAGATGGATGGAAGACGTGTCGCGGGGGGACCGGTATGGGCCAGAATCTGGTGTGGACGGGTTGGGCGGAGGTGGTGTCCGAGGACGGGCGGATCGTTGTGCGGGCGCGTTTGGGGATCCGTGTGACCACCGCTGACTGGGGCCGTAAAGGCGTCAGCATCCAGATGGAACGGATCGCCTACCGCAGGCAGGACGGTGCCCGCCAGCCCATCAAGCCCTTGATCCG
>NZ_JBFBDP010000096.1:0-3739 GCF_040701585.1 Streptomyces sp. NPDC093801 | reverse complement strand
CGCACGACGGCGCAGCTCAAGCGGGTACTGGGACGGACGTGCCATGACTCGATCCTCTCAAATGATCGAGTCCCTACCGAACCCGGAACGGTTCAACGGCTTGAGTGTGGGGAGTCCAGCGGTCTGGTGAGGGCGCGGGACGGTCTTGGCAGACCGTCCCGCGCACGTGTGCCCACACCGCATGCAGTGACAGCGAGCAGAGCAGTCCACGGATGCCATCAATGGCGTGCCCACTGCAACTTAGTAGCGCAGCAGCAGCCCCTGTCACTGCGGCGTTCGCTTGACCTTCGTGCATGGCCACCGCTCGCACGGACGGCATCGGCAGAAGCAGAGCAGATCGCGGGGGACCGCCGCCGGCGGATGTCCGCCGGGGATGCCTTGCGGATGGACTCCTCCGCCGCCGGGCCGCGATTTCACTCAAGAGCGTTACGGGAAACCGCAGGGTGAAGGCTGTGGAAAACTGCGGCTACCCAGACGGTTTACCTTGTGCCCACGCCCTCCTCCCGTGACTAGTTTTCCACTCGTCGCAGAACGGCATCCGCCCCGGCGGTTCCGCAGCAATGGAGGGAAACAGAAGGTGCGAAAGAAACCAGCAACGGTACGGATCGCACGATGGAGCGCCACGCATCCGTGGTCCGCCATCGGGCTCTGGGTCGTCTTCGTCGCGCTGTGTCTCTTCTTGGGCGGAGCCGCCGGCACGAACAAGATCAGCGACGAGGAGTCGGGGGTGGGCGAGTCCGGCCGCGCCGGCCGGATCACCGCCCAGGGCCACTTCACCGAGAAGCCCGAGGAGAACGTCCTCATCAGCGCCGCGAACGGCGGGAAGCTGGACATCGCCACCGCACGGAAGGTGGCCGAGGAGCTCATCGGGAAGATGAAGGCGCTGCCCGAGGTGGAGAGCGTCGGCACCGCCTTCCCCTCCCGCAACGGCAAGGCGCTGCTGCTCCCCGTCACGATGAAGGGCGACACGGAGAACGCCGACACCCGCGTCCAGCCGCTGCTCAACGCGAGCGCGGCGACCCAGAAGACTTACGAGGGCATCAGGATCGACCAGATCGGGACCGGCTCCACCGCCAGGGGGCTCGGCGAGACCCTGGGCGAGGACTTCAAGAAGGCCGAGCTGATCAGCCTTCCGCTGACCCTGCTGATCCTGCTCGTAGTCTTCGGCGCGATCATCGCCGCCGGCGTGCCGGTCCTCCTCGCGATGTCCTGCGTCGGCGCCGCCATCGGTCTGTCGACCCTGGCCTCCCACGTCATGCCCGAGACCAGCGCGGTCAGCAACGTCATCCTGCTCATGGGCATGGCCGTCGGCGTCGACTACTCGCTCTTCTACCTGAAGCGGGAACGTGAGGAACGCCATAAGGGCGCCTTGCACCTCGACGCCATCGAGATCGCCGCCGAGACCTCCGGACACACCGTCGTGGTCTCCGGCACCACCGTCATCGTCTCCATGGCCGGCCTCTACCTCGCCCAGGAGGCCACCTTCGCCTCCCTGGCCACCGGCTCGATCATCGTCGTGGCCGTCGCCGTCCTGGCCTCTCTGACCGTGCTCCCCGCCCTCCTCGCCAAGCTCGGCCGCTGGGTCGACCGGCCGAAGGTTCCGCTGCTGTGGCGGCTGACGATGGGCTCCAACAAATCCCGGCTCTGGCCCGTGCTGCTCCGCCCCGCCCTCGTCCGGCCCGCGCTCACCCTCGTGGTCTCCGTCGGCGCCCTGCTCGCCCTCGCCCTGCCCGCTCTCGACATGAAGCTGAAGCAGCCCGGCTCGGACGATCTCTCCCGCGACATTCCGGTCGTCCAGGCAATGGACCGGCTGACCGCCGCCTTCCCCAGCAAGGGCACCGTGCACCAGGTGGCCGTGCGGGCCCCCGCCGAGAAGGCCGGTGAGGTCGAAGCCGCGCTCAAGACCCTGCTGGACCGCACCGATGGCCAGGAGCTGTTCGCCCACGACCAGAAGCCCACGATCCGCGCCTCGGCCGACAAGCGCGTGCATACCGTCGCCGTCGGAACCCCGCACTCGCCCAGGAGCAACGGGGCCCAGGAGTCCCTCGCACTGCTGCGGACTTGGCTGCCCGAGGCGATCGCACCCGTCCAGGACGCCGAGGGCGCGGTCGGCGGCAAGGTGGCTCAGGGCGTCGACTTCACCGCCCACCTGGAGAACCGGATGCCGTGGGTGGTCGGCTTCATCCTGCTGCTGACCTTCGCCACCATGGCCACCATCTTTCGCTCTCTCGCCGTGGCGCTCTCGGCGATCCTCCTGAACCTGCTGTCGGCGGCCGCCTCGTTCGGTGTCCTCGTCGCCGTCTTCCAGAACACCTGGGCCGAGGACGTGCTCGACTTCCACAGCTCGGGGGCAGTCGTCTCCTGGCTGCCGCTCTTCCTCTTCGTGGTGCTGTTCGGCCTGTCGATGGACTACCACGTGTTCGTCGTGAGCCGGATCCGCGAGGCCGCCCTCAGCGGGGCGAACGTCCGTGACGCCGTCCGCGACGGCATCACCCACTCCGCCGGCGTCGTGACCAGCGCCGCGATCGTCATGGTGGCCGTGTTCGCGATCTTCGGCACCCTCAGCATGGTGGAGTTCAAGCAGCTGGGCGTCGGCCTGGCAGCGGCGATCCTGCTCGACGCCGTGATCATCCGCATCTTCGTCCTGCCGGCCCTGATGACCGCCCTCGGCAAGTGGAACTGGTGGCCGGGCGGCCTCTCCGCCACCCGCCGCGCACAGCACGCGGCCGGGCCCGACGACACCCGCCGGCCGCGGCTCTTGCAGCCGGTACCGGCCGGCACCACGCGGTCCGCACAGGGCCACGGTTGCGCTCAGGAGGCCGGGCACACCCCGCAGCACTCGTACGCTCCCCAGCAGCCGTACGCCCCACAGGACCCGTACGCCCCGACGCCGGGATGGACACAGCCGCAGCAGCAGGGCCACGACGGCCGACCCAACCCCTACCAGAGGTAGGCCGGCCCCTCCGACGAGGAGGGGGAGGTGCTTGTGGCCACGTCGGGCTGCACGTGATTCGGGCCGTCCGGTGCAACAGCCCACAGGCGGTTCACCAAGTGGACGAAGGCGCGGGTGTGGGCCAAGCTCCACCGCCTGGAGCTTGACGAGCTCGGCACCCGCGGCGAACCGGACTGGTCCCGCTGCGCGATCGACTCAGTCAACATGCGAGCCCTGAAAAGGGGGAACTGACAGGCCCGAATCCTGTCGACAGGGGTAAGTACGGCTCGAAGATCCACTTGATCACCGAGCGGACCGGTCTGCCCCTGTCCGTCGGAATCTCGGGCGCGAACCTGCACGACAGCCAGGCCCTTGAGCCCCTCGTCCGTGGCATACCGCCCATCCGGTCGCGGCGCGGTCGCCGACGTCGCAAACCCGGCAAGCTCCACGCGGACAAGGGCTACGACTACGCCCACCTGCGGAGATGGTTACGCGGACGCGGCATCAAGCACCGCATCGCCCGCAAGGGCGTCGAGCCCTCACAACGGCTGGGCCGACATCGCTGGACCATCGAACGCACGATGGCCTGGCTCGCCGGCTGTCGCCGACTCCACCGCCGCTATGAACGCAAGGCCGAACACTTCCTCGCCTTCACGAGCATCGCATGCACCCTCATCTGCCACCGCCGCCTCACCAAATGAAACGACGTCTATTAGGGGAAAGGCACGCAGCATGGGCTTATCGAAGCCGATACACAGCACGGCACCGCAGACCACGACACCCCAGACCCTGCGGCTGACGGAACTC
>NZ_JBFBDP010000095.1:0-4147 GCF_040701585.1 Streptomyces sp. NPDC093801 | reverse complement strand
GGGCAGCGCACCGGCAAGCGCCCGCCCGCCGATCCCACCCTGCGAGCCAATGGACCACGACGACCCGGACCGCTGCTACTGGTGACAGCCGCTCCATGATTCGGCTTGCCCGGCGACGGGCTCGTTGTCTTCCTGGGCGCCGTCGGGGTCCAGGTTCCAGCCGGGGAGTTGAGGCGCATCGGGTTGGTTTCCTGGCGCCATCGCGGCTCCGGCGTCCCGCCTCGCTGCGGCTCAGCGCCGAACCGGTGTCATGCCCAGTGGATGCCGAGCTTGGCGAGGGCGGCGTGTTGGTCGGCGTCGAGTTTGTGGCGTCGGGTTTTGGTGTTGGAGACCCACACACCCAGCTTCACGACCACCGGCTCCGCCTCACCTTCGACTGCGACCTCCTCGCCGTGGGTGCGGGGGACGGGCTGGTGGGTGCCTTCGCGTTCTACCCACTGCGCGAGGGCTGCTAGCCCTCGTTGGAACGCCTGCTGCGCCTTGCTCGGCCCCTTCCCCCCGCGACTGGCCGCGGGGGCGGGAGACGGCGCCTGGTCGGGCTGCACGCCCAGCGCGGTCAGCCCCTCCTGCTGCTCGGGCAGCAGTCGCACCCAGTGGGCTGGCTGCTTCTGCTGCTGGAGCCACCGGCCGACGTCGTCGCCGTCGAAGACGACGCCCGGCGCGATGTGGGGCAGGACGCCGTCGGCGTCCACCAGGTCCGCCAGGACCCGGTAGTGCCGCTGCCAGTCCAGCGGCCACGGGCAGTCCCAGTCCTTGTCGATCGCGGTCAGCTGCGCCGCGCGCACGGCGGCCCGGTCCGGGTCCTTGCCCAGGCCGTTCTTCGCGCCCTTGCGCCGGAGGTTGGCCAGGTGCTGCCCGACGGGCACCATGGCGTCGTCTTCGCCCCACATGGCGTCCTGCCGGGGCGCGAGGTGTCCGGTGGCTCGCCGGTACGAGCGCAGGGCGGCGAGCTTGGCCTCCCACGCTTCCTCGCCGGGTTCCCACACCATGCCGGCCTCCGGTGCGTCCAGGAGGACCTTGCGCCGGTCCTCCAGCTCCCCGGCGCGCAGGTTCTTGCGCTGCTGGTGCACCCACCGTCCGAGCGGGAAGGCCTTGGTGACGCCGACTTCGACTTCGACGTCGTACGGGACGGCGTGCAGGCCGGTGATGCCGTTCTCGGTCCGCCAGCGGATGAGGGCTTGGTAGCCCTCGAGCCACACCAGGGATTCGGGCCGGTACACCCGCGTACGGAGGAAGGCCGCGATGGTGGCGGCGTCGCGCGGGCTGGAGAAGTGGAGCAGGGCGGACTCGGCTGCTGCGTCGGTTCCGTCCTCCTGGTCCTCGCCCTCGCCGCCGGTGCCGACGATCTGCCCGTCCTCGTCGCGCCGGAGGTGGGTTTTGCGCTGGCCGTGGGTGTGGGCGCGGGAGGCGAGCTGCTCGACGAGACGGTCGTCATGACTGCGGAGGCCCTGGAGGACGGCCACAAGGGGGCGGAAGCTGGCGCTGGCGACCATGTCGGTGGGGTCCTCGCCGGGCTCCAGGAAGACCGGCACGATGATCCGGGCGATCTTCGTGGAGCCGTCGCGGTTGAGCCGGAGTGCGCGGCCGATGTTCTGGACGATCTCGACTTGGGAGCCGCGGGTGTCGGCGAAGCAGATCGCCTCCACCCCGCGCTCGCCGGTGATGTCGACGCCTTCGCCCAGGACGCGTACGGACGCGAGGAACGCCCGGTGAACGCGCCGGTTGTCCGCGTCGATGCCGCCTGCGAACTGCCGCAGGACCTCCCGGCGCTCAGCGACGAGGTGGTCGCCGCACAGCCACGCCGACCACACCCGGTCCGGCGGGACGTGGCGGCCGGCCTCCAGCTCGTAGAGCTCGGCGTCGATCGACGACTTCGGCAGCTTCTCCGCGGCGGCCAGGTCGGCGTCGGAGGTGTCGGTGACGTACAGCTCGGCTGCGGTCTGGGGCAGCTTCTCCGCGAACGCGGCCGCCTCCTCCACCTTCTGGTGGAACGTCATGACCGTACGCAAGTTGCACGCCGCGGCGTGCTCCAGGAGTGCGGCCTGCAGCAGCGCCAGGCGCCGGCCCCGCTGCGCCTCCTCGGTCTCGCCCAGAACGGGGGCGGGGTCGCGGATCTCCAGCACGTCGATCTCGAACCCGGCGAGGATCCCCCGCTCGATCGCCTCCGAGAGCCCGAGCTCGGCGATCCACGCGCCGTAGGTGCCGTTCGGGTCGTCGGCCATGCTCGCGATCTCCACCTCCTGGCTGCGAGCGCCTTTCTGCGGCCGGGCCGCGGCGAGGATGCGTGGGGTGGCGGTGAGGTAGAGCCGGAAGTCGGCGGGGATCCGTGCGTTGTCGTGAATGGCCGCCCAGGGTCGGCCGAGGTCGCCGGCCGTGCCGTGCGCCTCGTCCACGATGGCGAGGTCGAAGCCCGCCATCTGCTGCCCGTAGAGCCGCTCCCCGCCCGCCAGCGCGGCCTCCAGCGGCCCACGGACCTTCCGCTGGCCCTCTGCTGCGTCGATGTCTTCGCGGTCCACGAGGGAGGCGTACGTGGCGAACACGACGACCGGACCGGACGCGGCCCAGAGGGCGAGCTGGATCGGGTTGGTGGTGGTGCGCACGCCCAGCTCGTTGAGCACGGGGTCGTTTTCCAGCGAGCACACGGCGATCATCGGGGCCCGGTGGCCCACCAGCCGCCACGCCTGGGCGGTCTGCACGAGCAGGTCCAGGGTGGGCACGGTGACGAGGATCCGGCCGCCAGGGAAGCACTCCAGCGCGCTCGCGGCGGCCGTGATCGTCTTGCCCGAGCCGGTCGCGGATACGATCGTGCCCCGGGCACCCTGTGGAGGCACGGGTGATCTTGCAGGAAATCCGGTCCACTTTCGGAACGCAGATTTCTGGTCGATCTGGTGTTCTCGGAGCTGGATCAAAAGAAATCTCCCGATTCGGGAAGGACCTGCTCGACCGAAATAATCCGGTATTCGCCGTCCTGGTAGATGCTGCCGGGCCGGCTGAACATGCGACGGGCGTGCTCGACAGCCGCACCGGCAGACGCTGCGAACAGGTGGCGGACCAAAACCTCTTCGCCCGCAGAAGAGGCGGTCGCCCGGGCTGTGATCCGGTAGACGCGGAGCACCTCCAGGGGCAGGTCGACACCCGGCTGTTCGCTCCAGCTGGCCTCGGTGGCCTTACGCTGCACACGTTGTTCCTCCCGGCGCGCTACACGGCGGTCCTCTGCCGGGGAGTACACGGGCATCCGCTGCTCCGTCATGACGTGTGCGATCCGCTCCCATTCCAGGGCCTGAGAGGAGGCGATACCCAGCTCGGACGGCCGCCCCGGCTCCTCGGGTGCCTCAAGGGCCCGGTCCTCGCGGTCTTGGGCCGCCCGGCGCCGCGCCTCCACCTCGCGCAAAGTGAGTCCGGTGGCCTGTCTGACCACGGATGTTCGGGCCAGTTCGTCCGGATGGTATTCATAGACAGGCATCCAGAACTCCGCTCTCCATGAATCCGTCGGGCGTACCCTGTTTCTGCCAATGGTACATGCAGCCCCACTTTGATACAGGCACGCCCTAGACTGGACCCCGACACGAACGAGCGGTCGAACCAGTGATGTTCTGTGATCGGAGGACCGGTATGGAGCGCAGCGAGCGAACAGGAGCAGATCTGCTGCATGTAGTGGAGCAGGCGCTGAGGATTCGAGGGGTGTGGGAGGAGGTCGCCACGACCCACTGCTGTCGTCCGTCGGAAGAGGTGAAAGCCGGCTACGAGGCGGCCGCGGAACGCTGGAATGTCCAGCTCGACGAACGAGCCGTCACCCTATCGAGCCTGTACATTGGAGGGTCCTCCTACTGGGAGTGACCCCAACACACAGAAGGCCGCTCACAGCCAGCCAGCCGCGAAGCGGGCGAGCCCTGGAGGCGAAGCCGGAAGGGCCCGGGTGGGGGAGCGAAGCGGGCCCACCCAACGAGCCGAAGGCCCGGACCCCGTGAAACGGGGTCACCCAGGGCCGCATCGCGGCCCGTTCGGGATCGAGCGCAGCGAGACCCCGAACCTGTCCATGACGAAGGACCGCCAGGCCACGCGCAGGCAGACGCCGAGTGCCGCCTCGCTGGGGCCGTGCCCCGACGGAGCCACGCACGCCGTGGTCGGCGACGTGTCGGGGCACGGC
>NZ_JBFBDP010000094.1:0-2507 GCF_040701585.1 Streptomyces sp. NPDC093801 | reverse complement strand
CATCTCGTGACTGCGTGCCTTTTGAAGAATGAGCCTGCGAGTTAGCGGTGTGTAGCGAGGTTAACCCGTGTGGGGAAGCCGTAGCGAAAGCGAGTCCGAATAGGGCGATTGAGTTGCACGCTCTAGACCCGAAGCGGAGTGATCTAGCCATGGGCAGGTTGAAGCGGAGGTAAGACTTCGTGGAGGACCGAACCCACCAGGGTTGAAAACCTGGGGGATGACCTGTGGTTAGGGGTGAAAGGCCAATCAAACTCCGTGATAGCTGGTTCTCCCCGAAATGCATTTAGGTGCAGCGTCGTGTGTTTCTTGCCGGAGGTAGAGCACTGGATAGGCGATGGGCCCTACCGGGTTACTGACCTTAGCCAAACTCCGAATGCCGGTAAGTGAGAGCACGGCAGTGAGACTGTGGGGGATAAGCTCCATGGTCGAGAGGGAAACAGCCCAGAGCATCGACTAAGGCCCCTAAGCGTACGCTAAGTGGGAAAGGATGTGGAGTCGCAGAGACAACCAGGAGGTTGGCTTAGAAGCAGCCACCCTTGAAAGAGTGCGTAATAGCTCACTGGTCAAGTGATTCCGCGCCGACAATGTAGCGGGGCTCAAGCGTACCGCCGAAGTCGTGTCATTGCAGCAATAGGGCCAACGCCCGCTGTGATGGGTAGGGGAGCGTCGTGTGCCGGGTGAAGCAGCCGCGGAAGCGAGTTGTGGACGGTTCACGAGTGAGAATGCAGGCATGAGTAGCGATACACACGTGAGAAACGTGTGCGCCGATTGACTAAGGGTTCCTGGGTCAAGCTGATCTGCCCAGGGTAAGTCGGGACCTAAGGCGAGGCCGACAGGCGTAGTCGATGGACAACCGGTTGATATTCCGGTACCCGCTTTGAAACGCCCAATATCGAATCCTCTGATGCTAAGGCCGTGAAGCCGTTCCGGACCCTTCGGGGAAAGGAAAGTGGTGGAGCCGCCGATCCAAGGTGGTAGTAGGTAAGCGATGGGGTGACGCAGGAAGGTAGTCCAGCCCGGGCGGTGGTTGTCCCGGGGTAAGGGTGTAGGCCGTGTGGTAGGCAAATCCGTCACACGTTAAGGCTGAGACCTGATGCCGAGCCGATTGTGGTGAAGTGGATGATCCTATGCTGTCGAGAAAAGCCTCTAGCGAGTTTCATGGCGGCCCGTACCCTAAACCGACTCAGGTGGTCAGGTAGAGAATACCGAGGCGTTCGGGTGAACTATGGTTAAGGAACTCGGCAAAATGCCCCCGTAACTTCGGGAGAAGGGGGGCCATTCCTGGTGATGAGACTTGCTCTCTGAGCTGGGGGTGGCCGCAGAGACCAGCGAGAAGCGACTGTTTACTAAAAACACAGGTCCGTGCGAAGCCGTAAGGCGATGTATACGGACTGACGCCTGCCCGGTGCTGGAACGTTAAGGGGACCGGTTAGTGACCTTTCGGGGTTGCGAAGCTGAGAACTTAAGCGCCAGTAAACGGCGGTGGTAACTATAACCATCCTAAGGTAGCGAAATTCCTTGTCGGGTAAGTTCCGACCTGCACGAATGGCGTAACGACTTCTCGACTGTCTCAACCATAGGCCCGGTGAAATTGCACTACGAGTAAAGATGCTCGTTTCGCGCAGCAGGACGGAAAGACCCCGGGACCTTTACTACAGTTTGATATTGGTGTTCGGTTCGGCTTGTGTAGGATAGGTGGGAGACTTTGAAGCAGCCACGCCAGTGGTTGTGGAGTCGCCGTTGAAATACCACTCTGGTCGTGCTGGATGTCTAACCTCGGTCCGTGATCCGGATCAGGGACAGTGTCTGATGGGTAGTTTAACTGGGGCGGTTGCCTCCCAAAGGGTAACGGAGGCGCCCAAAGGTTCCCTCAGCCTGGTTGGCAATCAGGTGTTGAGTGTAAGTGCACAAGGGAGCTTGACTGTGAGACCGACGGGTCGAGCAGGGACGAAAGTCGGGACTAGTGATCCGGCGGTGGCTTGTGGAAGCGCCGTCGCTCAACGGATAAAAGGTACCCCGGGGATAACAGGCTGATCTTCCCCAAGAGTCCATATCGACGGGATGGTTTGGCACCTCGATGTCGGCTCGTCGCATCCTGGGGCTGGAGTCGGTCCCAAGGGTTGGGCTGTTCGCCCATTAAAGCGGTACGCGAGCTGGGTTTAGAACGTCGTGAGACAGTTCGGTCCCTATCCGCTGTGCGCGTAGGAATACTGAGAAGGGCTGTCCCTAGTACGAGAGGACCGGGACGGACGAACCTCTGGTGTGCCAGTTGTCCTGCCAAGGGCATGGCTGGTTGGCTACGTTCGGGAGGGATAACCGCTGAAAGCATCTAAGCGGGAAGCCTGCTTCAAGATGAGTATTCCCACCTCCTTGAGAGGGTAAGGCTCCCAGTAGACGACTGGGTTGATAGGCCAGATGTGGAAGCCCGGTAACGGGTGGAGCTGACTGGTACTAATAGGCCGAGGGCTTGTCCTCAGTTGCTCGCGTCCACTGTGTTAGTTCTGAAG
>NZ_JBFBDP010000093.1:0-4378 GCF_040701585.1 Streptomyces sp. NPDC093801 | reverse complement strand
GACTCTATCAGACTCTTTCGTGTCCGACTTCCTCGGTGCTTTCCAGGTCCTTCGCTTTCGCGCTTTCCCTTTCCGGCGGTTCCGACTCTATCAGAGTTTCTCCACCGGATTTCCCGGCTTCGACGTTCCGAATGAAGAGTCGAGGGCACCCCACATGGAATTCGATTCGCTGAGGGGTGGGTGTCGCCGAACTTGTCCAGTTCGAGGCAACCGTTTGACTCTACATCCCACCCCCGGGGGTGTCAAAACGAGGTGGGCCCCTCGTGGACGCGCCGCAGCAGCCCCATCAGGAGGGCCTGCTCCTCCGCCGTAAGCGGCGCCAGGAGCTGCTCGTTCGCCGCTTCCGCGAGCGCCGCGCAGCGGGCCAGGACCGCTTCTCCCTGCGGGGTGACCGTCACGGCGTTCTTGCGGCGGTCGGCCGGGTCGGGAGTCCGCCGGACCAAGCCCGCCTCCTGGAGGTGGTTGAGGATCCCGACCATGTCCTTCGGGTCCACCGCGAGCCGGCGCCCCAGTTCCGCCTGGGCGACCGGCCCGTACTCGGCAGTCGCCGCCAGCACCGCGTGGTGCATCAGCTTCAGCCCCTCCGCAGCGATGGCCTCGGCGACCAGTCCCCGTCCGTGTGCCGCGACCCGGCCCACGAGCCAGCTGGGCAGGGACTGGATGTGCGCGAGGGGCGGGGGCGGGGGCGTGACCATGGGCCCACCCTACCCACGAATCGTTGGACATCCCTACGACTTTCGGCATACCGTTGGGATGACCAACGAAATGAACGGATCGGGGGAGGTCCTGTGCTGCGCATGCGCCATGAGGTCAACGGTGGGCCCGAAGTGCTCTTCGCAGAGGAGGTCGACCGCCCGGAGGCGGGTCCCGGGGAACTGGTCGTCCGGGCCGAGGCGATCGGGGTCACCCTGCCCACCGTCCGCAAGGTACGGGAGGGCAGCGGGCCGGTCCCGTTCGGCGGGGAGGTCGCCGGAGCCGTCGTCTCCATCGGGGCCGACGTCACCGGGTTCGCCGTCGGGGACCGTGTCACCGGGCTGTGCTTCGCCCACGCCTACGCCGAATACGCGGTCCTGGACAGCGCGCTGACCACCGCCGTCCCGGACGGCGCGACCGCCGTGGACGCGGTGGCGCTCGTGCGCAGCGGGCTCGTGGCGCGCGGGGCGTACGAGGCCGGGCGGGTGCGGCCGGGCGAGTCGGTGCTCGTCACCGCGGCGGCCGGTGCAGTGGGCGGCCTCGCCCTCCAGCTGGCGAAGGTCGGCGGGGCGGGGCGCGTGGTAGCCGCCGTGGGCAGTGCCGACAAGACCGGCTTCGTCCGCGGCCTGGGCGCGGACGAGGTCGTGTTGTACGAGGACGCCGACTGGGGAGCCCCGTACGACGTCGTCCTCGACGGCGTCGGCGGCGAGCTGCTCGGCCCTGCCGTGCGCTCCCTCGCCATGGGCGGGCGGCTGGTCGCCTTCAGCTCCGGCGGCGGCACGGTGGAGGCGTACGAGCTCCTGGTGCGCGGCGCCTCGGTGATCGGCTTCCAGATGCGGGCCATCGCCGTCGGCCGGCCCGACCTGTACGCCCGCTGGCAGCGCGAGCTCTGGGAACAGCACGCGGCGGGCACCCTGCGCACCACCGTCCACGAACAGATCCCCCTGGCCGAGGCGGCCCGCGCCCACACCGTCATCGAGCAGCGCCGCAACCTCGGCAAGGTCGTCCTCGTGCCGTGACGGCATCCCCCCGTCAACGGCTACGGATTCCCCCCGCGTCAACGGCTACGGATTCCCCCGCGCCGGGGGTCCGGCCGGTCGCCGCACGGGTGTCTTCTAGGGTGCGTGCCCATGGACGCTGCCGATCTCGACCGCCGGTTCCGGTCGTACTCCCGTTGCATCCCGCCGCACCTGGTCACCCGGCTGCTGGAGCTGGGCCACGCCGAGGAGGTGGCGTTCCAGGCCGGCCACGGGGAGTGGTTCTGTGCGTGGGAGCTCGCACAGCGGCTCGCCGGGGAGGGGCGCCGAGGCGAAGCCCGGAAGCTGCTCGACCCCTACGTCGCCACGGGGTGGTGGACGGCCGTCGAGGCCGCGGCCGGGCTGCTGGAGGCCGGAGGGAGGGCGGACGAGGCGATCGCGCTGGCCCGCACGCACGCCGAGGACGGGGGACGGGAGGCGTTGGCGTTCCTCGGGCGGCTGCTCGCCCGGCAGGGGCGGGGCGCTGAGGGGTTCGCGCTGCTCCTCCCCCACGTCGGGGACGCGTTCCTCGCCATCGCCCTGGTCGACGTCGCCGGGATCGCGGGCCGGGACGAGGAGGTCGCCGCGCTGCTGACCGACCGCATGGAGCCGGGTCACCGCTGCGAGGACCCGGCCTGCCGGCGGAGCGATCCCTCACCCGCCTGGGCGGCGTCCCTGCTCGCCACCGTCCGCGAACGCCAGGGCCGGGTCGACGACGCGCTCGCCCTGCTGCGGCCCGGCCCCACCGATTCGCCCGTCCACGGCCACGAGCAGCTCGCCGGTCTGCTGGTCCGCAGCGGCCGGATCGAGGAGCTGCGGGCGTACGCCGAGGAGCTCGGGAACCCGGCGCGCCGGCTGGCCGAGCTGCTGGAGGAACGCGGCGACCTGGAGGGGGCGATCGCCGTGTACCGGAGGCCGGGGGCCTCCGAGGACTTCCGGCGCTTCGGGGCGGTGCAGCTCGCGGCACTCCTGGAGCGGCACGGCCGGGGCGGCGAGGCGATCGAGGTGCTGCGCGTGCTCGCGGACGCGCCCCTCGGCGCGGAGGACTGGCTCGTGCGCAGGCTGTGCACCCTGTACGCCGACCAGGGCCGCGCCGAGGAAGGACTGGCCTATCTCGACGAGCTCAAGTCCCGCCGGGGCGAGGAGGATTGGGACTTCTTCGAGATGCGGCTGCCGCTGCTGGCCGCCTGCGGCCGGCGCGAGGAGGCGCTCGCGCTGGCACGGGCCCACCCGGAGGGGGACACCTGGTACGGGGCGTCGTCCATCGCCCTGCTCCTCGCCGATGCCGGACGCGTCGAGGAGGCCGTCACCGTCCTCGAAGCGCACGCCTGCGACAACCCCAGCGACCTGGCCGAGCACCTGCTCACCCTCGGACGGGTGAAGGAGGCGGTGGCCGTCCGCCAGCGGCACTGACCCCGCCCGTCCGGGGCCGGCTGCCCGGGGCCGGCGGCTCCGTGCCGTGGCCCGTTCAGCGGTCCGTTCAGTGGTTGACGAAGCTGAGGCTGGACTCGTCGTAGCGGGCGCCCGCGATCTGCTCGCGCGGGGCCGCGGCCTCGATGGCGGCCAGGTCCTCCGCCGTCAGCTCGATGGACAGGGCGGCGAGGTTCTCCTCCAGGTACCGCTGCCGCCGGGTGCCGGGGATGGGTACGACGTCCTCGCCCCGGTGCTGCACCCAGGCCAGGGCCAGCTGACCGGTGGTGACGCCCTTGGCGGTGGCCAGTTCCTCGAGCTTCGCGACGATCGCCAGGTTCCGGTCGAGGTTGCCGTCGGCGAACCGCGGCTGCGTGCGCCGTACGTCGCCCTCCGCCAAGCCCTCGACGGAGCTGTAGCGGCCGGTCAGGAAGCCCCGGCCGAGCGGGGAGAACGGGACCATGCCGATGCCCAGTTCGCGGCAGACCGGGGCGACTTCGGCCTCCGGGTCCCGGGTCCAGAGGGACCACTCGCTCTGGAGCGCGGCGATCGGGTGTACCGCGTGGGCCCGGCGGATCGTGTCCGCGCCGGCCTCCGAGAGTCCGAGGTGGCGGACCTTGCCGGCCCGGACCAGTTCGGCCATGGCCCCGACGGTCTCCTCGATCGGCACCTGGGGGTCGACCCGGTGCTGGTAGTAGAGGTCGATGTGGTCGACCCCGAGCCGACGCAGCGAGGCCTCGCAGGCCTGGCGTACGTAGGCGGCGTCGCCGCGGATCACGGTGGGCTCGCCCAGGCGGTTGGCGAAGCCGAACTTGGTGGCGACCACCGCTTCGTCGCGGCGTCCGGCGATGGCCCGGCCGATCAGTTCCTCGTTGTGCCCGGAGCCGTAGAAGTCGGCGGTGTCCAGGAGGGTCACCCCGAGGTCGAGGGCCCGGTTGAGGGTCGCGATCGACTGCTCGTCGTCGGAGTCCCCGTAGCCGTGGCTCATGCCCATGCAGCCCAACCCCTGTGCGGCGACTGCGAGTTCACCCAAGTGCCGGATGCGTGCGTCGATCATTCTGGTGCCTCCCGAGCTGGAAAACCGTCTGCCCACGACGCTAGGTCTTGGAGTGCACTCCATGTCAAACGATCAACGGGGAGCCATGTCAGATCCCGCGCCGGCCGCCGCATCTGCCCGTGAACGCAGAAAAGCCCCGCACCAGAAGGTGCGGGGCTTTCCCACAATGATTGTTCGGCGGCGTCCTACTCTCCCACAGGGT
>NZ_JBFBDP010000092.1:0-4393 GCF_040701585.1 Streptomyces sp. NPDC093801 | reverse complement strand
ACAACCCGCCGGCCTCGGACTCCGAAGCCTCCACCGCAACCATCACACCGCCCGCAGGAAGCGCCTGCATCAAACGGCCCCGCGCCGCCACCAAAGCCGCCGCGTCCTCCAGCGAGAACACACCCGCCACATGCGCCGCAGCCAACTCACCGATCGAATGCCCCGCCAGGAAGTCCGGGCGCACACCCCAGGACTCCACCAGCCGGAACAACGCCACCTCGACGGCGAACAAAGCCGGCTGGGCATAACCCGTCCGGTCCAACAACCCGGCATCCTCACCGAACACCACGTCCCCCAGCGGACGGTCCAGATACCCGTCGACACGGGCACACACCGCATCGAAAGCGTCCGCGAACACCGGGAACGCGGCATACAGCTCACGCCCCATCCCCAGTCGCTGACTCCCCTGGCCCGAGAACAGGAACGCCGTGCGCGTTCCCGCCGCTCCCGCGCGGCCCCGCACGAGGTCCGTCGACGGTTCGCCCAGGCTCAGGGCGGTCAGGCCGGTGGCCAGATCCTCGGTGGTCGTGCCCAGCACCACCGCCCGGTGGGGCAGGGCGGTGCGGGACTCGGCCAGGGAGAGGGCCAGGTCCGCCGGGGTGAGGCCGGGGTGGGAGCGGGTGTGGGCGAGGAGGTTGCGGGCCTGCTCGCGCAGGGCCGCCTCGTCCCCGCCGGACAGCATCCACGGCAGGCAGCCGCGCTGCGCCGCGGGGGCCGGCCGGGTGTCGGCCTCCGCGAGGGCCTCGGGGGCCGTCGGGGCCTCCTCGATGATGGTGTGCGCGTTGGTGCCGCTCACGCCGAAGGAGGAGATGCCGGCCCGGCGGGGCCGGCCGGATTCCGCGTCCGGCCAGGCCACGGGTTCGGTGAGGAGGCGCACCGCGCCCGCCGACCAGTCGACGTGCGGGGAGGGCTCGTCGACGTGGAGGGTCTTGGGCAGCAGGCCGTGCCGCAGCGACAGCACGGTCTTGATCACGCTCGCCAGGCCGGAGGCGGCCTGGGTGTGGCCGATGTTGGACTTCAGGGAGCCCAGCCACAGCGGCCGGTCCTCCGCCCGGTCCTGGCCGTACGTCGCCAGCAGGGCCTGGGCCTCGATCGGGTCGCCGAGGGCCGTGCCGGTGCCGTGGGCCTCTACGGCGTCCACGTCGGCGGCCGTCAGCCCGGCGTTGGCGAGGGCCTGCCGGATCACTCGCTGCTGGGCGGGACCGTTGGGGGCGGTGAGGCCGTTGGAGGCGCCGTCCTGGTTGACCGCGGAGCCCCGTACGAGGGCCAGCACGGGGTGGCCGCCCCGGCGGGCGTCGGAGAGCCGCTCCACCAGCAGCATGCCCACGCCCTCGCCCCACCCGGTGCCGTCGGCCGCCGCCGCGAACGGCTTGCACCGCCCGTCGGCCGCCAGACCGCGCTGCCGGCTGAACTCGACGAAGGCGTTGGGGCAGGCCATCACGGCCGCCCCGCCGACCAGGGCCAGTTCGCACTCGCCCTGGCGCAGGGCCTGGGCGGCCAGGTGCAGGGCGACGAGGGAGGAGGAGCAGGCCGTGTCCACGGTCAGCGCGGGGCCTTCGAGGCCCAGGGCGTAGGCGATGCGGCCGGACATGACGCTGCTGGAGGTGCCGGTGAGGAGGTGTCCCTCGACGCCTTCGGGCAGGGCGCCCGGCGTGGCGCCGTAGCCCTGGTAGCCGGAGCCGATGAACACGCCGGTGCGGCTGCCGCGCAGGGAGGAGGGGGCGAGGCGGGCCCGTTCCAGGGTTTCCCAGGCGGTCTCCAGGAGGAGGCGCTGCTGGGGGTCCATGGCGAGGGCCTCGCGCGGGGAGATCCCGAAGAAGCGGGCGTCGAAGCGGCCCGCGTCGTGGAGGAAGCCGCCTTGGTCGACGTAGGTGGTGCCGGGGTGCTCGGGGTCCGGGTCGTAGAGGGAGTCCAGGTCCCAGCCCCGGTCGGCGGGGAAGCCGCCGACCGCGTCGACCCCGTCCGCCAGCAGCTGCCAGAGCTGTTCGGGGGTGTCGGCGCCGCCGGGGAAGCGGCAGCCCATGGCGACGATCGCGATCGGCTCGTCGGGGGCGTCCGTCCCCGTGGGTCCGGCGGGTGCGCGGCCGTCTGCCGGCAGGGCCTGCGGCGCGTGGCCGGACACCTCGGAGGACAGGAAGGCGGTGAGGGCCTCCGCGTTGGGGTGGTCGAAGACCAGGGTGGTGGGCAGGCGCAGCCCGGTGGCCCGGTTCAGCCGGTTGCGGAGTTCGACGCTGGTGAGGGAGTCGAAGCCGAGGTCCTTGAACGAGCGGTCGGAGGCCACCGCGGCGACGCCCGAGTGGCCCAGGGCCTGGGCCACTTCGGCCCGGACGAGGTCCAGGAGCACGCGGTGGCGCTCGGCGGCGGGCAGTGCGGCGAGTCCGGCGGTGCGGGAGGGGGCCGCATCGGCCGCGCCGGCGGCGTCGGCCCCGTCCCCGGCGGCGGCGAGGGCGCTGCGGGCCTCGGGCAGATCGGAGAGGAGGGCGCTGGGCCGGGCGAGGGTGAAGGCGGGTGCGAACCGGTCCCAGTGGACGTCGGCGACGACGACGGTGGTCTCGTCGAGGTCCAGGGCCCGCTGGAGCGCGCCGATCGCGGTGTCCGGGGACATGGCGGGCAGCCCGCGCCGTCGCAGGTGGGCCTCGGCCTCGTCGTCGCCCGCCATGCCGGCGTCGGCCCAGGGGCCCCAGGCGACGGAGGTGGCGGCGAGCCCGCGGGCGCGTCGCTGCTCGGCGAGGGCGTCGAGGTGGGCGTTGGCCGCGCAGTAGGCGGCCTGGCTGCCGCTCCCCCAGGCGGCGGCGACGGAGGAGAACAGGACGAAGGCGTCCAGGTCCCGGTCGGCGAGCAGTTCGTCGAGGTGCCGGGCACCGGCCGCCTTGGCGGCGACGACGGCGGCCAGGTCGGCCGGGGTCAGGGTGTCGGTGGGCGCGAACTGCGGCAGGCCGGCGGCGTGGACCACGGCCGTGAGCGGGTGGCGGTCCTCCGGGAGGGCACGCAGCAGGCCGGCGACCTGTTCGCGGTCGGCGAGGTCGCAGGCCACGAGGGTGACCCGGGCGCCGAGTTCCTCGATTTCGGCGGCGAGTTCGGGTGCCCCGGGTGCCTGGGCGCCCCGGCGGCCGGCGAGGACGAGGTGGTCGGCGCCGCCGCGGGCGAGGTGCCGGGCGACCTGGGCGCCGAGGGCGCCGGTGCCGCCGGTGATCAGGACGGTGCCGCGCGGCTGCCAGGTCCGGTCCGCCGACGGGGTCGTGGTGGCGGCGGGGGCGCGGAGCAGGCGGCGGACGAAGACGCCGGAGGGCCGGATCGCGATCTGGTCCTCGCCTCCCGTTCCCTCGGCGAGCACGGAGACGAGGCGGCGGGCGGCCCGCTCGTCCAGAGTGGCGGGAAGGTCGAGCAGTCCGCCCCAACGGTCGGGGTGGTCGAGCGCCGTCGAGCGGCCGAGGCCCCAGACCATGGCCTGGTGCGGGCTGGTCAGCGTGTCCGAGCGTCCGATGGCGACCGCTCCGCTGGTGGCGCACCAGAGCGGTGCGGTGTTCTCCGCGTCGCCCAGGGCCTGGACCAGCAGGGTGGTCAGGGCCAGCCCGGCGGGCAGTTCGGGGTGGTCCGGGTGGGAGGCGTCGGTGAGCGCGAGGAGGGACAGGACCCCGGCGGGGGCCGTCGTGCCGGGCTCGCGGCGCAGGCGCGCGGCGAGGTCGGTACGGGTGGCGGCGGTGCGTACGGGGAGGAGTTCGACCTCGGCGCCGTGGCGGGCCAGGGCATCGGTGACGGCGGTGACCACGGGCGCGCGGTCGCCGTCTTCGGGGACGGCGAGCAACCAGGTGCCGGTCAGCTCGGCGGTGTCCCGGCTCCCGGTCGAAGGCTGCCAGGAGATCCGGTAGCGCCAGGAGTCGACGACGGAGCGGCTGCGCTGGCGTCGGCGCCACTGGGACAGCGCGGGCAGGACGGAACTGAGCGGGGAGTCCCCGGCGACCTCCAGCCGTTCGGCGAGGGCCGTCAGGTCCTGGTTCTCGACGGTCTCCCAGAACGCGGCCTCGGCCGGGTCCACCGCCTCGGTGCCGGTCTCCCGGGGGCCGGCGGGGACCAGCCAGTACGGCTGGTGCTGGAAGGGGTAGGTGGGCAGGTCGACGCGGCGGGCGCCACGGCCCTCGAAGACCGCCTCCCAGTCGACGGGGGTGCCGTGGACGTGGAGCCGGGCGAGCGCGGTGGTGACGGCCGGCCCCTCCGCCCGGTCGCCGCGCAGGAGCGCCACGGCCGTCGCGTCCTCGACGAGAACCTCCTGGGCGAGGGCGGTCAGGACCCCGCCGGGACCGACCTCCAGGAAGGTGCGCACGCCTTCGAGGGCCAGGCAGTCGACGGCGTCCGCGAAGCGGACGGCCTCACGGACATGGCGCACCCAGTAGTC
>NZ_JBFBDP010000091.1:0-4723 GCF_040701585.1 Streptomyces sp. NPDC093801 | reverse complement strand
CCCGACGCCCCCATCATCACCACCGACGCCCGCCACCGCGGCGACGCCAAGAGCGCACTCATCACGCTCGTCGAACACGCCCTCATGGCACGGCTGAAGTAACACCCGGGCCATCAGCGGAGGCGGGCTGTGTCATAGGACACGGCCCGCCTCTGGTGTTCATAACGTTTCGACAGAGAATTACTCTCACATGGACACGGCATGCGGTCGCCCGGTGCCGCTGTGCGCACAACTGGCCCCGTTTTTGCCGCCGCTCGCTCTTTATGTCCGTTTTATGTGGGACTTAGGTCTCTGGGAATGGCTGGTTTCAACTGTTTGGAACACGGCGCTTAATCGTGCTGGAATTCAACGAACTAGCTAGTAGCACCGCCGAGAGGTTGTTGGTCGAGTGAGGCGAAGCAACTCGAGCCCCGCGGATGAACCCGCGCGCGGCAACTTCACCCCGCCGCCGCGCGCGGCCATGTCGCCCGTCGACGTGCCCGTGGAGCCACCCGCGAGCGGCGGCAGCACCAGCAAGCTCTCGCCCCGCAACTGGCGGGTGCCCACGCGTCTGAACGCGATCCTCCTCGTGCCCGTCCTCGTCGGACTGGTCATGGGCGGCTTCCAGGTGAAGGGCTCGATCGACACCTGGAACGAGGCGAAGGACGCGGAGAAGACCGTCCGCATCGTCCAGGCGGCGGCCGAATACGGCCAGGCCCTCCTCAACGAGCGCGACCTCAGCGCCGAGCCGCTCCTCAAGGGCGACCGCAACAACGAGGCCGTGACGAAGGCCTACGCGGCCACCGACGCCGCCAAGGCCAAGTTCGCCTCGGCCGTGAAGGACATGCCGCAGAAGCAGGGCCTCGAGCGCCGCCTGGAGCTCTTCCGCCAGGAGGAGCCCAAGCTGGAGCAGGTCCGCAAGACGGCCTACGCCGTCCCGGAGTCCGCCAAGAAGAACCTCCCGACCTCGGCCGGCCCCGTGCCGACCGAGGAGGGCTACGTGCTGGTCCAGCACTACCTGATGCAGTTCTCCAACGAACTGGGCCTGGGCACCGGGAACGTCACCAGCTACGGCCGCATGGTCTACGCGGTCGAGCTGGCCAAGGCGGCCAACTCGCTCCAGCGCTCCATCGGCACGCACCTGCTGGTCCGCCCGAACGAGGACGAGAACGTCCGCAAGGCCCAGCTCGTCGCCTTCTCCTCCTACGCCTACCTCGAAGAGATCGCGGCCGGCGAGTACGTCGCCGCCGGTACCGAAGAGGACACCAACCGGCTCAAGGAGGTCATGGGCAAGAAGTCCCAGGAGGGCGCCGCCAAGCTCGCGCAGGCCAAGCAGGCCGCCGAGCAGGCCGGCACGCCCTTCAAGGCCCCGCCCGTGGTCAACGGCTCCGCCCTCACCGGCATGACCGAGGCGATAGCCGGCGGCGAGAAGCCCTCCAAGCTGGCCCTGGGCGGCACCACGCCGCAGGCCTGGCAGGCCGCCGCCACCGCCAAGTTCGACGGCTACGCCGAGATCGAGCGGGAGCTCCTCGACAAGGCCGTCAAGGACACCGTCGCGATCTCCGACAAGGCCCAGAGCGACGCCATCCTGACCGGCGCGATCGTGGTCGTGGCCCTCCTCGCCGCCTTCATCCTGGCCGCGATGATGGCCCGCCAGATGAGCCGCTCGATGCTGCGCCTGCGCACCTCCGCCTTCGACATCGCCGAGCAGCGCCTGCCGATGCTCGTCGACCAGCTCTCGCGCACCGACCCGGGCAAGGTCGACACCCGTGTCGAGCCGATCCCGATCAACTCCCAGGACGAGATCGGCGAGGTCGCGCGCGCCTTCGACCAGGTCCACCGGGAAGCGGTCCGCCTCGCCGCCGAGCAGGCGCTCCTGCGGGGCAACGTCAACGCGATCTTCACGAACCTCTCCATGCGCAACCAGTCGCTGATCGAGGGCCAGCTGACCCTCATCACCGACCTGGAGAACAACGAGGCCGACCCGGACCAGCTGGAGAACCTCTTCCGCCTGGACCACCTGGCCACCCGTATGCGCCGCAACGGCGAGAACCTCCTCATCCTCGCGGGTGAGAACCCGGGCCGCCGCTGGGACCAGCCGGTGCCCCTCGTCGACGTGCTGCGCGCCGCCTCCTCCGAGGTGGAGCAGTACGAGCGCATCGAGCTCTCGGGCGTCTCCGAGGCCGAGATCCACGGCCAGGCCGTGACCGACCTCGTGCACCTGCTCGCCGAGCTCCTGGAGAACGCCACCACGTTCTCCTCCCCCCAGACCAAGGTCCGGGTCAACGCCACGCGTCTGCCCGACGGCCGCGTGATGATCGAGATCCACGACAAGGGCATCGGCCTCACCGCCGAGGACTTCGCGGACATCAACCACAAGCTGGCCAACCCGCCGACCGTGGACGCCGCGATCTCGCAGCGCATGGGTCTGTTCGTGGTCGGCCGGCTGGCGGACCGCCACAGCATCCGCGTCCAGCTGCGGCCCTCGGGCGAGCAGGCCGGCACCACGTCGCTGATCATGCTCCCCGACGCCATCACCCACGGTGGCGGTGGCGAGGGCATCCCGGACGACGACTTCACCGTCTCCTCGATCATCCCCGAGCAGCAGGCCCAGCAGGCCGCCCCGCTGCGCACCGCCGCCGAGCTCGGCTTCGACGACTCCCGCTACGAGGCCCCGGGCGGCCAGGGCGGCGAGGAGAAGCCGGTCGACCCGGTCGTGCGGTCCCTGGGCCGCGAGGAGCGCCGGGCCGCGCTGGAGGCGCAGCTCAACTTCGAGCAGGAGCAGGCCCCGCAGCCGGAGCAGCAGCAGTACTCCGCCGACGGCTATCCGGAACCCCAGCCGGAGCACGCGTACCAGCCGTACCAGGCGTACGAGCAGCCGTCCGCGCAGGGCTACGAGGCCCCGTACGCCGAACCGGGCCAGCAGCAGTCCTACGAGGCGTTCCCGGAGCAGGGCTACGCCTATCCGGAAGTCGGACACCAGGACCCTCAGCAGCCCGCCCAGGCGTACGACGGCGGCTACGCGGACCAGTCCCCGCAGGCCGTATGGCCTGAGCAGAACACCTACGCAGAGGCGTACCAGCCGGACTACGGGAACGAATCGGAACCCCCGGCCGCTCCCGAACCGGCCGTGGACCGCGTAGGCTTCGACCGTCCGGGCGCCGCTGCCGACGCCAGTCACGAGTTGACCGGAGCGGGCCTGCCGCGACGCGGCAGCCAGCAGCAGTGGGGTTCGGGCCAGAAGGAAGCGGAGCCCACCGGTTCCCTCTTCGAGGCGAGGCCGCAGCGTCAGCAGCAGCCCGCCGAACCGAAGGGGTCCCCGGAGGACGAGGCAGCCGGCGCGGGCTGGCGTTCGACGAACGACGAGCGCTGGCAGCAGGCCGGCAAGCTCCGTGAGCCGAAGGCGGGCGGGGTCACCTCGTCCGGTCTCCCTCGGCGGGTGCCCAAGGCCAACCTGGTCGAGGGCGCTGCGGAGACGACCCCGCAGGGCGGCCCCCAGGTCTCCCGCGCCCCGGAGGACGTGCGCGGCAGGTTGAGCAACCTGCGCCGTGGTGTCCAGCAGGGACGCAGCGCGGGTTCCGAGCAGTCAAGTAACAGCTATGACCAGGAGCGTTAGTGTGAGCGCGATGAGCCAGGCGGCGCAGAACCTGAACTGGTTGATCACCAACTTCGTGGACAACACCCCCGGGGTGTCCCACACGGTGGTGGTCTCCGCCGACGGCCTTCTGCTGGCGATGTCCGACGGATTCCCGCGCGACCGCGCCGATCAGCTGGCGGCCGTGGCCTCCGGTCTGACCTCGCTGACCGCCGGAGCCTCCCGCATCTTCGAGGGCGGCGCCGTCAACCAGACCGTGGTCGAGATGGACCGGGGATTCCTCTTCCTCATGTCCGTCTCCGACGGATCCTCGCTCGCGGTGCTCGCGCACCCCGAGTGCGACATCGGCCTCGTGGGCTACGAGATGGCCCTCCTCGTGGATCGCGCGGGCAGCGTCCTGACTCCGGACCTGCGCGCGGAGCTGCAGGGAAGCCTTCTCAACTAGCAAACAGGCAGTGCGTTTCGCGTCATCGCACCGTAGGGTGCGGTGGCGCGGTTCCACAGGGAGTACTGCGTTCTTGGAGTCGGAGGAGGAAACGTGACAACACCCGGAGGACATCCTTATGGCGGCCAGCAGCCGCAGGGTGGGCACGACCAGAACCGCTTCAACTTCCCCTCCGCTCCCAGCCGGCCCATGCCGGAGCAGAACCCCTACGCGCAGCAACCGTACGGCCAGCCCCAGCAGCCCCAGGCGCCCCACCGGCTTCCGCAGCAGCCCCCACGGGCCTCGCAGCCGCAGGCTCCGAAGGCGCACAACCCGCTGGTGCGCCCGTACGCGATGACCGGCGGCCGGACCCGGCCGCGCTACCAGCTCGCCATCGAGGCGCTGGTCAGTACCACGGCGGATCCCGCGCGGCTGCAAGGGCAGTTGCCCGAGCACCAGCGCATCTGCCGTCTGTGCCAGGAGATCAAATCCGTCGCGGAGATCTCGGCACTTCTCTCCATTCCTCTTGGTGTCGCCCGCATCCTCGTAGCCGACCTGGCGGAGGCGGGCCTTGTCGCCATTCACCAGCCGGGCGGCGACGAGTCCGCCGGCGGTCAGCCAGATGTGACACTGCTCGAAAGGGTGCTCAGTGGACTTCGCAAGCTCTAACGGCGGAGCGGCTCGCTCCACCACCTCCGCGAAGATCGTGGTGGCGGGCGGCTTCG
>NZ_JBFBDP010000090.1:0-5051 GCF_040701585.1 Streptomyces sp. NPDC093801 | reverse complement strand
TCCACACCTACAATCACCACCGCGGACACACCGCGCTCGCAGGCAAACCACCCGCCAGCCGCGTCCCCAACCTCACCGGGCAATACACCTAGGCCTCGCGGCGGGCCTGGGCCGGCTGCGCGGACAGCCGCCGGTACATCGGCGGCGTGTGCGGCAGCACGCCCTCGGCCGCGAGCCGGTACATCACCTGTCGCAGCGTGACCTTGAGCGGCGCAAACCCGTCCACGATCTCCCTTGCTCGTTCCACGACGAGGGGCTACCGGATCCGTTCACGAGCCATACCGGTACATGTACCCCTGCGCGCGGCCGCCGGCCCCGGGATACAGGACAGACCTCTTCGTCCGGCTATCGCGGACAAAGAGGTGTCGTTTTCCGAAGAGGGCTTGCCCACGGCATCTGACCTGCGCGAATGAAAGATCACCAGATTCGGGGGGTCCCACTCGCGGTCACACCTGCGGTCCCCCGCCTAGGACAACCGTGCAGACAACCCTCCAGCCACCCTCCGGTGCAACCTCCTACGGAGGATCAGCGGGAGGGCTCCTAGGCTTTGTACCTCGCAGCGATAGTTGGCACTTCGCAGCCCAAACTGCCACCGCACATCGGTTCGCCCTGATGATCGTCCGGCGTCCGCGCGACGCTCCAGGTCACCGGCTCGAACCTCCGCCAGGGCCGGTGACAACTGGGCTGCGCAATCAGCGCTGGTGACAACAAGCTCGCGCATCTGGTGACAAGTACCTCAGAGCTCGACGTTTAACATCGCTGCTCTTCGTGTTTCTTGATCGTTTCAGCGCGTTTCGCTGACCTGCCGGGTTAGACGTCCCTGAGGCCGTCCGGGCAGAAGGGTCGGGGTGCGGTCGGGGTCGGGTCCGGGTGATCACCGATGGGCAACGCCTCTCGGGCGGCGGAGAGTTGGTGCCAGACCCCGCTGAGCAGCCCTTCTTCAGGAGACACCGATGAACGCACGCCCCCGCACCCTCCACCGCATCGCCGTCACCGGCATCGCCCTGGCGGCTCTCACCATCGGCGCGGGCGTCCCGGCAGCACTCGCCGCCCCCGCCTCCACCGCTTCCGCGGCCCACGACGGGCGGGCGGTCGCCCAAGATCCCGCAGCCATGCGGGAGCTGCTGGCGCGGCTGCCCGACGAGGTCTCCACGAGCGCGCTGGTACGGCTGTCCGGGAAGGGGCTCCGCACGCCGTGGACCGGGTCCGCCGGGCCGGTGGCACCCGAGGCGGTGGCCCCGATAGGCAGCGTGACCAAGCTGTTCACCGACACCTTGGTGCTCCGGCTCGCCGCCGAGCACCGGATAGCCGTCGACGCTCCGGTGCGCCGCTACCTGCCGGACCTGATACCCGCCGCGTACGCCGAAGTGACCGTACGGCAGCTCATGGACCACACCGGCGATCTGCCCATGGTCTCGGGAGGCCCCGCCGAGCCGCGCGAGGTGGTGCTCGCCTCCTTCGCCGCGGACGCAGCCGCCCGCCCGGACCGCATACCCGCCCCCGGCACGGTCCAGCAGTACAACGGGATGAACAGCTTCGTCGCCGGGCTGCTCGTGGAGCGGATATCCGGCCGAACGTACGAGGAGGAGCTGCAACGCCAGATCCTGCGCCCCCTGGGGCTGCGCCAGACGGGCATGTCGACGGATCCGCGCATGGCCTGGTACTGGGCGGAGGGCGGCCTGGTCTCGACCGCGGCGGACCTGGACCGCTTCATCACCGCCCTGCTGGGCGGCCGGCTGCTGCCGCCCGCCCAGCAGCGCCACCTGTACGAGGTCCCCGACGTCCCCAACTCCCCGACCAACACCTGCCTGTCGCCGAAGGCCTGCTTCAGCGCCGGCGGCCTGATGCGCCACGAGGCGGGCGGGACCACCGTCTGGGGCAAGACGGGCTCCGGCCTCGGCCGGTCGAGCGGTGCGTTCGCCACCGGTGACGGCGGCCGCCGACTGGTCTACACCTACACCCCTGCCGCCGGCGCGACCCGCCTCCAGCAGGTGAACCGTGTCGTCGAGTTCGTGAACGCGGGCTTCGCGGGCTAGGAAACTGATGAAGATGTTGGGTTCTGGCCCCGCCGCGTGAGCGGCGGGGCCAGACTCGTTCTCGTGGTGCAAGGGGAGTGGTTCGGGGAGACGGTCGGGCCGGATGTGTGGGTCACGTGCCGGGAGTTGATCCCGGCAGGGAGTGTGTTCGCGTTTCTGGCCGAGCATCGCGACGGGCTGTTCCCGGCGGTGACGTTCGCGGACATGTATCCGTCCGGGAATGGACGGCCGAGCATGCCGCCGCAGATCCTGGCCGCGGCGATCACACTGCAGGCCCTGCACGGGCTCTCGGACTTCGAGACGGTCCAGGAATTACGGTGTGACCTGCGGTGGAAGGCCGCCTGCGGGCTCGGCCTGCACGACATGGCGTTCGACCCGTCGCTACTGGCCTACTTCCGGCGTCGACTGGCCCGCTCCGCCCGCCCGAACCGGGTCTTCGAGGCGGTCCGCGAGGTCGTGAAGGCCACCGGTGTCCTCAAAGGCAAGCACCGGCGTGCGCTGGACTCCACCGTTTTGGACGACGCGGTCGCCACTCAGGACACCGTCACCCAGATCATCGCCGCGATCCGGGCGGTGATCAGGGAAGTCCCCACCGCTTATGAGGTGGCAGCGGTACAGTGCACCGCCCACGACTACACCGATCCGGGCAAGCCCCCCATCGCCTGGAACGACCCCCAAGCACGAGCCGCGCTGGTGGACGCCCTGGTCGGTGACGCGCTCAGACTGCTGGGCCATCTGCCCGAGCAGCAGCTGGGCGAGAAGGCCGCGAACGAGGTCGGCATCCTGGCCCTGGTTGCAGGCCAGGACGTCGAACCCGCCGAGGACTCCGACGGCCGCGACGGGCGTTGGCGGATCGCCCGGGGAACGGTCCACGACCGCACGGTGTCCACGGTCGATCCCGAGGCGAGGCACATCCACAAGAACCGCACCCGCCACCAGGAGGGTTTCCGCGCCCACGTGGCCTTCGAACCCGAGACCGGGCTGTTCACCGAGGTCGCCCTGACCGCCGGCAGCGGGGCCGGCAACCATGAGGCCGCCGTCGCCAGGACCTCCTCGCTGACGAGGACACCGCGGTCACCGCGTTGGGCGATGCCGCCTACGGCACCGGCGACCTGCGCGAACACCTCCAGGCCCAGGGCCACGACCTGGTCATCAAGCCGCCCCCGCTCAAACCCGCCGTCCCCGGCGGGTTCACCGCCGACGACTTCACCGTCGACACCGAACACGGCCAGGTCACCTGCCCCGCCGGACACACCGCACGGCTCGGCCGGCCACTGGCCAACGGCGCACGCCAGGCACAGTTCAGGAAACTGTGCGCCACCTGCCCGCTCAAGGACCGCTGCACCCGCTCCAAGACCGGACGAGTCTTCAGCGTCCACGCCAAGTACGACCTGCTCAAAGCCGCCCGCGACCAAGCCGCCACCGACCCCGGCTGGCAGGCCGAGTACCGCCGCTGGCGGCCACCGGTCGAACGTCGTGGCCAAAGGCAACCGTCGCGTCCCCTACCGAGGCGTCATCAAGAACAACACCTGGCTCCACAACCGCGCTGCCGCCCTCAACCTCCGCCGCCTGATCAACCTCGGACTCACCCGAACCAGCGGAACCTGGCACCTCACCCACGCCACCACATAAGCGAGAAGGCCGCCCGGCCTACGGCCGGACGGCCCTCCAACAAGATCTTCACGAGTCTTCTAGGCGGGGTTAAACGTCAAGCTGAGATGCCGGCGCGGAACCGCAGCTCAGCCGCCGCCGCTGGTGACATCTATCGCTGCAAGGCACAGGCTTCCGGGCCGGCGCCTCGCCACTCCACGAAGTCGGGGTCGGTGAGGTCCACGTCGTCGGCGTTCTCCAGCCCGGCGGCCGCGAGGAAGACCCGGATGTCGGCAGGCCGGTGCGCGACCCCGATGGCGACGCCGTCGTAGCGCACCCGGCGCCAGCCCTGCTCGTCGGGCGGGTAGACAATCAGCTTCGCGGACATGCGCCCAGCCTGTTCCCGTCGCACCCCACTGGCACCCGGCCGCGCGCGAACGAGTGAGGCGGTAGTTCACAGCCCCCAGAGAAAAGCCCCACCCGTGGCTTCGGCCCCGGAGTACGTTCGGACGCACGGGGTGCGGCCCTGGCCACCAGGGCCGCGACGGGGGCCGCACCCAGACAGAGCTTGCCGACCATGCGACACCCGCGGCCTGGGATCCCTCGTGCGAGTGGACCCGGGGCCGCCGGCGAACCGGTCCGGTCCCAATGCCGTCGCAGGGCTCATGAAGCCGATCGACGAGCAGCACATCGCGGAGCCCGGCCTGGTGGTCCTGGACATCACCGGCGGGGACGAGGACACCGTCCGGGCCGTCATGGCCGCGCTGGACGAGCGCTGGGCCACATCGGGTGTTGGCCCGGTGCGCCGGGATCCCGGCGAGCCCGGCGTCCGGGCCCGGATCTACGCCGACGTCCTGCGCCCGGGACGGCACAGCCCGTGAGTGGAGTCCGGGCAAGCCCTTCGTGAAGGGCTTGCCCAGGGTCGCCTAAGAAGTCATCTCATTTGGCGATTCTGCGGTAGCAGATGAGAGTGCAGGCGATGCTGGTGAAGGCGAGGAAGTGGTCGGCTTTGCGTTCGTAGCGGCGGTGGAGGCGGCGGCAGCCGGCGAGCCAGGCCATGGTGCGTTCGATGGTCCAGCGGTGGCGTCCGAGCCGCTGCGAGGACTCGATGCCACTGCGGGCTATGCGGTGCTTGATGCCGCGCTGACGTAACCATTTCCGCAGGTGGGCATAGTCGTAGCCCTTGTCCGCGTGGAGCTTGGCGGGCTTGCGTCGTCGGCGTCCGCGGCGTGAGCGGATGGGCGGTATGCCACGGACAAGAGGTTCGAGGGCCTGGCTGTCGTGGAGGTTCACGCCCGAGATTCCGACGGACAGGGGCAGACCGGTCCGTTCGGTGATCAAGTGGATCTTCGAGCCGTACTTGCCCCTGTCGACAGGATTCGGACCCGTCAGGTCCCCCTTTTCAGGGCCCGCATGTTCACCGAG
>NZ_JBFBDP010000089.1:0-5114 GCF_040701585.1 Streptomyces sp. NPDC093801 | reverse complement strand
GCGTGGTGACGATCCCCTTCGGAACACCCGTGGATCCCGACGTGTACATCACATACGCCGCCTGATCCGGCAGACAGCGCACCGGCAGCAGACCCGCGGACCCTGCATCCGGGAGCCCCGTCTCCCGTCCGACGACAATGACATCCGCACCCTGCGCCGTCACTGCCTTGCTGAACTCGTGGTCCCGCATCGCGCTGTCCACGAGCAGCAGCTCAGCGCCCGTGTCCTCGAAGACCGCCGACATCCGCGACAGCGGAGAGCGCGCGTCCAACGGCACATAGGCGCCACCGGCCTTCAGCACCGCGAGGAACGCGACGACCAAGTCCGCCGAGCGCTCCATCAGCACACCGACCAGCGACTCCGCACCCACACCACGCCCAACCAGCAACCCGGCCAGCCGGTCCGCCCGAGCGCTCAGCTCCGCACAACTCAGCTCCACCCCGCCGGCCACGACCGCGATCGCCTCCGGATCCCGCGCCACCCGAGCCTCGAACAGCTCCGGCAACGACGCCACCGGAACATCCCGCGCCGTATCGATCCACTCCCCCAGAATCCGACGCCGCTCGGCCACATCGAGCACGTCCACCCGGCTGATACGCCGCGTCGGGTCGGTGACCGCGCCCTGCAGGACGCGTACGAACCGGGCCGCGATGTCCTGCGCCGTCGTGCGGTCGAAGAGGTCGGACGCGAAGGTCACGGCCCCATGGAGCCCGGCCGACGTGCCGTCGGCGTGGAACCGCTCGCCGAACTGGAAGTCGAGATCGAACTTCGCCGACAGCTGGCCGGGGCCGACCGGTGTCGCCGTTACGCCGGGCAGTTCCAGTGCAGCCTGGGTGTTGTTCTGCACGGCCAGCATGACCTGGAACAGCGGATGCCGGGCCATGGACCGTACCGGGGCCAGATCCTCCACCAGCCGCTCGAACGGCACGTCCTGATGCGCGAACGCCCCCAGCCCCGTCTCCCGCACCCGGCCCAGCAACTCGACGAAGGTCGGATCTCCGGACAGGTCGGTACGCAGCACCAGGGTGTTGACGAAGAACCCCACCAGGTCGTCAAGGGCATCGTCGGTACGTCCCGCGACCGGCGCCCCGATCGGCACATCGGTGCCCGCACCCAGCCGCGAGAGCAGCGTGGCCAGAGCCGCCTGCAGCACCATGAACACCGTCACGCCCTGAGTACGGGCCAGCTCGGTTATGTGCTCGTGCAGTTCCGCGGGGACGTCGACCTGGATGGTGCCGCCGCGGTGTGTGGCCACGGCAGGCCGTGGCCGGTCCATCGGCAGCGCCGTCTCCTCCGGCAGGCCGGCCAGGGCGTTGCGCCAGTAGGCCAGCTGCTGGGACAGCACGCTGTCCGGATCGGCGTCGTCGCCCAGCAGCTCCCGCTGCCACAGGGCGTAGTCCGCGTACTGCACCGCCAGCGGGGCCCAGCCGGGCGTGGTGCCCGCGCGACGGGCCGCGTAGGCGGTGGACAGGTCTCGTGCGAGCGGCCCCATCGACCAGCCGTCACCCGCGATGTGGTGCACCACGACCAGCAGCACGTGCTCGTCCGGTCGCACAGTGAACAGCTGTGCCCGCAGCGGGACCTCCCCCGCCAGGTCGAAGGCGTACCGCGCCGTCCCGGCGAGGGACTCCGCCAGCTGAGCCTCGTCGAACCCGTCGACGTCGATCACCGGAAGCTCGATGGACAGGGTCTCCGGGTGGAGTATCCGCTGGTGCGGGGCACCGTCCACGGCCGGGAACACCGTGCGCAGCGCCTCGTGGCGCGTTACGAGGTCCCCGAGGGCCGCCTGGAGTGCGTCGCGGTCGAGGTCGCCGGTCAGGCGGAGGGCGACGGGGATGTTGTACGCGGGGTTGGGGCCTTCCAGCTCGCCCAGGAACCACAGCCGCTGCTGCGCGAACGACAGCGGGACCACGTCCGGCCGGGCCACGGCCGTCAGCGCGGGCCGGGCCTGACCGGCCTCCGCCAGTCGGCCGGCGATCCCCGCGACCGTCGGCGCCTCGAACAGCGCCCGGATCGGTACTTCCACGCCCAGCAGCGAACGGATGCGGCTCACCAGACGCGTGGCCAGCAGCGAATGCCCGCCCAGCTCGAAGAAGTTGTCGTCGACACCGATCCTCGGCAGGCCCAGGACATCGGCGAAGACGGTGCAGAGGATCTCCTCCCGCACCGGGGATGCTTCCCGGCGGGCCGACGCGGTTTCCGTGCGGTCGGGAACGGGCAGGGCCTTGCGGTCCAGCTTCCCGTTCGCCGTCAACGGCAGCCGGTCCAGGACCACCATGGCCGAAGGCACCATGTAGTCGGGCAGGATCCCCTTGGCGAAACCGCGGACGTCGGCGGGCAGCACCGTGGCCGCCCCGTCGTGCCCGGGAGCGGGAACGACGTACCCGACGAGGCGCTTGTCGCCCGGGGTGTCCTCGCGGACGATCACCGCGGCCTGCGCCACCGACGGATGCGAGACCAGCACGGCCTCCACCTCGCCCGGCTCGATGCGGTAGCCGCGGACCTTGACCTGGTCGTCGGCCCGTCCGAGGAACTCCAGCTCACCGGTGCCGTTCCAGCGCACCAGGTCGCCCGTGCGGTACATCCGCTCGCCCGCGGCCCCGAACGGATCCGCGACGAAGCGCTCCGCGGTCAGGCCGGGCCGGGCGAGATAGCCGCGGGCCAGCTGGACGCCGGCCACGTACAGCTCGCCGGCCGCACCGGACGGCACCGGGCGCAGCATCGAGTCCAACACGTACGCACGTGTGTTCCAGATCGGCTTGCCGATGGGGACGGCCCCGGACGGCACGTCGTCGGCCGGGGAGATCCTGTACTCCATGCACCCGACGGTCACCTCGGTCGGGCCGTACTCGTTCACCACGGTGGCGCCCGGCCGGACGGCCCGCCAGGAGTCGAGGACGTCCCCGACCAGCTGCTCACCGCCGACCACGAGCTCGCCACTGGGCGAGAGGGATTCGGGGAGGGATGCGAGGAGGGGTATGTGGCTGGGCGTCCCCTTGAGGAAGGTCACCCGGTCAACGGCAGCCGAAGGCCTCGCTCCGTCCTCCAACGGGGCGATCTCGATGGTGCCGCCGCTGATCAGCGGCGCGTAGAGCGTCGTCACCGCCAGGTCGAAGGCGACCGAGGAATGCAGCAGCGCGCGGCCGCTGACGGAGGGGTAGGACGTCACGCTCCATGTCAGGTAGTGGGTGAGTGCGGTGTGGTCGATCACGACGCCCTTGGGGCGGCCCGTGGAGCCCGACGTGTAGATCACGTACGCCGGGTGCTGCGGGAGCAGCTCGCCGCGGCGCTCCGCCCCGCTGATGTCGGCACCGCTCCGCTCGGCGACCGCGGCCGCGACCTGCACGTCGTCGAGGACCAGGCACAGGTCCCCGGTGGGCGGCCGCCCCGCGAGCGCGGCATGCTCCCGGCCGGTCAACAGCAGCTCGGGCGCGGCGTCCAGCAGCATGTCGGCTACGCGCGCGGAGGGCAGGCCCGGGTCGATGGGCAGGTAGGCGCCGCCTGCCTTGAGCACCGCAAGAAGGGCGACGACCAGATCGGCCGACCGATCCATGAGCACACCGACCAGCGTCTCCGGGCCGACGCCCCGCGCGATGAGCAGCCTCGCCAGACGGTTCGCACGCGCGTCGAGTTCGGCGTAGCTGATCTCGACGTCCCCGCACACGACCGCGGTCGCCTCGGGCGTGCGCGCCACCTGGGCCCGGAAGAGGTCCGGAAGGGTCGCGGCGGCCACGTCGCGGGCGGTGTCGTTGCATCCGGTCAGGACGTGCTGTCGCCGTGCCGCGTCCAGGACCTCGATCCGCCCGAGCGGGGTGCCGGGTGCGGTTTCCAACGCGGTGACCAGATGGCGTACGGCGGTGTGCAGCAGGGAGCACACCATGTCGGGGTCTATGGGGGCGGCGGCGAGGACGGACAGGGCGAACTGCGTACCGCGGTCGTCGACGGAGACCGTGAGCGGGTAGTTGGTGCGCTCCTGGCCGTGGAGCAGCTCGATCCCGTCGAGGCCACCGCTCGCCCTCCGGTCCCGCCCGTCCTGGTCCCGGCGGAAGTTGAGCAGTGAGGTGAACAGCGGGGTCCGGGCGGGAACCCCGCTGGCCAGCTGTGCGAGCACCAGCGGTGCGTGCTCGTGCACGAGCAGCTCGGCCAGCTGTTCCTGCATGGCGTGGACCGCCTCCACCACGTTCACGGCGCCGACGTGATCGCGTACCGGAAGGGTGTTGATGAAGAGGCCGGGGATGCGGTCGGCACCGGTACCTGCGTCCAGGCGGCCCAGGAGGACCGTGCCGAACACGACGTCGTCACGGCCGGATGCCGTGGCCACGACGCGCGCCCACGCCACGTGGAACAGGATGGCCACGCTCACGCCCAGCCGTCGGGCCTGCTCACGGATCCGTGCGGCCAGCCCGGCTTCCACCACCGCCCTGGCCTGGGAGACGCCCGTGCCGTCGCCGCGTACGTCGAGGAGCCCGAAGGGGGCCGTCGGCTCGGTGACGTCCCCGAGCAGAGCCGCGAAGTACCGCTCGTGCTCCTCACGCGACACCCGCATGCGGGCCTGTGCCACGAAGTTCCGGAAGGGCAAGGGCGCGGGCAGCCGGTCTTCGTGTCCGTTCAGGAAGGCGGCCACCTCACCGGTCAGGACCTCCAGACCCGCGTGGTCCTGGACCAGGTGGTGGGCCTGGAGCAGCAGCAGCCACCGCCCGCTGTCCGGATCCTCGGTGATGTTCGCCCGAAGCATCGGAGCCCGGCGGATGTCCATCGACGCGTCGCATGCCGTCAGCAGTCGCCGGGCAACGTCGTCCGTGCCGGCCGTTGCACGGTCGAGGTGGACGTGCTCGATGGGGATCACCGCGTGCCGCAGCACCACCTGGACGGGTTCGCGCAGGTCTTCCCACAGTACGGCGGTCCGCAGGACGTCATGGCGGTCCACGACCTTCTGCAACGCGGTCAGGAAGCCGTCGAGGCGCTCACGTGAATCGAAGCCCAGGACGGTGGGCAGCACGTACACGTCGCTGTCGGAGCCGGCTTCCATCAGGTGGTGGAAGAAGATGCCTTCCTGGAGCGGGGCCAGCGGATACACGTCCGCGATGTTCGCCGCGCCGCCGGGCACCACCGTG
>NZ_JBFBDP010000088.1:0-5714 GCF_040701585.1 Streptomyces sp. NPDC093801 | reverse complement strand
CCGCGCGGCGAACACCGGCGAGGACTCCAGCAGCCCCGCACCCATCCCCACCCACTGCGTCCCCTGACCCGGGAACACCAGAGCCACCCGCCCGGCGTCAGCCGCGACGCCCTCGACGGTGACGGCGCCCAGGGTGACCCGTCGGTGCTCGAACACCGACCGGGCCACGGCCAGGGTGAATCCGGCGTCGAGCGTGCGCAGCCCCTCCAGGCCGCCGCGGAGCCGGTCAGCTTGCTCCCGCAGGGCGGGCGCCGACTTCGCCGAGAGCACCAGCGGGACCACCGGGAGTTCGCGCGGTGTGCCGGGGGCGGCGGTCTCCTCGGCCGGCTCCGGGGCCTGCTCCAGGATGACGTGCGCGTTCGTCCCGGACACGCCGAAGGCCGAGACGCCGGCCCGCCGGACCCGGCCCACTTCGGGCCAGTCGCGGGTCTCGGTCAGCAGCTCGACGGCGCCCGCCGCCCAGTCGACCTGCGAGGACGGCGCGTCCACGTGCAGGGTCCGGGGCAGCTTGCCGTGCTCCAGCGCCTTGACCATCTTGATGACGCCGCCCACCCCGGCGGCCGCCTGCGGGTGCCCGACGTTGGCCTTGAGCGAGCCCAGCCACAACGGCCGTCCGGCCGGCCGCTGCCCGTACGTCGCGAGCAGCGCCCGGGCCTCGATCGGGTCACCGAGCCGGGTGCCCGTACCGTGCGCCTCGACCACGTCCACGTCCGCGGTGCCCAGCCCGGCGTTGGCCAGCGCCTGGCTGATGACCCGTTCCTGGGAGGGGCCGTTGGGGGCGGTGAGGCCGTTGCTGGCGCCGTCCTGGTTGACGGCGTCGCCGCGGATGACGGCGAGCACCGGATGTCCGTGGCGGCGGGCGGCGGAAAGACGCTCGACGAGGAGCATGCCCGCGCCCTCGCCCCAGCTGGTGCCGTCGGCCGCGTCCGCGAACGCCTTGCTGCGGCCGTCTGCGGCCAGTCCGCGCTGGCGGGAGAACTCCACGAACAGGCCGGGCGCGGCCATGACGGTGACACCGCCCGCAAGGGCCAGGTCGCATTCCCCGGCCCGTACGGCCTGTGCGGCGAGGTGCAGGGCGACCAGGGAGGACGAGCAGGCGGTGTCGACGGAGACCGACGGACCCTCCAGGCCGAGCACGTACGAGATGCGGCCGGAGACCACGCTGGCGGACTTGCCGGTGAGCAGGTACCCCTCGTGTTCCTCGGAGGCCTCGTGCAGCCGGGAGGCGTACTCCTGGTGGGTGAGGCCCGCGTAGACACCGGTCCGGCTGCCGCGCAGCGAGCGCGGGTCGATGCCGGCGCGCTCCACGGCCTCCCAGGAGGTCTCCAGGAGGAGGCGCTGCTGCGGGTCCATGACGAGGGCCTCGCGGGGGGAGATGCCGAAGAAGTCGGCGTCGAACCCGGCGGCCCCGTGCAGGAAGCCGCCTTCGCGGACGTACGTCGTACCGCGCCGGCCGGCCTCCGCGTCCGGCTCGTACACCTCGTCGAGGTTCCAGCCGCGGTCGGTGGGGGCGGCGCCGATGACGTCGCGCTCGTCCATGACGAGGTCCCAGAGCGCCTCGGGGGTGTCGGCGTCGCCGGGGAAGCGGCAGGCCATGCCGACGATGACGACGGGGTCCTCGTCCGGAGCCGGTACCGGAGCGGCCGGCACGGCGGCCGGGGCGGCGGACGTACCGTCCCGCTCGCCGAGCAGCTGGTCCAGCAGGTGCTCGGCGAGGACGGCCGGGTTGGGCCGGTCGAAGACGACGGTGGCGGCCAGGCTCAGGCCGGTGGCCCGGACCAGGCGGTTGCGCAGCTCCAGGGCGGTGAGGGAGTCGAACCCGGAGTCCTTGAACGCCCGGTCGGGCCGGACGGCGTCGGTCCCCGGGTGCCGCAGCACGGCGGCGGCCTCGGTGCGGACCAGCTGGACGAGGAGCCGGGTGCGCTCGGCGTCGGGCAGGGCGGCGAGCCGCCCGGCGAGCCCGTCGGCGGGTCCGGCGTCCGCCGCCGTCCGCTGCCGGCCGGCCTCCAGCGCGCGGCGGGCCTCGGGCACGGTGTCGAAGACGGGCCCGGGGCGCAGGGCGGCCGTACGGGGGGCGAACTCCGCCCAGTCGACGTCGATGACGGTGAGGCAGACGTCGGCATGGTCCAGCGCCCGGTGGAGGGCTTCGATGCCTCCGTCGGGGTCCATGGCCCTGATGCCCCGGCGGCCGAGGCTCTCCTCTCCGGCGCCTTCGGCCATGCCGCCGCCGCCCCACAGGCCCCAGGCGAGGGAGGTGGCGGGCAGGCCCTCGGCGCGGCGCCGTTCGGCGAGGACGTCGAGGGAGGCGTTGGCCGCGGCGTAGGCGGCCTGGCCGCCGTTGCCCCAGGTGCCGGTGACGGAGGAGAAGAGGACGAAGGCGTCCAGGTCCAGGCCCCGGGCGCGGGTGAGCTCGTGCAGGTGACGGGCCGCGTCGGCCTTGGGGGCGCGGATCTCCCGGAAGCGGTCGGCGTCGAGCGCGGCGATGACGCCGTCGTTGAGGACGCCGGCGGTGTGGAAGACGGCGGTGGGCGGGTGGGCGTCCAGGAGGGCGGCGAGCGCGTCCCGGTCGGAGACGTCGCAGGCGGCGACGGTCACCTCGGCGCCCAGGCCGCGCAGTTCGGCGGCCAGCGCGTCGGCGCCGGGCGCGCCGGGGCCGCGGCGGCTGGTGAGGACGAGGTGCCCGGCGCCGTTGCGGGCGAGCCAGCGGGCGACGTGCGCGCCGAGGGCGCCGGTGCCGCCAGTGACCAGGACGGTCCCGCGGGCCCGCCAGCGGCCGCCGCCGGCCGGGGCGGTGGGCGGCAGGGCCCGCGCGACACGGCGGGCGTAGGAGCCGGAGGGACGTACGGCGATCTGGTCCTCGGCACCGGGACGGCCGCCCTGGGCGAGGGCGTCGGCGACGCGGTCGAAGGCGCGGGCGTCGGCCTGCGCGGGCAGGTCGACGACGCCGCCCCACAGGTGGGGCAGTTCGAGGGCGGCAACCCGGGCGAACGCCCAGACCTGCGCCCCGAAGTCCTCGGGCAGCTCCCCGGGCGCGGCGGCGACCGCGGCGCGGGTCAGCGCCCAGACCGGGGCGTCGGTGCCGGCGTCCCCGGCTGCCTGGACGAGGGCGAGGGTGGCGGGCAGGGCACTGGGCGTACGGACGAGAGAGAGGAGGGAGAGGACTCCGCCCAGGTCCTCGTGCACGGCGAGTGCCTCGGCGAGTCCGCTCCGGGTGGCGGCGTCCGCGTCGACGGTGAGCCGCTCGGTGTCGGCCCCCCGGCGGACGAGCGCGGCCTCGGCCGCGTCGGCGAGGGCGGTGTCCGTCCCGGCGGGGACCACCAGCAGCCACCGCCCGTCGAGCCGCGCGGCGGACCCACTGCCGCCCAGCCCCTTCCAGGTGGTGCGGTAGCGCCACCCGTCGATCCCGTCCGGCCCGGCGGCCGGGGCGGCTGAGGGGGCGGAGGGCTCCAGCCAGTGGTGCTCGCGCTGGAAGGCGTACGTCGGCAGCTCGACGCGGTGTGCGCCGGTCCCCTCGAAGAGGGCAGCCCAGTCGATGCCGGTCCCGCGCACGAACAGCTCGGCGGCGGAGGTCAGGAACCGCTCCAGACCGCCCTCCTCGCGGCGCAGCGAACCGACGGCGAGGACCTCGGGGCTCGTCTCCTGGACGCCCATGACCAGCACGGGGTGGGCGCTGGACTCCACGAAGGTGGCGAAACCCTTGGCGAGCAGGGCGCGGACGGTCTCCTCGAAGCGCACCGGCCGGCGCAGGTTGCGGTACCAGTACGCGGCGTCGAGCGCGGCCGTGTCGACCAGCTCAGCGGTGACCGTGGAGTAGAAGGGAACCTCCGGCCGGCGCGGAACGATCGGCCCCAACACCTCCAGCAGCTCGGCTTCGATGCGCTCCACGTGCGCCGAGTGCGAGGCGTAGTCCACCGGCACCTGACGCGCCCGGATCCCCTCCGCCTGCGCCTCCGCCACGAACGCCGCCACGGCATCCGCGTCACCGGCGACGACCGTGCTGGACGGCCCGTTCACCGCAGCCACACCCAGCCGACCCGTCCAGCCGCTCAGCCGCCCCTCGACCTCGGCCAGCGGCAACGGAAGGGAAGCCATCCCGCCCAGCCCCGCCAGCTCACGCCCGATCACAGCCGCACGCAACGCCACCACCCGGGCGGCATCCTCCAACGACAACGCACCCGCCACCGTCGCAGCAGCGATCTCACCCTGCGAATGCCCGACCACCGCATCCGGAACGACGCCCAGGGAACGCCACGTCTCCGCGAGGGAGACCATGACGGCCCAGGTCACCGGCTGGACCACGTCCACCCGGTCCAGAGAACCGCCCTCCCGCACCACCTCCACCGCATCGAAGTCGACGAACGGGGCCAACGCGTCGGCACACTCCCGCATCCGGGCCGCGAAGACGGGAGAGGACTCCAGGAGCCCCGCGCCCATCCCCACCCACTGCGTCCCCTGACCCGGGAACACCAGAGCCGTCCGTCCCCGCGAGGACGCGACGCCCTCGACCACGGCCGAACCCACCGCGACCCGCCGGTGCTCGAACACCGACCGCGTCGTGACGAGGGAGTACCCGAGGTCCAGCGACCGGACGTCCTCGGGGAGCCGCTCGATCTGTGCCTGGAGGGCGGTCTCGGACCGGGCGGTGAGCACCAGCGGGACCACGGGCAGCTCCCGCACCGCCTCGGCCGGGGCCTCGACCTGCTCCGGAGCCTGCTCCAGGATCACGTGCGCGTTCGTCCCGGACACCCCGAACGAAGAGACACCCGCACGCCGCGCACGCCCCACCTCGGGCCAGTCCCGCGCCTCCGTCAGCAGCTCGACGGCGCCGTCCTCCCAGTCCACCCGCGAGGACGGCGCGTCCACGTGCAGGGTCTTCGGGAGCCGGCCGTGTTCCAGCGCCATCACCATCTTGATGACACCACCCACACCGGCGGCCGCCTGAGCGTGCCCGATGTTCGACTTCAACGACCCCAGCCACAAAGGCCGTTCGGCGGAACGCTGACCATAGGTCGCCAGCAGCGCCTGCGCCTCGATCGGGTCGCCCAGCTTCGTACCCGTCCCGTGCGCCTCCACCACGTCCACATCGGCGACACCCAGACCGGCGCTCTCCAGCGCGGCCCGGATCACCCGCTGCTGCGAGGGCCCGTTCGGCGCCGTCAGACCGTTCGAGGCACCGTCCTGGTTCACCGCCGAACCCCGCACCACCGCCAGCACCCGATGGCCCTTCGCCACCGCGTCCGACAACCGCTCCACGAGGAGCATGCCCACGCCCTCGGCCCAGCCCGTGCCGTCCGCCGCGTCCGCGAACGCCTTGCACCGGCCGTCGGCGGCCAGACCGCGCTGCTGCGAGAACTCCACGAACAGGCCGGGCGCGGCCATCACCGCGACGCCGCCCGCCAGGGCGACGTCGCATTCACCCGTGCGCAGGGACTGCGCGGCCAGGTGGAGGGCCACCAGGGAGGAGGAGCACGCGGTGTCCACCGTCACCGCCGGACCTTCCAGACCCAGCGCGTACGAGATGCGGCCGGACATGACGCTGGCGGTGTTGCCGGTCAGCAGGTAGCCCTCGTAACCCTGTGCGGGCTCGTACAGCCGGGGGCCGTACTCCTGCGACATGGCGCCGACGAAGACGCCGGTGCGTGAGCCCCGCAGCGAGGACGCCGGGATCCCCGCCCGCTCCAACACCTCCCACGACGTCTCCAACAGCAACCGCT
>NZ_JBFBDP010000087.1:0-6234 GCF_040701585.1 Streptomyces sp. NPDC093801 | reverse complement strand
CGCCCGCCGAATACGAAGCCAACCACTACCTGAGCACCACGAAAGCCCAGGTCACACACAACATCTGAGATCTCTACCGAACCCGGAACGGTTCACGGCGACCTTGGCGATCGAGATAGTCGACCAGTTTCGCTTCGCTGCGGCGCAGTCGAACAGACTCGTCCTCAGGCAGGGAGCCCAGCGCGTCGGCGAGGACACGTGTTCGGGGGATGTGGACCATTGCACTGGAGTAGATCCGGCACCCGGAGCACCATGCCAAGCCGACGCACCGCTCGAACATCGAGGACTCGGGCGGATAGAGACGGAACTGGTAGGAGCGGACGGCGGTCCCGCAGACAGTGCAGCTTCGGCGATCACCGTCCTCGACCGTGTCCCAGGTCGCCACCTTGACCCAGTGCCACCGCCTTGCCGGTGCTCTTCAAGTCGTCATGCGCAGCATTCTCGCTCATGGCCCATCAGCCCACCTCAACAGCCCCACGACTACCATGCCTGGCCCTGCTGAGACCGGAACCCGGAGCCAGTTCAGGCCGGAACAAGGGCCGCTTCAACCACCGACGTGGGGCCAGCCCAGACCGAAAATCTGGGGCCATTTCGCGCCGTTAACGCCAGGGTTCCAGACGATTCAGGCCCAAGCTGTCCCGGCGGCAGAAGGCCGTCAACCGCGCCCACGCGAAAATCCGCGCTCGCGGCGGACGAGCCATCGCTACCCTCAAAACCTGGAGAATCCTGGTCAAGCTGCGCTGCTGCCCGCGCCGAGCCACCGCAATCGTGCAGGCCATCCTCGTCCTGCACCACGTCGAGTCACCGCGTTACGAAGGATGAAACGGCTCACTGGATGCCGGCTCGTCTGCGATCGATGTGCCGGCGCGGTCGCCGGTGCCCGGCACGTCCTTGGCGAGCCGGCCTGCGAGTGCGCTCACCGGGCATCGACCGGGTGAGGACGCCGAGTGTGAGCAGAGCGAGCGCCGGCAGCACGGCGACGATGATTCCCATCGGCAAGGCGTCGGTGGCGCCACCCGCGCCGGCCAGCGGAGCAAGTGCCCCGCCGATCATGAACTGGCTGAAGCCGAGCAGAGCGGCTGCCGACCCGGCGTGTCCGCCGTGGTCGGCCAGGGCCTGGGCCGCGGCGTTCGGCATGACCAGGCCCACGCTGGAGACCAGGACGAACAGGCCGATCAGGAGCACGGGCAGGGGTGCCCGTGTCAGCACCGCGCCCAGGACCGTGGTGCCACCGGCTGTCGCGCCCAGCAGACCGGCGAGCAGCAGCACGCGGGCGCCGGCCCGGGCCACCAGCCGGCCGCTGATCTGGGCGGCCGCGATGAGTCCGGCGGCGTTGACGGCGAACACGGCGCTGTACTGCTGCGGTGACAGGCCGTGGATTTCCTGCAGGACGAACGGCGAGCCGGAGATGTAGGCGAACATCGCCGCGAAGACCAGGCCGTTGGCCAGGACATACCCGGTGAAGACCCGGTCGCTGAGCAGCTGCCCGACGACAGCCGGCAGCGGCCGGCGTGACGCGGAGGACCGGGTCTGCGGCAGTGCTGCGGCGGAGGCCGCCAGCATCACGGCGCCGAGTACGGCCAGGGCCACGAAGATCCCCGGCCAGGCCGTGACGCGCAGTAGCTGGCCGCCGAGGACCGGCGCGAACACCGGCGCCAGGCCGGTGATCAAGGTCAGTGCGGAGAAGAGACGTGCGGTGCGGGTTCCGGAGGTGCGGTCGCGGACCATGGCGTTGGCGATGACGATGCCGAACGCCCCGCCGATGCCCTGGACCAGGCGGAGGCCGACGAGGGTCCGGACGTCGGGTGCCACCGCGCAGAGCGCGCTGGCGATCGTGTAGAGGGTGAGGCCCGCCAGCAACGGACGCCGCCGGCCGTAGGTGTCGCTCAGCGGCCCGGCGATCAGCTGCCCGATGGCCAGCCCGGCCAGGCAGGCGGTGATGGTGAGCTGGGTGGCCGCGGCGCTGGCGCGCAGGTCGCCGGCGAGGTCCGGCAGTCCGGGCAGGTAGCCGTCGATGGACAGTGGTCCCAGGGCCACGAGCGCTGCGAGCAGGACGATGAATCGGGTCTGTCGGCCGGCGGCGTCGTTGCTCATGGCTCAGTACGCCACGGTGATGCGGCGGCGGATCGCGGTGCCGCTCTCGATCGTGTCGGCCAAGGCGATCGCGTAGTCGGCGTACGAGATGCGGCTGTTGCCGTCGTCGTCGGTGAGCAGGGTGTCCCCGGCGCTGCGGTAGGCCCCGGTCCGCTCGCCCGCTGCGATGACCGCGGCGGGCGACACGTACGTCCAGTCGAGGTCGTGGACGCCGCGGTAGAGGTCGAGCGCTTCGGACTGGGCCTCGGCGTTGGCCTTCCACAGCGCGGGGAAGTCCGGGTCGTCCATGACCCGGGCGCCGGTCGGCGTGCGCAGGCTGCCGGCACCGCCGATGGTGACCAGGCGGGTGACGCCGGCTCGGCGGAGTCCGTCGATCAGCGCACGGGCGGCACCGACGATCGTGGCGCGGTCGTCCTCCTGGCCGATCCGGGGGCCGACGGCCGACAGTACAGCGTCGTGGGAGGCGGCGAGGCCGGCGACCGCGGCGGCGTCCGTGACGTCACCGGTGGTCACGGTCAGGGCCTTGTGCCCCAGTCCGTCGACGTGGCCGGCTCGGGTGACCGCGGTGACGGTGTGACCGCGACGCAGTAGTTCCTCGGTGGTGGGCCGGCCGATGTTGCCGCTGGCACCGAACAGGACGATCTTCATGTGTTGCTCCTTGTTTCTGATGGTCACAGGACGGGCTGGCCGTCGGCGACGATGGCCGCGGTGATGCCGCGCGCGTCGGCGGCGTGCTGGAAGCGCTGCTCGATGTCGGGTTGTTCGGTGTAGAACGGCGGGTTGTGGAACAGGCCGTAGTGCATGGCGCAGACGGTGCCGGCGCCGAGTGCGACGGCGGCCTCGACGCCCTGCTCGGGGGTCATGGTCGCCGGGACGTTGGCCGCGTAGCCCTCGAAGTGGGCGATGACGCCGTTGACCGGGACGAACGCGACGTCGAACGGGCCGTGGTCGCGGGCGATCTGCCACCAGCTGCCGTGCCACTGGGTGTCGCCGCAGTGAATGACCCGCCGGCCGGCGCCTTCGACGACCCAGGCGACCTGGTCACAGTCGTTGCCGCGCCAGTCCAGCGAGGTCACCGGGATGACGGTCAGCTCTCCGATGCGGCGTGACCGGCCCAGGTCCTGGGCAACGGGAGTGATGCCCACCTCGTGCAGCGCCGCCGCGCTCGGGGTGTGGCAGCCGATCGTGCCGGTGGCCGCGATCCGGGCGATCAGGTCGTGGTCGTAGTGGTCGGGGTGCAGGTGGGTGATGAGGGCGTGGGTGCCGGGCGGGGCATCGACCGGGTCGACCGGCCGGTGCGGCGGCCCCATCACCGGCGCCAGCGGAGCGACGTTCTCGAGCGGGTCGATCAGCAGGCGGGTGTCGCCGAGACGGATCTCGACGCCGGCCCAGGCCAGCCGACGCACGGAAAGGGTGGGGGTCATGGGCAGCGACGCTAGACCGATGTTGTTGAGAAAGTCAACAAGTGAGTTTTGAATCTCAACACCACGATGTAGGGTGGTGGCATGCGCACCTACGGGCAGTACTGCGGCATCGCGAAAACACTGGACACCGTCGGCGACCGATGGACCCTGCTGATCGTCCGTGAACTGTTCGCCCTGGGTCCGTGCCGGCACACCGACCTGCGCAACGGGCTGCCCGGGATCGCCAGCAACCTGCTGGTCGACCGGCTCCGCGAACTAGAGGAAGCCGGACTGATCCACCGCGAGGCCGCCCCGCCGCCGGTGGCCACCACCCTGTTCTCCCTCACCGAGCGTGGCCGCGAGCTGGAGCCGGTGCTGCGGGAGCTGAGCCGGTGGGGCATGCCGCTGTTGCGTGAGCCGGGCGGCAGCGACACCTTCCGCACCCACTGGCTGGACATGCCTGCCCGGGCACTGACCGACCACCGCCCCGACCAGCCGGCAATCGCCCTGCAACTGCACGCCGACGGCAACGAAGACCTGGTCATCGAAGTCAAGGACGGCTCGGTGCACACACACGCAGGCCGGGTCGACCACCCCACCGCGTCACTGACCGGACCGCCGCACCTGCTCGCCGCGACCCTGCTCGGCGACCTCGATCTGAGCGCCGCAGTACAGCAAGGCCTGCGGCTCAGCGGCGAACAAGAGGCAGTACTGCGCATCCTGCCCCGCTGATCGACCGGCCGCTCACGAGACTGCGATGGTCCGGGTTCCAGACACTGTCGGGATTGTGGAAGCTGCAGCCGTCGCAGAAAAGACCGGAGGGGTCGGATCCGCCGATGGGGTTGGCGTTGGAGTAGGTGTACCCGTTCATCTGGAGCGGGTCGGTGATGTCGATGATCGGGTCGACGGCGCGTGCACCGGGCGTTCCTCGCGTCCGTACGCGTCTTGGGCGAGGGCGTCGACATCACTGGCGAGCGCGGGGTGGAGGCGATCTGTTTCACCGACACCCGCGGCTCCCAGGTGGAGATCGTCCAGAACATCGGGCGCGCGCTCCGGCTCAACAAGGACGGGTCCACGAAGATCGCCCGCATCATCGTGCCGGTCTTCCTGGAGCCGAACGAGGACCCCACCGACATGGTCGCCTCCGCCAGCTTCCGCCCCCTTGTAGCCGTCCTCCAGAGCCTCCGTAGTCATGACGACCGCCTCGTCGAGCAGCTCGCCTCACGCGCCCTCACCAGCGGGAAGCGCAAGACCCACCTGCGCCGCGACGAGAACGGGCAGATCGTCGGCACCGGCGGCGAGGGCGAGGACCAGGAGGACGACGCCGACGCCGCGGCCGAGTCGGCGCTGCTCCACTTCTCCAGCCCGCGCGACGCCGCCACGATCGCGGCCTTCCTCCGTACGCGGGTGTACCGGCCGGAGTCGCTGGTGTGGCTGGAGGGCTACCAGGCCCTGATCCGGTGGCGGGCGGAGAACGAGATCACCGGAGTCCACGCCGTCCCGTACGACACCGAGACGACGGTGGGCGTCACCAAGGCGTTCCCCCTCGGGCGGTGGGTACACCAGCAGCGCAAGGCCCTACGCGCCGGCGAACTCGAGGACCGGCGCAAGACCCTCCTGGACGCGCCGGAGGCCGGGATGGTGTGGGAGCCCGGCGAGGAAGCCTGGGAGGCCAAGCTCGCCGCCCTGCGCTCGTACCGGCGGGCCACCGGGCACCTCGCGCCCCGGCAGGATGCCCTGTGGGGCGAGAACGACGAGATGATGCCCATCGGCCAGCACATGGCCAACCTCCGCAGGAAGGGCGCGAAGAACGGCCTGGGCAAGGACCCGGACCGGGCAGCGGAGCGCGCGGCGCAGCTGACCGCGATCGACGAGGACTGGGACTGCCCGTGGCCGCTGGACTGGCAGCGCCACTACCGCGTCCTAGCCGACCTGGTCGACGCCGACGGCGTCCTGCCCCACATCGCGCCCGGCGTGCTCCTGGACGGCGACGACATCGGACGGTGGCTCCAACAGCAAAAGCAGCCGGCCACCTCGGCTCGGCTGCTGCCCGAACAGCAGGAACGGCTGACCGTCCTGGGCGTACAACCCGACCAGACGCCCGCCCCCGCCCCCGCAGCCAGTCCCGGGGCGAAGGGGCCGAGCAAGGCCCAGCAGGCATTCCAACGGGGCCTGGCAGCCCTCACACAGTGGGTGGAGCGGGAAGGCGCCCAACGGCCCGTCCCCAGGGCCCACGGGGAGGAGGTCGCAGTCGAAGGTGAGGCTGAGCCGGTGGTCGTGAAACTGGGTGTATGGGTCACCAACACCAAAACCCGACGCCACAAACTCACCCAGGACCAGCTGGACGCGCTGCGCAGGCTGGGCGTCCGCTGGGCATGACCCCGGCTCCGGCGGGTCGCCGAAGCGAAGCGGGACGCCGCAGCCGCGATGGCGTCAGGGAACCGACCCCATGCGCCTCCACGCGCCGGCTGGAACCTGAACCCCGACGGGGCCAGGAGGACAACGAGCCCGTTGCCGAGAAGCCGGGGCCAGGGAGCGGCTGTCACCAGTAGCAGCGGTCCGGGTCGTCGTGGTCCATTGGCTCGCAGGGTGGGATCGGCGGGCGGGCGCTTGCCGGTGCGCTGCCCTCGATGAGGAAGGCGACGCTCTCCAGGTAGGGCAGAGGTGCCACGATGGTGCTGGAGTCCTTCGTATCCCACCACGAGGTCAGGGTGCCGTGGGCCGTGCGGACGATATA
>NZ_JBFBDP010000086.1:0-6735 GCF_040701585.1 Streptomyces sp. NPDC093801 | reverse complement strand
TGCCCGGCCGCCCAACGGGACCGCTGCCTGCACGCCGTGCCCCACCGGGAACCGGTCAAGAACACCGAGGTCGAACAGCACCTCGCGAAGATCGGGCTGCCCGGGGTGCCGTTCACGCTGCACGCGGGCTCCCGCACCCTCCACCTCGGCCGGCCGGTCCCGCTGCGGGACCGGCACAACCTCGCCCAGGTCCTCGCCCTCACCGTCCGAGCCCCGCAGGACCCGCAGGAAACCTACTGGCAGGGGCGCCTCGCCGGCGCCGAGCCGCTGATCATCGACCCCCGCACCTGACCACCCGACGGGAGCACCCATGCCGATCACCACCCCGATGGTCGTGGACACCGCCATCCAGTTCTGGCCCCGCGGGGGCAGCGCCCAGGTCGTCCGCTACCACCTGCACGAACTCAACAGCCGGGGCATCACCACCCGCCTGCACGCCGGATCCCTCGGCGCCCCGGGCGACCCCTCCCACGCCCCCACCTTCTACCAGGGCCTCGACCTCCACCCCTACGACCACAACGACGCCCGGACCATGTTCGAGCGCGGCGAGAACCCCCAGGCTGCCCGCTGGCCGTTCCACCCCTCCTACGAGGACCGCGGCCACTGCCCCGACCCCCTCTACAGCGCCGTCCCGCCCGCTGACGCCGACCACCTCACCCGCGCCTGGACCCGCCACCTCACCACCCACCGCAGCCCCCACCCCACCGTCCTGCACCTGCACCACCTCAGCCACCTCCAGACCAGCGCCCACGCCGCCTACCAAGGTGTCCCGCGCGTCACCACCCTCCACGGCACCGAACTCAAACTCCTGGCCGGCATGCAGGACCGTGTTCGACTCGCCGAGCGCGCCCAGGCGTCCCTCACCGACCTGGCCCGCCTCCTGCACAGCACCAGCCCCTACCGCCACGCCGAAGCCGCACGCATCGCCAAGACCGCCGGCCTCAGCGAGCCCGACGCCCGCCTCCTGGCCGACACCCACTGGGAGAAGTGGATCCACTCCCCCCACTGGATCCGCCAGCTGCACCAGGCCGCCGCCCACGCCGGGCAGCTCATCACGGTCTCCGACCACGACCAGAACCTCGCCACCGAACTCCTGCACCTGAACAGCGCACCGCCCGTCGTGCCCAACGGCGTCGACACCCACACCTTCCAGCCCCACCACCTCGACCAGGCCGAACGGCTTGAGCACCTGCGCCGCTGGCTCGTCACCGAACCCCAGGGCTGGGCCCCGGGCCAGCAGCCCGGCAGCATCCGCTACACCGACACCGACCTCGCACGCCTCCTCACCCCGAGCGGCACCCTGCGCCCGCTCCTGCTGTGGGTCGGCCGATTCCTCGACTTCAAACGCGTGCCCGTCCTCCTGAACGCCTTCGCCGCCACCCGCACCCGCCTGGACCCCGCGCCCGTCCTGCTGATGTGGGGCGGCTACCCCGGCGAGTACGAAGGCCGCCACCCCGCCGACATCGCAGCCGACCTCGGCATCGCCGACGACGTGTACTTCCTCGGCTGGCGCGGCCACGACGAGCTGCCCACCGGCCTGAACACCGCCGACCTCATGGTCGCCCCGGCCGTCAACGAACCGTTCGGCATGGTCTACCTCGAAGCGATGGCCTGCGCCACCCCGCCCATCGCCACCGCGACCGGCGGCCCCGCCCGCACCATCATCGGCACCGGCCCCCACGCCACCGGCTGGCTCGTGACCCCCGACAGCCCCGACGACCTCGCCGACACCCTCACCACCGCACTCACCCACCGTGCCGAGCGGCAGAAGCGGGCGACGAACGCCCGCGCGCACGTCGAGGCCACCTACAGCTGGGCGCGCACCACCGACCGCTACCTCAACCACTACGCCACCGCCCACCAGACGCCGTAACCCCGGTCCCTTCAGCAAGGAGTCCCCTATGCCCGACCGCATCGAAGGCCTGCTCGTCGACATGAACGGCCTCTTCCGCCACTGGCACAACACCGGCGCCCGCCAGAGCGAACGCCTCGCCGGCCTGCCCCCCGGCACCATCAACCACTACGCCTACCACCACCCCGCCTACCGCGCCGCCCGCGTCGGCATCCTCAGCGACCAGGAATGGGCCGAGAACGTCGCCGACCGCCTCGCCGACGACTTCGGCCCCGCCGTACGCGAACACCTGGGCCCCTGGCGCGCCGACCGCGGGACCCGCGACGACACCATGGCCGAACTCCTCGAGCAGATCCGCCGACACATGCCCGTCGGTGTCCTGTCCAACTCCACCGACGCCCTCCCCGCCGACCTCGAACACCACCACATCACCTTCGACCACGTCTTCTCCTCCGCCAGCCTCGGCGTCGACAAACCCTCCCCCCACGCCTTCCGCACCGCCGCCGACCACATGCGCATCCCCACCCAGCACCTGGCCTACTTCGACGACGAACCCACCTTCGTCCACGCCGCCTCCACCACAGGACTCCACGCCCACCACTTCACCAGCCCCACCCGCTTCACCACCCAACTCCACAACCTCGGCCTGACCCTCGGCTCCCTCGCCTGACCCCCAGCTACACCCGGCGACCCCATCACATCCGCACAACCCGCAGCAGCACCACCACGCAGCACGTCGCCTGCGGCGGCCACACAAAGCTCCCGTACCGATGGGTTGAAGCCTCGAACACTTCCCCCAACCGGGCGGGAGCCTTGCCCGTTGTGGCCCCCACAACCTCACCAGCGTCACCCGATCAGCGGCCACACTGAAAACCCTCAGTAACGCGATGGCACAGCTCGCTGCCCTAAGCCGGGACCATCCCGGCGGGTGCGGGGAGCAGCGGAAGGGCGACGTCGGCCTCCACCGGCGGGAGGGACCATCCCCGCGGGTGCAGGGAGCAGCCGCCCTCGTAGACGAAACGCTCGCAGTCATCGGGACCATCCCCGCGGGTGCGGGGAGCAGCCGCCGGCTTGCTCCGACCGGACCCCTGCCGGGGGACCATCCCCGCGGGTGCGGGGAGCAGCGGACAGCCTTCTTCAGTGCCGCCTCGACCTTGGGACCATCCTCGCGGGTGCGGGGAGCAGGGATCAACCACCGCCCCGTGGTCCCTCCTCACGGGACCATCCCCGCGGCTGCGGGGAGCAGTAGTTGACGGCGAACTCGTCGAACCCTGAACCTCAGCACATCAGGAACCCTGCACGTTCATCCGTACGCGACCCTGCACGTTCACGTGTACGCCGACATGCGGGGAGCAGCCGGTGTCCGGGGTGATCTTGGCGTACTGACGGGGACCATCCCCGCGGGTGCGGGGAGCAGCTCGGCATGCGCGCCGAGGAGGTCAACGGCGTGGGACCATCCCCGCGGGTGCGGGGAGCAGTGCTTCGGGGTGGACGACGCGGGCGACGCCGGGGGACCATCCCCGCGGGTGCGGGGAGCAGGCTCTACCTCCGGGTGTCGATGGCGCACGGAGGGGACCATCCCCGCGGGTGCGGGGAGCAGTTGCCCACGTCGATGCCGAACACCAGCACATCGGGACCATCCCCGCGGGTGCGGGGAGCAGCAGAGCGCGGATGTCCGCCGCTTCCATGACGCGGGACCATCCCCGCGGGTGCGGGGAGCAGCCGACGCTCACCCCTGCGAGCTTGGCCACCTCGGGACCATCCCCGCGGGTGCGGGGAGCAGTCGTGCTGGGGCAAGCCGAGGAACGAGGTCAGGGGACCATCCCCGCGGGTGCGGGGAGCAGACGCTCCAGCTCACCGGCGAGAACACCGAAGGGGGACCATCCCCGCGGGTGCGGGGAGCAGGCATGGCGGCCCTGGCCGGGTACGGCGCCAAGGGGACCATCCCCGCGGGTGCGGGGAGCAGCCGTCAGCATTGTCGACAAGCACGGCAGCGTCGGGACCATCCCCGCGGGTGCGGGGAGCAGTCAGAAGCCGTTGCTATTCCGGATCTGATGTGTGTGTTTCCGCAGGTCACGTGTGATGTGCGCGTTGTCGAGGCAGGCTGGGGCCGTCTGATTCGTCGTGGATGACGTGAGGTGGCGGATGCCGTCGATGCGGGCTGTGATGGAGAGCCGTGAGAGGGCCGCGCTGGCGCGAGTGGAGGAACTGCGTGCCGAATTCGAGCGGGTGCGGGCGGCTCTCGCCGACGCGGAAGAGGTGCTGGACCGCCGGGTGATCGGCCTGGAGGAGTATCTCGAGACGCTGACCCAACTGGGAGGTCCCGAGCCCGCCGAGGCTTCAGGGCCGTCCGAGCCTGAGCCTGTTCGTGAGCCGGTGGTGGACGACGCGGCGGCCCCGTCGACGGCCAGGGCTCGGCGGGTGGTGGCCCGCAGGAAGGACGGGGTCGAGGTCGACATTCTCGGCCCGGACTACCGACGGATCATGGCCGTGCTCGAAGAGGCGGGCGGTGACGGATTGTCGGCGCGGCAGGTGGCGGTGGGCCTGGGCTGGGACGTTTCGGTTCCGGCCCGGGTGGAGGGTGCGCGGGGCAGGCTGAAGCGGCTGGTCGAGCGGGGCTGGCTGGCGGAGAGCCGGCCGGGTATGTTCACGCTGCCGCAGCGAGATTCCGCCGTTGCTGCTGGCGGCGGGTGGCGTGGCGGGCGAGGCGGCGGCTCATGACCATGGTCATCGACCACAGGACGAACGCCTCGCTGGTGTCGGAGCGCCGTTCGTAGTCGCGGGCGAGCCGCCGGCTGCGCATCAGCCAGGCGAAGGTCCGCTCGACGACCCATCTGCGGGGCAGGACGGTGAACCCGCGGCTGTCGTCACTGCGTCGGACGATGTCCAGGCGCAGGCCGAGCCGGTGGGCGGCTTCGGTGAGGACGTCGCCGGTGTAGGCGCCGTCCGCCCAGACCAGCCGGAGCAGACGGAAGCATTCCCGCAGCGCGGGCAGCATCCCGCAGGCGGCGTTGCGGTCCGTCACCGACGCGGGGGTGACCAGCACCGCCAGGACGAGGCCGAGGCAGTCCACGACCAGGTGCCGCTTGCGTCCGTTGACCAACTTGCCGCCGTCGAAGCCGCGGGAGGCCGCGCCGACCACGGCGTCCCCTTTCACCGACTGCGAGTCCACGATCCCCGCGGTCGGCTCCGCGTCCCGGCCCTCAGCCTCGCGGACGCGTTCCCTCAGCCGGTCGTGGAACTCCCTGATCAGAGCGTTGTCGCGCCAGCGTCGGAAGAACGCGTAGACCCGGTCCCAGGGCGGGAGGTCCGTCGGCATCGCCCGCCACTTGATCCCGTTGTCGACCAGATACCGCACCGCGTCGACCATCTGCCGGTGGCAGTAGCTCTCCGGCCTGCCTCCCCGGCCGTCCATCCATGCCGGGACCGGCAGCATCGTCCGCACCACGGCCCACTCCGCGTCCGTCATGTCCGACGTGTAGCGAGGCCGGCGGCCCGGTTTGTCGGCCGCGTTCCCGAACCTGTGAGCAAGACAGTCACACCCCGGGGTGAACAGGCTGGACTCCACCGGAACGACCACGTACAACTGCGACAACAGGGCCTCCTGGCGCTCGGGCTTCGACAACCACGAGCTGTTCAGGAGGCCCTTCCTTCATGCTCCGCCAACCGCGAACTCACCCGATCCGGGCCCCGTTCGAACCTGCGGGCCGTGCGCCTATCAGTCAGAAGGGAGGTTCGAGATCGCCGCGGCCATCGCTATGTGGCCCGCAGTCCCAGGGCTCCTCCTGGAAAGGTTCAATGTCGGTGACGTCGTGGCCCCATGCTTCGAGGGCCTTCCAGGCAACGCGCCGGTTAGGGTCGTCGCTGCTGGTGTCTAGGATGCGGCGCGCGTGCACGGCGAGGTGATCGCGGTGCTGGGCGAGCGCGGGGTGTTCGGCGAGGATGAGCGCGGCGAGGCCGGCTGCTTCGCGCACGTCCTCGTGACTGTCCTGCAGGAAGGGCGCGACGGCTCGATAAAGCGTCGGGCGCAGGTCCCGGAAGGCCGCCAGCGTGGTGTCGTGGGTGAGGAAGCCAGGGAAGTACTGCTCGGTGCGGTCGACAATCTCGTCGGAGGCGTCGTAGGCCGTGGAAACCAACCAGTTCAACAATGTCGCGCGGATGGGGACGTTGCGATACGGCCGGAGGGTCATGGCCGCCGGGTGGGTGAGGATGCCGGCGACATACATGGCGACGGGGGCTGTGGCTTCGTAGATGCTGTTCTGGTGGCCGACCAGCTCACTCAGTTCCGACAAAGCGGTGACCTGCACCTTGGGATCAGGCTCCAGCAACCGTGCCAGGACTTTGGGAAGGCACTCACCGTTCCCGAAAGCCGTCTGGAGCGAACCCCAATCATTCTCCGCTAGGACTACCTGATACGGCGGCAAGTCAGGCTCGCGGGGCGCCCCGGCCTTGGAGCTGTTGTGGTTCACAGGCCAAACCTAGACCAGACTTCTGACACGATTCCCGTGCGGGCCGGTTAGAAGCCGCTGTCCTTCCGAGAGTGACGGGTGCGTTTGCGCTGGTCAGGCATAGGGTCAGTGTTTCGGCGGCAGAGACGAGGTGTTGTGTCGTCCCTGCGGTGGAGGTGCCGGGATGCCCTCGGTAGAGCCTCCTGGTGTGCTCAAGGTCTCGACAACCCCGAGCTGCACCAGAGGCTCTGTCTTCATGCACGGACAGACCGAAGATCGCCCGACCGAGCCGCCGCATTCGAACCCATGCTCGCCAAGATCGGTACGACAACGGCTTCTCAGCTTGGCGTTTAACCTCGCACGTCACTCAACCTGCTGATCTGCGGTTCTTCCCGGGACGGCGGAGGCGGCCGTTCTCCACGCTTCGAGGTGTCG
>NZ_JBFBDP010000085.1:0-7127 GCF_040701585.1 Streptomyces sp. NPDC093801 | reverse complement strand
GGCAGCGCCTTGCGGTCCAGCTTCCCGTTGACCGTCAACGGCAGGCCGTCCAGCGCCACCACAGCCGCCGGCACCATGTATTCCGGCAGCAACCCCCCGACATGGCCACGCAGCCCTGCCACATCCAGCGAGGCCCCGGCAGTGGGGTCGGGAACGACGTAGGCCACGAGGCGTCGGTCTCCCGGCCGGTCCTCGCGCACCACGACCGCCGCCCGCGAAACCGACGGATGCGACACCAACGCCGCCTCGACCTCACCCGACTCGATCCGGAAACCCCGGACCTTGACCTGGTCATCAGCCCGGCCCACGAACTCCAGAACGCCGTCCGCGCTCCACCGCACCAGGTCACCGGTGCGGTACATCCGCTCGCCCGCGGCCCCGAACGGATCCGCGACGAACCGCTCCGCCGTCAGACCGGGCCGGTTCACGTAACCACGGGCCAGCTGGTCGCCCGCCAGGTACAGCTCGCCGACCGAGCCGGCGGGCACCAACCGCAGGGCCGCGTCCAGCACGTAGACACGGGTGTTCCACACGGGGCGTCCGATGGGCACGGTGGCGGCTTCGGCGTCGTTCTCGCACGGCCAGGCGGTCACGTCCACCGAGGCCTCGGTGGGCCCGTACAGATTGTGGAGCGGCACGTCGAGCAGGGTCCGGAACCGGTCGCGCAGGTCCGCCGACAAGGCCTCACCGCTGCAGAACACCGCCCGCAGCCCCGTACAGGCGGTCACGGAGGACTCTCCCACGAACGCTTGCAGCATCGACGGGACGAAGTGCGCGACGGTTATCCCCTCGCGCTGGATCAGCTCCGCGAGATAGCCGGGATCGCGGTGGCCACCGGGCCTCGCGAGCACCAGTGCCGCGCCGGTCGACAGCGGCCAGAAGAACTCCCACACGGACACGTCGAATCCGAAGGGCGTCTTCTGCAGGACGCGGTCCGAGGCGCCGATGCGGTACTCGGACTGCATCCACTGCAGCCGGTTCACCACGCCCCGGTGCGGCACGGCCACACCCTTGGGCCGCCCCGTCGAACCCGACGTGAAGATCACGTATGCCGGATGCGAAGGCAGCGGCGCCGCAGCGCGTTCGGACTCGGCCAGGTCCGCGTCGCCTCGGCGGACGAGGTCCGCGACGGTCTCGGGCCCGTCCAGTACGAGCTGGGGCGCTCCGTCCCCGACCTGCGGCCTTTCCGTCCGTGAGCTGCTGATCACCAGCGCCGGCCGCGCGTCCTCCAGCATGAGGGCGATGCGCTCGGCGGGATACTCGGGGTCGATCGGCACGTACGCGCCGCCGGCCTTCAGGACCGCGAGCAGGGCGACCACCAGGTCGGGGGAGCGTTCCATGAGCACCCCGACCAGGGACTCCGGGCCGACACCCCGCTCGACGAGCAGCCGGGCGAGCCGGTTCGCCCGCCCGTTCAGCTCCCGGTAGGTCAGCCCGGTGCCGTCGGAGACGACGGCCGTGGCCTCCGGAGTACGCGCCGCCTGTGCCTGGAACAGCTCCGCGAGCGTGCGGGCCGGGACGTCCCGGGCGGTGTCGTTCCACTCGGTCAGCAGACGGTGGCGCTCATCGGCGTCCAGGACGTCGACCTGGCCGATCGGCTGCCGCGGGGCGGTGACGACGGCCTGCAGAACACGCACGAAGCGCTGGGCGAGCCGGTGCACCGTCGTCCGGTCGAAGAGGTCGGTGGCGAAGGTGACGCTGCCGCGCAGCCCGGCCGGCTCCCCGTCGGTGTCGAAGGCCTCGCCGAAGGCGAAGGACAGGTCGAACTTCGCCGGGGTGACGCCCGGGGGCATGCCGTCGACGTCGAGGCCGGGCAGGTCGAGGACGGCTTGCGCGTTGTTCTGCAGGGTGAGCATGACCTGGAACAGCGGATGCCGGGCCATGGACCGGGCCGGGGACAGCTCCTCCACCAGCCGCTCGAACGGGACGTCCTGATGGGCGAAAGCGTCCAGACCCGTCTCCCGCACCCGGCCCAGCAGGTCGGCGAAGGTGGGATCGCCCGACGTGTCGGTCCGGAAGACCAGCGTGTTGACGAAGAACCCGACGACGTCGTTGAGCGCGTCGTCCAGCCGTCCCGCGATCGGCGAGCCGATCGGCACGTCCGTGCCCGCCCCGATCCGGGAGAACAGTGTCGCCAGAGCTGCCTGCAGCACCATGAACACCGTCACGCCCTCGGCGCGGGCCAGCTCGGCCAGGCACTGGTGGACGTCGGCCGGGACGGTCAGGGCGATGGTGTCACCACGCTGTGTGGCGATGGCCGGGCGCGACCGGTCCGTCGGCAGCGCCAGCTCCTCCGGCAGGCCGGCGAGGGCGCTGCGCCAGTAGGCCAGCTGCTGGGACAGCACGCTGTCCGGATCGTCATCGTCGCCCAGCAGCTCCCGCTGCCACAGGGTGTAGTCCGCGTACTGCACCGGCAGCGGTTCCCACTGGGGTGCGTATCCACGCAGCCGTGCCGCGTACGCGGTGGACACGGCGCGCGCCAGCGGGCCCAGCGACCAGCCGTCACCGGCGATGTGGTGCACCACGAGGAGGAGCACGTGCTCCTGCGGTCCCACCGCGAACAGCGAGGCCCGCAGCGGGATCTCGGTCGCCAGACGGAAGGGGTGCACCGAGGCCCGGGCCACCGCATCCGCCAGCTCCGCCTCCTCGAAGCCGCCGGCGTCGACCACGGGCAGATCGATGGAGAGGTCCTCCGGGTCGAGGATCCGCTGTCGCGGCTGCCCGTCGGCGGACGGGAACACGGTCCGCAGCACTTCGTGCCGTGCGACGAGGTCCCGGAGGGCCGCCTGCAGTGCGTCGTGGTCGAGGTCGCCGGTCAGGCGGAGGGCGATGGGGATGTTGTAGGCGGGGTTGGGGCCTTCCAGCTCGCCCAGGAACCACAGTCGCCGCTGCGCGAACGACAGCGGCACCGCGTCCGGCCGGGCCGTGGCGGTCAGCGCGGGCCGGGCCTGGCCGGCCTCCGCCAGTCGGCGCGTGAGTCCGGCCACGGTCGGCATCTCGAACAGCGCACGGATCGGCACTTCCACGCCGAGGACCTTGCGGATGCGGATGACCAGCCGCGTGGCCAGCAGCGAGTGCCCGCCCAGCTCGAAGAAGTCGTCGTCCAGCCCGACCCGGGGGTGGCCCAGCAGCTCGGCGAAGATGCTGCACAGGATCCCCTCCTGTGCGGTCGAGGGTTCCCGGCTGTCCGACGTCGCGTCGTTCGAGCCGGGGGCGGGCAGGGCCTTGCGGTCGAGCTTTCCGTTCACCGTCAGCGGCAGTCCGAGCAGCACCACGAGCGCCGACGGCACCATGTACTCGGGCAGCACCTCGGACAGGTGATCGCGTACGGCGTCGACATCCACCCGGACCGCTCCCGCCGGGACGACGTATCCGACCAGGCGCTTGTCTCCGGGGATGTCCTCGCGGACGATCACCGTGGCCTGCGCCACCGACGGGTGCGACACCAGCACGGCCTCGACCTCGCCCAGCTCGATCCGGAAGCCGCGGACCTTGACCTGGTCATCGGCCCGTCCCACGAACTCCAGCACACCGGCCGCGTTCCACCGCACCACGTCACCCGTGCGGTACATCCGCTCGCCCGCGGCCCCGAACGGATTGGCGACGAACCGCTCCGCCGTCAGCCCGGGACGGTTCAGGTACCCGCGGGCCAGACCCGCACCCGCCACGTACAGCTCACCCGCCACACCCGGCGGAACCGGCTGCAACCCCCCGTCCAGGACGTACACCCGCGTATTGACCAGCGGCGAGCCGATGTGCGGGACGGCGTCCGCGTCCAGTGGATCGGTCACCGTCGCGCACACCGTCGTCTCCGTCGGCCCGTACGCGTTCAGCAGCCGGCGGCCCGCAGCCCACCGGCCCACCAGCTCCCCACCCAGGGCCTCGCCGGCCGTCACCAGGGTCGACACCGTCGGCAGCGCATCCGGCTCCAACGTCGCCAACACCGCCGGCGGCACCGTCACATGCGTGATGGCATGCTCGGCAACGACGCGCGTCAGCGTCGGGCCCGCCAGCAGCTCCTCGGACGAGGTGAGCACGAGGCGGGCGCCGGCGCAGAGGGTCGTCACCAGCTCCGAGATCGACGCGTCGAAACTCGGCGAGGCGAACTGCAGCATGCGGCTGTCGGCGTCGACCGCGAAGCGCTCGATCTGCCCGGCCGCCAGACTCGCCAGGCCCTGGTGCTGCACCACGACGCCCTTGGGCCGGCCCGTCGAACCCGACGTGTAGATCACGTACGCCGGATGGGAGGGCAGGAGTTCACTCACACGCTCCGCATCCGCCACGTCGCCGGCGTCGAAGCGCCGGAGCAGCTCGGTGGTCTGCGGCTCGTCCACGACCACGCACGCCGACGCGTCCGCGCCCGCCACGCTCGCCGCAGCCCCGGTACTGGTGATCACCAGCACGGGCCGCGCGTCGTCCAGCATGTAGGCGATCCGCTCGGCCGGGTAGGCCGGATCGACGGGCACGTACGCCCCGCCGGCCTTGAGCACCGCGAGAAGGGCGATCGTGAGGTCGGCGGAGCGTTCCATGGCCACACCGACCGGCGTCTCCGGGCCCACGCCCCGCTCGATGAGCAGCCTGGCCAGCCGGTTCGCCCGTGCGTTCAGCTCCGCATAGGACAGCTCGACGCCCTGATGGACGACGGCGGTCGCCCGAGGCGTACGAGCCACCTGGCCCTGGATCAGCTCAGGCAGCGTCACGGCGGGGAGGTGACGGGCGGTGTCGTTCCACTCCGTGAGGATGCGGCGCCGCTCCCCGGCGTCCAGGATGTCGACCCGGCCGATCCGCTGACGCGGATCGGCGACCACGGACCGCAGGAAGCCGATGAAGCGCTCAGCGATCCGCTCGACCGTGGTCCGGTCGAACAGATCGGTGGCGAACGTGATCGCACCGCGCAGCCCGGCCGGAGCGGACCCGGAGCCGAACACCTCGCTGAAGCTGAAGGACAGGTCGAACTTCGCCGGCGCTTCGCCTCCCGGCACGGCACTGACGTCGAGGCCCGGCAGCTCCAGTACCGCCTGGGTGTTGTTCTGCAGGGCCAACATCACCTGGAACAGGGGGTTCCGGGCGATGGACCGCGACGGCGCCAGGTCCTCCACCAGCCGCTCGAACGGCACGTCCTGATGCGCGAACGCACCCAGACCCGTCTCCCGCACCCGGCCCAGCAGCTCACTGAACGTGGGATCGCCGGAGACGTCCGTGCGCAGGACCAGCGTGTTCACGAAGAACCCGACGAGGTCGTCCAGCGCGTCGTCGGTGCGCCCCGCGACCGGTGTTCCGATCGGAATGTCCGTGCCCGACCCCAGCCGGGACAGGACCGTGGCCAGCGTTGCCTGCAGGGCCATGAACATGGTCACGCCCTCGGCCCGCACCAGTTCGGCGAGACCCTGATGCAGGTCGGCCGGGATGCTCAGCCCGATGGTGTCACCGTGGTGGGTGGGTACGGGAGGACGTGGCCGGTCGGCCGGCAGGGCCAGTTCGTCCGGCAGATCGGCAAGGGTCTCACGCCAGTAGGTGAGCTGCTGGGAGAGCACGCTGCCGGTGTCCTCCTCGGACCCCAGCAGTTGGTGCTGCCACAAGGTGTAGTCCGCGTACTGCACGGGCAGCGGCTGCCACTGAGGTTCGGACCCTTCGAGGCGCGCCGCGTACGCGATCGACACATCACGTGCGAGCGGCTCCATCGACCAGCCGTCACCGGCGATGTGGTGCACCAGGAACAGCAGCACCTGCTCGTCCGCTCCGAGCTGGAACAGCCACGCCCGCAGCGGCACCTCACTCGACAGGTCGAAGGTGTGTGCGGCCGCTCCGGCGATCTTCTCCGCCACGGCCGCCTCGTCGCACCCCGTCGCGTCGAGGACGGTCAGGAGCGGATCCAGCGCGCCGACGTCCAGGATCTGCTGTCGTGGCTGTCCCTGGTGGGCCGGGAACACCGTTCGCAGGACCTCGTGACGGTTCACGACGTCCCGCAGTGCCTCACGCAGCGCCTGCCGGTCCAACGCGCCCGTCAGCCGCAGGGCCGTCGCAATGTTGTAGGTCGGGTTCGCGCCCTCCAGCTCACCGATGAACCACAGCCGGCGCTGCGCGAACGACAGCGGGAGCACCTCCGGACGCGGCCGCGTCTCGAGAGCGGGCCGGGCCAGGTCGGCCTCGGTCAGCCGGCCCGCGAGCTTCGCGACGGTCGGGGTCTCGAACAGTGCCCGGATCGGAACCTCGATGCCCAACGTCGAACGGATCCGGCTGACCACACGGGTGGCCAGCAGCGAGTGGCCGCCGAGCTCGAAGAAGTTGTCGTCGACCCCGACCTGCGGCAGGCCCAGCACCTCGGCGAACAGGCCGCACAGCACCTCTTCGCGAGGTGTGCGCGGCGTCCGGTAGACGCTCTCGGCCGTCACGTACGGAGCCGGCAGGGCCTTGCGGTCCACCTTTCCGTTCTGGGTCAGTGGGAGCTCGTCCAGTACGACGATCGCGGACGGGACCATGTACTCGGGAAGCACCCCGGAGAGGTGCGTACGCAACGCGGCCACGCTCGTCGGCGCCGCGTCGGATGCCGGGACGACGTAGGCGACGAGGCGTTTGTCGCCGGGCTGGTCCTCGCGCACGAGTACGGCGGACTGTGCCACCGAGGCATGCGCGGCCAGTACGGCCTCGACTTCAGCCGGCTCGACACGGAAGCCTCGGATCTTGACCTGGTCGTCGGCGCGCCCGACGAACTCCAGCTCTCCGGAACCGCTCCAGCGGACCAGGTCGCCCGTACGGTACATCCGCGATCCCGCGGGACCGTAGGGGTCGGCGACGAAACGCTCCGCGGTCAGGTCCCGGCGGTTGAGGTAGCCGCGGGCCAGGCCGGCCCCCGCCACGTACAGCTCGCCCGCCACACCCGCGGGAACCGGCTGAAGCGCCCGGTCCAGGACGTACACACAGGTGTTGTCCAGCGGCCGCCCGATCGGCAGCGTGATCCCCACCTCGGCAGGGTTGAACACAGCATGCTGCGTCGCACACAGGGTGATCTCCGTCGGCCCGTACAGGTGCCGTACCACCACACCCGGATTCGCCTCAAGAACCCGGCGAACGGAAGACGCGGGGACCACGTCACCGCCCGTCAGCACCTCACGCACACCCTGGAAGAC
>NZ_JBFBDP010000084.1:0-8610 GCF_040701585.1 Streptomyces sp. NPDC093801 | reverse complement strand
GCCGCAGGGTGAGGGCGGGTCCGGTGGTGGGGGCGGGGCGCGGCGCCGGCGCGGACGGCGACGCACTGCGCGCCGGCGGTACGGGGCCGCCCGCCGCCGGCGCCGGATCCGCGGGTGGGGCCGGCTCCGGTACGGCGGCCACGGGCGCCCGGGGCACAGCAGGCGCCACCGCACTGGGCGCCGGCCTCGCCTCCGGCTCGGGCTCGTCCCCGGTCAGGGCGAACACCACCCCGGCGGCCGCCGCGACCGCTATCCCGGCGGCGATGGCGGCCTTCGCCGGCAGCCCCAGCCCCTCCGAGACCACAGCACCCCCGGCCCCACCGGCGGAACCAGCCCCACCAGCAGCCCCACCGGCACCGGCGGCCCCCGCCGCCCCACCCGCACCGGCGACGCCACCCGCACCGCCGACAGCCCCGGCCCCCGCGGCCCCCGCAGCCGACGCACCGCCGGCCCCCGCAGCCGAGGCACCGCCGGCCGCCGCGGCCGCCGCCCCGGCACCGCCGGCGGCGACGACCCCGCCGGCCACCACCCCGGCCGCCTTCGCGGCGTACCCGGCGGCGAACCAGCCGATGACCGCGACCGGCAGCAGCGCGGGGATCCCCGCGTTCACGTCCTTGAGCTCCCCGGCGGCCAGCCGGCACTTCGCGCACTCCTCCAGGTGCCGCCGCAGCCCCCGCTCCGCCCGCATCCGCAGCCCGCCCCGGGCATAGGCGCCCAGCCGGTCCGCGTACTGCGCGCAGTCCCCGCCCGCGCGCAGCGCGGAACTCACGTGGGCCTGGAGGTAGGCCTGCTTGAGGCCCTCCCGGGCCCGACTGGCCAGCACCGCCGTCGCATTGGCACTCAGCCCGAACAGCGGGGCGACCGCACTCGGCGGGGAGTCCTCGACCGTGGTGTGCCACAGCACGGCCTGCCACCGCTCCGGCAGGCTCCGGAAGGCCTGCATCGCGAGGGACCGCTCCGCCTCGTGCATCGCCCGGACGTCCGCGCCCAGTTCCAGGGTGTCGTCCCCCGACAGCCCGGCCGGCACGCCGCCGCTCTCGCCCGCGGCGGCCTGCTCCGCGAACACCGCGAAGTCCTCGACCAGATGCTCCCGCCGGGCCGTCGTCGCCCAGGCGGCGGCGACCCGCCGCACGGTGGTCAGCAGATAGGCCCGCACCGACTGGTCCGGCCCCGCCCCGCCCCGCACCGCCTGGAGCGTCCGCGCGAACACCTCGGCGGTCAGGTCGTCGGCGGTGTGTCCGTCACGGCAGCAGCTGCGCGCGTAGCGCCGTACGGCCTCGGCGTGCCGACGGAACAGCTCCTCGTACGCACCGTCGTCACCGGCGCGCGTCCGGGCGACCAAGTCCCCGTCGGACGGGGGCAGCTCGGCGCCGCCCGACCCGGGAGCGGCGTGCCGCCGCCCTCCGGGCTCGCGCTGGGCCGGAACCTGCCGGGCGGGCAGGCTGCCCGCCGCGGTCTCGCCACCGGAAGACTCGTCCCGTCCGTCAACGCTCATCGCGGAAGCCCCCGCACGACACACTCAGACCGGTCCACCGGCCCAGCGTGTCACACGGCACGGGCACCCCGGCCCGCCTTGCGCACGGTCCACCCGTCCGGGGAAGGTCCGGCGGACCGCAGCACCGCCCCTCACCCTTTCGGGTGCGCGGCCGCGCGGAGCGTCCCGTCGACCGCCCGGCGACCGGACCCGCCCGGCCCCCACCCCTGCGGGGGCCGGGCGGACCGTCACCACCGGCGGGCGCGCCGCCCCGCGCGGCTCACGCCGTACGGGAACGCAGCCCCTCGAGCAGGATGTCCAGCAGCCGCGCCGAAGCCGCGGCCTGCTGCGCCGGGTCGGGCAGCGCGGGCGCCGCGGTCGCGATCACCAGCAGCACATCGGCCACCGTGACATCGGCCCGCAGCTCACCGGCCTCCCGCGCCCGGTCCACCAGCCGGCCGACGACCTCCAGCAGCGCACCCGCGCCCGCGTCCTCCGACGGCTCGTCCTCGACCGGGGTCCGCGAGCCCACGACACGCAGCTCCGGGGCCCCGCCCGCGACGGCCTGGCGCTGGTGCGGAACGCGCGCCGCGCCCTCGTCCTCGGCGCCGTCCTCCTCGGCCGCGCCGACCCGCAGCACCTGCGGCGGCAGCAGCCGGCCCGCGCCCGAGGCCACGGAGGTGCGCAGGAAGCGCGACAGCGCCTGCCACGGTTCCTCCTCCTGGCCCAGAGCGGACTTCGCCTGCTCCGTCAGCCGGGCGGTCTCCTCCTCGGCTATGCGCCGGACCAGCACGTCCTTGCTGGGGAACCGCCGGTAGACGGTCCCGACGCCGACCCGCGCGCGCCGTGCGACGTCCTCCATCGGGGCTCCGTAGCCCAGCTCCCCGAAGACCTCGCGCGCGGCGCGCAGGACGTGTTCGAGGTTGCGCTGCGCATCGACGCGCAGGGGCGTCGAACGACCGGTGCCGTGGGTGGTCGTGCCCGCGATCACACGGCCGCCGCTCTCTGCGGACAGAGCGGTGGCAGAACCATGGAAATCGGAAATATGCATATGTATCCCCCGGTAATCATTTGTCTCCCCCCGGAGACACTCCCCGCCTTCGTGCCGAGGGGGGCCACGGTCATGAGGGCCCTGGTCCTACTCCTCGACGAGATACGAACATAGTTGAGCCAGAGTCAATTCAGAAGAGGCAGCCCCCGACGGAGCACCGCCCGATCGGAGCATTCACCCCCACTTTTCCGCCGCAAGCCTCCGGAATCACCCCTTCCGCGCGGCCTGACCTGCGAACTTCTCACACCATCCGGCTTCCTCGACAGCCCCGCCCCGTCCTCCCCACCGGTCACACAATCTGTCGGGCCTGTGGACAAACTCCCGGCCACGGTGCGTCATGGGATGGTGAAGGCTGCTAACTCGCGGGGCGACGCCCCCGGTACCCCGCCCCGCACGCGCATCCTCGTCATCGGCGGCGGATACGTCGGCATGTACACCGCCCTGCACCTCCAGCGGAAGCTCAGATCCGGCGAAGCCGAGGTCACCGTGGTGACCCCCGAGCCCTACATGACGTACCAGCCCTTCCTCCCGGAAGCCGCCGCCGGCGCGATCTCCCCGCGCCACGTCGTCATCCCCCTGCGCCGCGTCCTCGACCGCTGCCGCATCGTCATCGGCCAGGCCCAGCGGATCGACCACGCCAAACGCACCGCGACCGTCACCACCCTCGCCACCCCCGAGGAGGGCACCGGCGACCTGGAGATCGAGTACGACGAACTCGTCCTCGCCCCCGGATCCGTCTCCCGCACCCTCCCCGTCCCCGGCCTCGCCGACTACGGCATCGGGTTCAAGACCGTGGAAGAGGCCATCGGCCTGCGCAACCACGTCATCGAACAGATGGACATCGCCTCCTCCACCCGCGACCCCGCGATCCGCGACGCCGCCCTCACCTTCGTCTTCGTCGGCGGCGGCTACGCCGGCGTCGAGGCACTCGGCGAACTGGAGGACATGGCCCGCTACGCGGCCCGGTACTACCACAACATCAAGCCCGAGGACATGAAATGGGTGCTGGTCGAGGCCAGCGACCGGATCCTCCCCGAGGTCGGCCCCGAGATGGGCGTCTACACCGTCCGCGAACTGCGCCGCCGCAACATCGACGTCCGCCTGGAGACCCGCCTCGACTCCTGCGAGAACCGCGTCGCCGTCCTCAGCGACGGCTCCCGCTTCCCCACCCGCACCATCGTCTGGACCGCCGGCGTCAAACCCCACCCCCTGCTCGCCGCCACCGACCTCCCCAGGAACGAACGCGGCCGCCTGCGCTGCACCTCCTTCCTGACCGTCGAAGGCGTCGAACACGCCTGGGCCGCGGGCGACGCCGCCGCCGTCCCCGACATCACCGCCGAAGAACCCGGCCGCGAATGCGCCCCCAACGCCCAGCACGCCGTCCGCCAGGCCAAACAGCTCGCCGACAACCTCGTCGCCGCCCTCCGCGACGAGACCCTCACCGAATACGCCCACAAATACGTGGGCTCCGTCGCCTCCCTCGGCCTCCACAAGGGCGTCGCCCACGTCTACGGACGCAAGCTCAAGGGCTACCCGGCCTGGCTCATGCACCGCACCTACCACCTCAGCCGCGTCCCCACCTTCAACCGCAAGATGCGCGTCCTCGCCGAATGGACCCTCGCCGGGCTCTTCACCCGCGAGATCGTCTCCCTCGGATCCCTCGAACACCCCAGGGCAGAGTTCGAACTGGCCGCCGGCGGCGGCCCCCGCCACCACCTCCAGCACCCCGCCCCCAACCCCCCGGAAGACGGCAAGGGCTGACGTTGTCAGTGCGGTCCGCCACACTGGACGTGTGACCATAGGTGGGCTCACACCTGCACAGAGTGACGCCCCACGGAGTGACCAGCAGCAAGCGACCGACCACACGGGGCACCTTCCGGCACCACCGGGAGGAGACACCGCGACCACTTGCGACACCACGAGGCTTGAACGCAGTGAACTTCACGCGATGGAGCGCCCGGTTCCCCGGAACGCAGCGCCGCGCCGCCGCCCGGAACGAGCACGCCGCAGCCCAGGCCAAACGGGGTGAGGGCTCCGTCCCCGCAGCCCGCGGCGCCGCCCCCCACCCCGTCACGCCCAGCGACGGCAGCCCCGCCGACGCCACCGTCTCCGGCACCGGCACCGCCCCGCTCCCCGCCGTACCCGCCCTCGACGAGCTCTCCGTGCAGGAGGTCCTCGGACTCCTCCCCGCCCTCGTCGCCCTCGTCCACGGCCCCGAGCACCGCGTCGCCTACGTCAACGACGCCTACACCGCCGGCTTCGGACCCCGCACCACCGGCACCCCCGCCCACCTCGCCCTCCCCGAACTCGGCGAGCTCGGCCTCCTGCCCCTCCTCGACCAGGTCCAGCGCAGCGGCAGACCCCGCACCGCCAAGAACCGCCAGGCCCCCGGCGGCGGCAGCTCCTACACCGTCACCTGCACCCCCGTGCAGTTCCCCAAGGCCGACGCCGACGGCCGCCCCGACCCCCACCACACCGGCATCCTGGTCCACCTCGCCGACGTCACCGACCACGCCGAAGCCGTCGACCGCCTCCGCGCCAGCGAACGCCGCCAGCGCGAAGCCGCTGTCACCCTCCAGCGCTCCCTCCTCCCGCAGGAACTGGAACAGCCCGACGACCTCCGCATCGCCGCCACCTACCAGCCCGGCGGCACCGAAGCCGCCGTCGGCGGCGACTGGTACGACGTCATCACCCTCGGCGCCGGCCGCACCGCCCTCGTCATCGGCGACGTCATGGGCCGCGGGGTCCGCGCCGCCGCCGTCATGGGCCAGCTGCGCACCGCCGTCCGCGCCTACGCCCGCCTCGACCTGCCCCCGCACGAGGTCCTCCAGCTCCTCGACGGCCTCGCCGCCGAGATCGACGCCAGCCAGATCGCCACCTGCGTCTACGCCGTCCACGACCCCAACGAAGGCCTCCTCGCCTACGCCTCCGCCGGCCACCTGCCGATCCTCGTCCGCGACGAGGACGGCACCGTGCGCCGCGCCGCCGACCCCACCGGCCCCCCGCTGGGCACCGGCGGCTGGCTCCACACCTCCGGCACCATCGCCCTCGGCCCCGGCTCCACCGCCGTCCTCTACACCGACGGCCTCGTCGAACGCCGCGGCGAGGACATCGACGAAGGCGTCTCCGCCCTCGAACGCGCCCTCGCCGGAGCCCAGGGCACCCCCGCGATCATCTGCGACCGGCTGATGCGCGCCCTCGGCGTGGACGCCGACCACGACGACGACGTCGCCGTCATGGTCCTCCAGCAGCCCGCCCGCACCGGAGCCGACGCCGAGCTCTTCCACAACGCCGCCCTGGAACTCCTCGGCGGCGTCGAGGCCGCCCCCCGAGCCCGCGCCTTCGCCCAGGGCGTCCTCACCTCCTGGCGCTTCCCCGTCGAGCTCTGCGACCTCGGCGTACTCGCCGCCAGCGAGCTCGTCGCGAACTCCCTCCAGCACGGCACCCCGCCCATGCGCCTGCGCCTGCGCCGCACCGACCGCCGCCTGATCGTCGAGGTCACCGACGGGGACGACCACCTCCCGCGCCGGCGCCGCGCCGAACCCGCCGACGAGACCGGCCGCGGCATCTCGATCATCGCCACCATCGCCTCGGCCTGGGGCTCCCGCCGCACCCCCGGCGGCGGCAAGGCCGTCTGGTGCGAGTTCGCCCTCCCCGACGCATAGCCGCCGACGACGGCAGAGGCCCCGGTCCACCCGGACCGGGGCCTCTCCCCATACCTGCACCCCTTCTTACGCGGACACCCGCTCCGCCCGCTGCTCCGCCCGCTCCGCATCCTGCGGGGCGGCCGCCGGCCCCTGCGCCACGACCCTGCCGTGCAGCAGGGACGGGTTGTCCTGCACCGGGGTCAGCCGCCTGCCGAGCCGCAGCGCCAGACCCGAGATCCCCACCGAGACCAGCACGAAGGTCCCGACGTACAGCATCGGAGCACCCGCACCCACCGGCACGCCCAGCGGCCCCAGCGCCAGGGCCATCTGCTTGACCAGCGCGAACGCCGAGTTGTACTGCCCGACCGAGCCCTCCGGAGCCAGGTCGGCCACCAGCGGGGCCAGGGTCGGCGACAGCATCGCCTCACCGATCCCGAAGAGCGCGTACGTGCTCACGAACGCGGCGGCGGCCATCGTCGCGCTGCCGTGCCCCAGCCCGGAGAACCCGGCGATCAGCCACGCGACGGTCCAGATCAGCCCGACCAGCGCGATGACCCGCGACCGGCGGCGCTTCTCGACCAGCTTCAGCACCACGAACTGCGCCACGACGATCGCACCCGTGTTGGCGGCCAGTGCGAACCCCAGCGTGGACGGGGAGATCCCCGCGGCCTCCGTACCGAACGCGGCCAGACCCGACTCGAACTGTCCGTAACAGGCGAAGAAGAGCACGAAGCCCAGGAGGCACAGCTGCACCATGGCCTTGTGGCGCAGGAGCCGCTTCCAGCCGCCGCCGGCCGTCCGGGACGGGTCCTTGGGCAGCGCGTCCTTGATGCTGGGCGCCTGCGGCATCCGTACGGTGGCGATCACCCCGGCCAGCACCAGGAACATCACGGCCTCGATGCCGAACAACAGGGTGAAGCTCCCGGGCCGCGTCACGTCGACGATCTGGCCGCCGGCGAGACCGCCGATGCCCAGACCCAGGTTCTGCATGAAGAACTGCAGGGCGAAGGCGCGCGTACGGGTCGACGGCGTCGAGCACCACACGATCATCGTGGCCAGTGCCGGCTGCATCACGGCCTGTCCGGCACCGAGGGCCAGGGCGGACAGCAGGATCGGCCCGACGCCGGTGGAGAGCCCGAGGGCGAGGGCACCCGCGGAGGCGGCCACGGCCGCGCCCATGACCACGGGGACCGGACCGCGCCGGTCGATGACCCGGCCGGTGAAGGGCAGTGCGACGAGGGCACCCAGGGCGAACGCCACGAACGCGCTCGTGGCGGCCATGGAGCCCAGCCCGCGCACCTGCGCCACATAGATGTAGAGGAACGGAACCGTGAAGCCGATGCCGAACGCGGTCAGCGCGTTCCCGGCCTGGATCCGCCGCATCGCAGCGCCCATCACCTTGGTCACTTCTCACCTGCCCTGATAGCTAAAGTCTGAAGACTTCATACCTAAAGTTCGATGCTTAACTCTACACATCGAAGGAGTTAGACGCCAACGGGTTCGTGGGATACTTCGGACCATGGCTGACACCCCCGACGGCGCGACGCCGGCCCACGAGCCGAGCCTCGACGAGCAGATCGCCGTCTACCAGCGCGAATTCCAGGACCTGGACCCCCAGGTGGAGAAGGTCGTCTCGGCCCTCAGCCGCCTGAACCGCCGCATGAACGTCGCGTACGGCCGCCAGACGGCCGCGCTCGGCATCAGCAACGCGGAGTGGGAGGTCCTCAAGGCCCTCGTGCTCTCGGGCGCCCCGTACCGCATGGGCCCGAGCGAGCTCGCGAAGCAGCTGGGCCTGACCCCGGCGGCCATGACCCACCGGATCGACCGGATGACGGCCGAGGGCCTGGTCACCCGGGAGCGGGACGAGTCCAACCGGGTCCGCGTGATCGTGGAGCTGACCGACGAGGGCCGCAGCAAGTGGCTGGACGCGATGCGCGCGGCGACCGTGTTCGAGGAGGACCTGCTCCAGGACCTCTCCACGGCGGAGCGCGGGGTCCTGGGGGACATGCTCACCCGGGTCCTGGACCGCGTGGAGGACCTCCAGCCCCGCGCCTGACCGACCCCCGGCGGGCGCCGACCTGCCGGGTTGACACACCCCTCGCGGATCCGTAAGGTTCTTCGAGTTGCCCCAGCGCCGGAAGGTTCTGAGGTCAACGAATCCGCCGCCTCGTTGCGGCAACCCACTCAGCGCGATCTCCCACCGGGAACGAATTCGGCATGTCCGAATTCATTTCCGAAGGCCCGATTATCGGTTGCCGGGAAAATCCGCTAGAGTTCAGGAGTCGGAAGGGCCCAACAGCCCGGAAGACAAACCCCGCTGACTGGGAGTCAGGCCCGAAAGGATCTGATAGAGTCGGAAACGCAGGAAAGAACGAAAGCCCGGAGGAAAGCCCGAGAGGGTGAGTACAAAGGAAGCGTCCGTTCCTTGAGAACTCAAC
>NZ_JBFBDP010000083.1:0-8917 GCF_040701585.1 Streptomyces sp. NPDC093801 | reverse complement strand
GGACGGTCCAGATACCCGTCGACACGGGCACACACCGCATCGAAAGCGTCCGCGAACACCGGGAACGCGGCATACAGCTCACGCCCCATCCCCAGCCGCTGACTCCCCTGGCCCGAGAACAGGAACGCCGTGCCGGGCGGGGAGCCGGCCGTGCCGCGGAGGGCCGTCTCCGTATCCGTGGCCGGGTCGTGGGCGGCCAGGGCGCGCAGTGCGGGCAGGAAGTCCTCCCGTCGGGTGCCGAGTACGGCGGCGCGGTGTTCCAGTGCCGCGCGGGAGCTCGCCAAGGACAGGGCCACGTCCGCCGGTTCCAGGGCCGGATGGCGCTCGACGTGGTCGAGGAGGCGCTCTGCCTGCTCGCGGAGGGCTTCGGGCCCGGTTCCGGAGATCAGCCAGGGGACCGGCTTCGGTGCGGTGCGCGTCTCGGTGGGTGCCGGGGGCTCCACGGGCGGCTGCTCGATGATGACGTGGGCGTTGGTGCCGCTCACGCCGAAGGAGGAGATGCCGGCCCGGCGGGTGTGGTCCGTTCCGGCCGTCCAGTCGACGGGCTCGGTCAGCAGCTCGACGGCGCCCGCCGACCAGTCGACGTGCGGGGTCGGCGCGTCGACGTGGAGGGTCCGGGGCAGGGTGCCGTGGCGCATCGCCTCGACCATCTTGATGATCCCGCCCACGCCGGCCGCGGCCTGGGTGTGCCCGATGTTCGACTTCAGGGAGCCCAGCCACAGCGGCCGGTCCTCCGCCCGGTCCTGGCCGTACGTCGCCAGCAGCGCCTGGGCCTCGATCGGGTCGCCGAGGGTGGTGCCGGTGCCGTGCGCCTCGACCACGTCCACGTCGGCCGGGGAGAGCCCGGCGTTCGCGAGGGCCTGGCGGATGACGCGCTGCTGGGCCGGGCCGTTGGGGGCGGTGAGGCCGTTGGAGGCGCCGTCCTGGTTGACCGCGGAGCCCCGTACGAGGGCCAGCACGGGGTGGCCGCCCCGGCGGGCGTCGGAGAGCCGCTCCACCAGCAGCATGCCCACGCCCTCGCCCCACCCGGTGCCGTCGGCCGCCGCCGCGAACGGCTTGCACCGCCCGTCGACGGCCAGACCGCGCTGCCGGCTGAACTCGACGAAGGCGTTGGGGGTGGACATCACGGTCACCCCGCCGGCCAGGGCGAGGTCGCACTCGCCGCGCCGCAGGGCCTGCGCGGCGAGGTGCAGGGCGACGAGGGAGGAGGAGCAGGCCGTGTCCACGGTCAGCGTCGGCCCCTCCAGGCCGAAGGAGTAGGCAATGCGGCCGGAGACGACGCTCGCCGAACTGCCGGTGCCGATGTAGCCCTCCAGGTCCTGCGGGACGCTCAGCAGGCGGGAGGCGTAGTCCTGGTAGCCGGAGCCGATGAACACACCGGTGCCGGTGCCGCGCAGGGAGGTGGGGTCCATGCCGGCCCGTTCGAAGGCCTCCCAGGCGGTCTCCAGCAGGAGGCGCTGCTGCGGGTCCATGGCGAGGGCCTCGCGGGGCGAGATGCCGAAGAAGGAGGGGTCGAAGTCGGCGACGTCGTGGAGGAAGCCGCCGTCCCGGGCGTACGTGGTGCCGGGCCGGTCGGGGTCCGGGTCGTAGAGGGAGTCCAGGTCCCAGCCCCGGTCGGCGGGGAAGCCGCCGACCGCGTCGCGGCCCTCGGCGACGAGGCGCCAGAGGTCCTCGGGGCTGCGCACCTCGCCGGGGTAGCGGCAGCTCATGGCGACGATCGCGAGCGGCTCGCCGTCGTCGGCGCCGCGGGCGGTGGCCGTCGGTGCCGAGGCGGCGGCCCGGCCCGTGACGGCCGCGGTCAGCTCGGCCAGCAGGTGGGCGGCCAGGGCGGACGGGGACGGGTGGTCGAAGACGAGGGTGGCCGGGAGCCGGACCCCCGTCGTCCTGCCGAGGCGGTTGCGCAGCTCCACGGCGGTGAGGGAGTCGAAGCCGAGTTCGCGGAAGGCCCGGTCGGCCGGGACCGCTTCCGCGTCCTGGTGGCCGAGCACCGCGGCGGCCTCGGCCCGTACCAGGGCGAGGACGGCGCGGGCCTGCTCGGCGGCGGTCAGGGCGGTGGTGCGGCGGGCGAACTCGGGCAGTTCGCCGTCGCCCGGGCCGTCGGACGCCGTGCCCGCGGCTGCCCCGGCGAGGGCCTCGACGGCCTCGGGAATTGCGTTCAGCAGCGGGCTGGACCGCAGCAGGGTGAAGGAGGGCGCGAAGCGGTCCCAGGCGACGTCGGCGACCGTCACCGTCGTCTCGTCCGCGGCGAGGGCGGCGTCCAGTGCGGCGAGGGCCGAGGCCGGGCTGAGGGCGGGCAGCCCGCGCTTGTGCAGCCGGTCCTCGGCGTCGCCGTCCTCGACCATGCCGCCGCCGGCCCAGGGGCCCCAGGCGACGGCGGTGGCGGCGAGTCCTCGGGCGCGGCGGTGTTCGGCGAGGGCGTCGAGGGAGGCGTTGGCCACGGCGTAGGCCGCCTGGCCGGCCGCGCCCCACACGCCGGAGATCGACGAGAAGAGCACGAAGGCGTCGAGCGGGCGCGCCCCGGCCTCCTCGGCCAGCAGCTCGTCGAGGTGCCGGGCGCCGGCCGTCTTGGCGGCGAGGACCTCGGCGAACTCCTCGGCGGTGGTCTCGGCCAGCATGGCCGGGGTGCCCACTCCGGCCGCGTGGACGACGGTGGTGAGGGGGTGGTCCTGCGGGAGGCCGGCCAGCAGCCGGGCCACGGCCTCCCGGTCGGCGATGTCGCAGGCCTCGATGGTGACCCGGGCGCCCAGGGCCTCGAGTTCGGCGCGGAGCGCCGCGGCGCCGGACGCCGCCGCTCCCCTGCGGCTGGTGAGGACCAGGTGGTCCGCTCCGGCCCCGGCGAGCCGGCGGGCCACGTGGGCGCCGAGGGCTCCGGTGCCGCCGGTGATCAGGACGGTGCCGTGCGGCTGCCGGGCGGGCGCGGCTTCCGTGGCCGGCTCGGACTGCCCCTGGGGGGCGCGCAGCAGGCGGCGTACGTAGACGCCGGCGCCGCGCACGGCCAGCTGGTCCTCATCGGCGTGGGTGTGCGCGAGGACGGCCGCGAAGCGCCGGGCGGCGCGGTCGTCGAGCACCTCGGGCAGGTCGACCAGGCCGCCCCAGCGTGCGGGGTGTTCGAGTGCGGCGGTCCGGCCGAGGGCCCAGACCGCCGCCTGGGCGGGGCTGCGCAGCGGGTCGGAGGTGCCGGTGGAGACGGCGCCCCGGGTGGCGCACCACAGGGGGGCGTCGAGGCCCGCGTCGCCGAGGGCCTGGACCAGCGCGAGGGTCGCGGCGAGCCCTTCCGCCAGGACGGGGTGGGCCCGGTGCGGCTGCTCGTCGAGGGCCAGCAGCGACAGGACCCCGTCGACGGGGTGGTCGTGGGCGGCGGCGCGCAGCAGGGCCACGAGCGCCTCCCGGCCCGTGCCGGGTTCGACCGGCAGGGGCCGTACGGTCGCGCCGTGCTCCTCCAGGGCCCGCAGGACGTCGGCCGTCCACGGGTCGTCGGCCGGGCGGGCGGCGGGGACCAGGGCCAGCCAGCCGCCGCCGGGGCGGCCGGGGGCGGTGCGGGCGGGGGCGGGTGCGGGCTGCCAGGCGATGCGGTAGCGCCGGCCGTCGAGCGTGGACCGCTCCTGGTGGTTGCGGCGCCAGAGGGAGAGGGCGGGCAGGACCGAGCTGAGGGGCGCGTCGTCGGTGAGGCCGAGGCGCTGCGCGAAGGCGGCGAGGTCGGCGCGTTCCACGGAGTCCCAGAACCCGGCTTCCGCCGGGTCGGCGGCCCGGGCGGCGTCGGCGGCGGGCCGGCCGGAGAAGGCCGTGGACTCCAGCCAGTAGCGGCGCCGCTGGAAGGCGTAGGTGGGCAGGTCGTGGAGGGCCGGGCGGCCGGCGCGGCCGCCGGACGGGGCGGTCGGGTCGCACGGGACTCCGTGGACGTGCAGCCGTGCCAGTGCGGAGGCGGCGGCCAGGTCCTCGGGGGACTCCGCGCGCAGCAGGGGTACCGCGTGCGCGGAGTCCGCGTCCAGCAGGGGCCGGGCCAGGCCGGACAGCACTCCCCCGGGCCCTACCTCGACGAACACCGAGGCTCCGGCGTCCGCCAGGTACTGCACCGCGTCCGCGAACCGGACCGCTGCGCGCACCTGGCCGACCCAGTACTCGGGGTCGCCCAGTTCGGCGGCCGTCAGGCGGCGGCCGGTCACGGTGGAGACCACGGGAAGGGCCGGTGCGGCGAACGGGACGGCTTCGACGAGCTCGCGGAAGGCGTCGAGCATCGGGTCCATCAGCGGCGAGTGGAAGGCGTGGGAGACCGTCAGGGCCTTGGTCTTGCGCCCCTCGGCCGCCAGCTTCCCGGCTAGCTCGGTGACGGTGTCCTCGGCACCCGAAAGCACCACCGACGCCAGCCCGTTGACGGCGGCGATGCCCGCCCGGTCCTCGAACCCGGCCAGCAGGGCCCGGACCTCCTCCTCGGAGGCCTCGACCGCGACCATCACACCGCCCGAGGGCAGCTCCTGCATCAGCCGGCCGCGCGCGGCCACCAGCTTCGCCGCATCCTCCAGCGACAGCACGCCCGCGACGTGGGCCGCCGCGAACTCCCCGACGGAATGCCCGGCCAGGAAGTCCGGGCGCACGCCCCACGACTCCACCAGCCGGAACAACGCCACCTCGACCGCGAACAGTGCCGGCTGCGTGTACCCGGTCCGGTTCAGCAGCTCCGCGTCCTCGCCGAACACCACCTCCCGCAGCGGGAGATCGAGATACGGGTCCAGGGCCGCGCACACCGCGTCGAAGGCGTCGGCGAACACCGGGAAGACGGCGTGCAGTTCACGGCCCATGCCCGGGCGCTGGCTGCCCTGCCCGGAGAACAGGAACGCCGTCTTGGTCTTGCGGGCGGCGGTGCCCTCGAAGCCCCGGCCCGTCGGTTCCCGGCGGGCGAAGGCGGTGAGGGCGGCGACCAGTTCGTCGCGGTCGTGCCCCACGACGGCTGCCCGGTGGGGCAGTTGGGCGCGGGTCGTGGCGAGGGCGTGGCCGATGTCGGCGGGCTCGGTGTCCGGGTGTTCCCGTACGTACGCCAGGAGCCGCCCGGCCTGCTCGGGGAGCGCCTCGGGGGTGCGGGCGGAGAAGGGCCAAAGGAGCGGGGCCCGGACGGGTCCGGCGGCCGGGGCGGCTCCGGTGTCGGGCGCGGCCGGTTCGGGGGCCGGCTGCTCGATGATGACGTGGGCGTTGGTGCCGCTCACCCCGAAGGAGGAGACTCCGGCCCGGCGCGGGCCTTCCGTCTCCGGCCAGGCGACGGCCTCGGTCAGCAGGCGGACGGCTCCCGCCGACCAGTCCACGTGCGGGGAGGGCTCGTCGAGGTGCAGGGTGGCGGGCAGGGTCCCGTGCTGCATGGCCATGACCATCTTGATGACGCCGGCCACGCCGGCCGCGGCCTGGGTGTGGCCGATGTTCGATTTGAGTGCGCCCAGCAGCAGCGGCCGTTCGGCCGGGCGGTCCTGGCCGTACGTGGCGAGCAGGGCGTGGGCCTCGATCGGGTCCCCGAGCGAGGTGCCGGTGCCGTGTGCCTCTACGGCGTCCACCTCGGCCGCGGTGAGCCGGGCGTCGGCCAGGGCCTGGCGGATGACGCGCTGCTGCGCCGGGCCGCTGGGGGCGGTCAGTCCGTTGGAGGCGCCGTCCTGGTTGACGGCGCTGCCGCGGAGCACGGCCAGGACGCGGTGGCCGTGGCGGCGGGCGTCCGAGAGGCGCTCCACGAGGAGCATGCCGACGCCCTCGCTCCAGCCGGTGCCGTCGGCGGCGGCCGAGAAGGGCTTGCAGCGCCCGTCGGCGGCCAGCCCGCGCTGGCGGCTGAACTCCATGAAGGCGCCGGGCGTGGACATCACCGTCACGCCGCTGACCAGGGCGAGGGCGCACTCGCCCTTGCGGAGCGCCTGGGCGGCGAGGTGCAGGGCGACGAGGGAGGAGGAGCAGGCCGTGTCCACGGTCACCGCGGGGCCTTCGAGGCCGAAGGTGTAGGCGAGCCGTCCGGAGATCACGGCGGCGGCGTTGCCCGTCCCGAGGTACCCGTCGAAGTCCTCCGGGGAGGTGGACAGGCGGGCGTAGTCCTGGCCGTTGGTGCCGGCGAAGACACCGGTGCGGGTGCCGCGCAGGGTGGCCGGGTCGATCCCGGCCCGCTCGAAGGCCTCCCAGGCGGTCTCCAGCATCAGCCGCTGCTGCGGGTCCATCATCAGGGCCTCGCGCGGGGAGATCCCGAAGAAGGCGGCGTCGAACTCGCCCACGCCGTCGAGGAAGCCGCCGTGGCGGACGTAGCAGGTGCCGGCGTTGTCGGGGTCGGGGTCGTAGAGGGCGTCCAGGTCCCAGCCGCGGTCGGCCGGGAAGCCCGCTATCGCGTCGCCGCCCTCGGCGAGGAGGCGCCACAGCTCCTCGGGGGAGCCGATTCCGCCGGGGAAGCGGCAGCTCATCGCGACGATGGCGATGGGCTCACGGGCTTCGTCCGTCATCTTCCGGTTCTGGCGGCGCAGCCGCTCGGTCTCCTGGAGGGAGGCGCGCAGTGCCTGAACGATCTTGTCGTTCGATGTGGTCATGATGTGCTCCGTACTCGGGCCGTTGATCAGGCTTCGCTGTCGCCGAGCGCCAGTTCGATGAGGTGGTCGAGGTCCATGTCCGCGATGGCGGAGTCGGTGTCCGTGTCGGGGTCGGTGCGGGGGCCGGTGCGGTCGGCGTCGGGTGCCGTGTCCGTCGGCCCGGCCAGTGCCAGCAGGGCGTCCATGAGGCCGGCCTCGCGCAGGCGGGCCAGCGGGACGGTGGCGAGGGCCCGGCGCAGCCGGGCCTCGTCCGGGCCCTCCTCCGGGGCGCGGCCCGCGGCCCCCGCGGGCAGCAGCGCGCTCAGCAGGCCGTCGGTGAGGGCGCTCGGGGTGGGGTGGTCGAAGACCATCGTCGTCGGGAGCCGGAGCCCGGTCGCGGCGCCGAGCCGGTTGCGGAGTTCGACCGCGGTGAGCGAGTCGAAGCCGAGGTCCCGGAAGGCCCGGTCGGGCTCGATGGCGTCCGTGGCCGGGTAGCCCAGGACCGACGCCGCCTCCTTGAGCACCCGTTCCAGCAGCAGGTCGTGCCGCTCCTCCGGGCCGAGGCCGGACAGCTCCCGTACGAGCTCCGCGGCCGCGGGGGCGCCGGCTGCGGGGGCCTCGTCGGCCGCGGCGCCGGCGGCCAGCGCCGCCCGTGCCTCGGGCAGGTCGGCGAGCAGGGCGCTGGGCCGGCCGATGGTGAAGGAGGGCGCGAACCTCGGCCAGTCGACGTCGGCCACCACCACGGCGGTCTCGTCCCGGTCCATGGCCAGTTGCAGGGCCGAGACCGCCAGGGCCGGGGAGAGCGAGGGCAGTCCGCTGCGCCTCAGGTACTCCTCCGCCCCGCCGTCGGCGGCCATGCCGCCCTCGGCCCAGGGGCCCCAGGCGACGGCCGTCGCGGCGAGTCCCCTGGCCCGGCGGTGCTGGGCCAGCGCGTCGAGGAAGGCGTTGCCCGCGGAGTAGGCGGCCTGGCTGCCGCTGCCCCAGACTCCGGAGACGGACGAGAAGAGGACGAACGCGTCCAGGTCCCGGTCGGCGAGCAGCTCGTCCAGGTGGACCGCGCCGGCCACCTTGGCGGAGACCACGGCGGCCAGCTCCTCGGGGCCGGTCTCCGCCACGGTGGTGAACTGCGGGAGCCCGGCGGCGTGCACGACGGCCGTCAGCGGGGCGGGGTCCCCGGACAGGGTGTCCAGCAGGCCCGCAAGGGCCGCCCGGTCGGCGACGTCGCACGCGGCGACCGTCACCCGCACCCCCGACTCCCGCAGTGCGGAGGCGAGTTCGGCCGCACCCGCCGCGGCCTCGCCGCGCCTGCTGGTGAGGACCAGGTGCTCGGCTCCGGCCGCGGCCAGCCAGCGGGCGGTGTGCCCGCCGAGCGAGCCCGTACCGCCGGTGATCAGGACGGTGCCCCGGGGCTTCCAGCCGCCGTCCCCGGCGGCGGTCCCCGTGGTGCGGGGCATCCGGGCCAGCCTGCGGACGAGGGTCCCGGAGGGGCTCACCGCGAGCTGGTCCTCGCCGTCGGCGCCGCCGAGGACCTCGGCGAGGCGGGCCAGCGTCCGCTCGTCGGGGGCGCCGGCGCCGGCAGCCGCTCCGGGGAGGTCGATCAGGCCGCCCCAGCGGCCGGGGGTCTCCAGTGCGACCGCGCGTCCCATGCCCCAGACCAGGGCCTGGAGCGGCCGGGTGACCGGCCGGGAGCCGCTGACGGCCACGGCCCCCGTGGTCAGGCACCACAGCGGCGCCTCGACGTGCAGGTCCCCGAGTGCCTGGACGAGCGCGACGGTGGCCGCGAGACCGGCCGGCAGGCCCGCGTGCACCGGGTGGCTGCGTTCGTCCAGTGCCAGCAGGGACAGGACCCCGGCCACCGGTGCGCCGTCCACGGCTCCGGCCTCCCGCAGCAGCGCGGCCAGCGCCCCGCGGTCGGCCCCGGGGTCGGCGACGGTGACGCGGAGGGGCTCGACGGCCGCCCGGTCGGCCAGCATCCGGGCGTAGGGCTCGACGGTCGCCGCGTCCGGGGCCACGACCAGCCAGGTACCCGACGGGGCGGCGGCCGGCAGATCGGTGCGGGGCTGCCACACCGCCCGGTAGCGCCAGCCGTCGAGGGTGTTCCGGGTCCGGCTCTCCCGGCGCCAGGTCGAGAGCGCGCCGAACACCGAGTCCAGCGGCGCCCCGGCCGCCACCCCGAGCTGCGCGGCGAGGGCCTCGGGGCCCCCGTTCTCCACGGTGTCCCAGAACTCCGCCTCCGCCGCGTCGGCCGGTGCGGTACCGGTGGCGGCCGGTGCCGCCTGCGTCGTCAGCCAGTAGCGCTGGCGCTGGAAGGCGTAGGTCGGCAGGTCCACGCGACGCGCACCCCGGCCGGCCAGGACGGCCGGCCAGTCCACCGGCGTGCCCTGGACGTGGAGCCGCGC
>NZ_JBFBDP010000082.1:0-8996 GCF_040701585.1 Streptomyces sp. NPDC093801 | reverse complement strand
TCACGAAAACCCCGAGCTACACAAGGCTCTCAGCACGGCGAGCCCCCGCACACCGGCTGACACCCAACCGCTGCCACCACCCCACCCATTCACACTGGGGCGATTTCGAGTGGATGCGCCGCCTGGGCTGGATCGCCCCGGTCTTTTTCGGACGCGTCGACTTCGGCGCCAACGTGCCTGCCGGCGCGGAGCTCGCTGAGTTCACCCCAGTCCCCGCCTCGGACCCACGGCCCGCCGCGCGAGAATGTGACCGTGTACGCCCGCCACGGCTCCTCCGCCCGCCGCCTCCTGGTCGCCGCCCTGATCCCTTTGGCCGCCGATGCGGCGGCGCAGCAGGCGTGGCTGAAGTCGTTCCCCATCGCCACGGACGACCTGATGTACGACTTCGACAACGCCCTGCCGGTCTTCGCGCACGAAGAGGCGGACGAGATCAACGCCGCAGCCGTGATGGGGGAGCTCCGCATGATCGGGGGTCACTTCCGGGAGATGTGCGGTGACCGGCCGGCTGACCCCTGGACGTACGAGGCCCTGGCCACCGATCCGGCCTGGGCGGCGGTACGGGACCTGGCGCGTGAGATCCTCTTCGTCCTCACTGGCGACCGCACCCTCCCCATGCCCGACATCGACGTCATCCCCGCAACCTCCGACACAGCAGCCCCGCTACCGGTCAACCACCTCCCCCCGTAGACCCGCGCCGCCCGGCACCGCGCCTCCTCTGCACCCCACCCCACCTGGCAAGGCTACGAACGCCCCGACCGCATCACCCTGCTTCGGCAACAACCTCCGGCCCGCCCCGGGGCTGACCGGCGGCCTGACCGATGGAGTACGAGGGCACCCGCCCACCCTTTCCACGCCCCCGCGCACCGGCCGGGGCCGGAGCGCTCAGACCTTCGCCCGCTCCAGGTTGCGCGTCATCCGCTCCAGGACGCCCACGGCGGTCCGGTACTCCTCCGGGGATATGCCGGCCGCCGCCAGCTCCCGGAAGGCCCCCACGCGGACCCTGACGTCGTCGAGGCGGGTGCGGCCGTCCTCGGTGAGGGCCAGACGGCCCGGCTCCGGGCGCAGCGCCCAGCCGCCGGCGAGGACCGTCTCGATGGCAGAGGTCAGGGCTCTGGCGTCGGCGTTGGCCGCGAGGAGGGAGCGGACGCCGGTGTCGGTGGTCCGGGGGTCTTCCTCGACGACGTTGAGGACCTGCCAGGCGAGGCGGGTGAGTCCGAAGTCCGCCAGCAGTGCGTCCATGGTGGCGGTCAGGGCTTCGTCGGTGCGGTTGAGCCAGTAGCCGATGGGCTTCACGGTTCTGCTCCTTGTCGTTCCTCCGGCGGGGAGGGCCGGGCGGTGGGTTCAGCGCGCGGTGAAGGCGGGGGCGTTCTCGGCGGCCCACTGGGCGTAGCTGCGTGCGGGGCGGCCGAGGAGGGTCTCGGTGGTGTCGGCGACGGCGGCGGGGCCGTGGCTCGCGGCGGCCCACAGGTCGAGCAGCGAGCCGGCCATCGGCGCGGGCATGAAGGCCGACATCTGCTCTTCGGCGGCCTCGCGGGATATGTGCTCGACCGGGACCTCCCGGCCGATGGCCGCGGAGAGCACCGCCAGTTGGGCACGGAAGCTGAGCGACTCGGGGCCGGTGAGGGTCACCGAGCGGCCCCTGAGGGTGTCGCCGGTCAGGGCTTCGAAGGCGATGTCGGCGATGTCCTCGGGGTGGATGGGCGCGATCTGCGCGTCGGGGTAGGCGAGCCGGACCGGCATCGACCGGCCGATGGGGTGCGCCCAGGCGAAGGAGTTGCTCGCGAAGGCGTCAGGGCGCAGGAAGGTGCAGGTCAGCGGGGAGGCCGCGAGGGCGCGCTCGACCCTGAGGCTGTGGCTCGCGAGCGGGTCGGTCTCCGCGTCGGGACCGAGGACCGAGGACGAGGAGAGGAGGACGACGTGCTCGACGCGGGCGGCCTCGGCGGCCTTCACCAGCTCCTGGATGCCGGACGGCTCGGGGTAGAGGAAGACCTGGCGGACGCCGTCGAGCGCGGCGGCGAAGGTCTCGGGGCGGTCGAGGACCAGCTCGCAGGTCTCCACCCCGGCCGGGACGTCCAGTCCGGCCGGGTGGGCGCTGGCGGCGCGGACGGCGTGCCCGGCGGAGTGCAGACGGCCGAGGACGGCCCGGCCGACCTTGCCGCGGGCGCCGGTGATGAGGGTGGTCATGGGAAGCTCCGCTCGATTTTTCATTGACTGAAGACATATGCATGCTGACACGCACACATTTACATGTCAACACATTCCTGCGCACCGTCACGTAGATACGATGGGGCCCATGAAGAATCACGAAGCGGAGACGGCCGTCGAGGCCGCCGTGGCCGAAGAGCTGCTCAACGCCGTGGGCCCCGCCTTCGGGAAGCTGCGCCGCTCCTCGCTCCTGGAGGTCCAGGACCCGATCTCCCCGAAAGACCTCAGCAGGACCCTCGTCCTCAACGTCGTCCTGGAGATCGCCCATGACGACGCCCGCGAGGTCACCGTCGGCGCCGTCGGCGCCCACCTGGGCGTCGACCCGTCGGTGGCCAGCCGCATGGTGTCCGACTGCATCGCCGCCGGCTACCTGGTCCGCGCCGCCTCCCAGCGCGACGGCCGCCGCACCGTCCTGCACCTCAGCCCCGCAGGCGAAGAGCTGATGGCCCGCTTCCGCCGCCACCAGCGCTCGGCGTACGAGTACATCACCGCCGACTGGAGCGAGCACGACCGGCTGGAGCTCGCCCGCCTGATGGTCAAGTACGTCGCCTCCCAGGAGGCCCTCCGCCGCCCGTAGGGGCCGCGGAGCCCCTTTCAGGAGCTTCCGCCGCCTCATGGGCTTGCGGCTGGCGCAAAGCCGGTGAAGGGGCACGACGGGTTGCGCGCCCCGCCTCTCGCCGCCGGCTCAGCAGGCCCGGGCCGGCAGCCCGCCACACCTCCGCCGCTGCCGACAGCAGTACGAACAGGCTCGCGGTGCTGGTCAGTCCACTGACCCCGGTCCCGGGCCCTGGGCCTCGGCGCCAGCGGCAGCATGACTACCCCCGGGACGCTCCACGCACGTCCCCCGCCCTCGACCTCGACATCACCATGCAGCCCGGGCCGGACGGTGGTCACCGTGGCACGTCAGCCATCGACCAAGCCCGCGTCTACGGTGCGCTGGTCTCGTCCGGTGGATCGAACACCAGTGGGTCTCCTACCGGGTCGAGCCGTCCGTACCCGCCGTCGTGGGCGCGCTACTGACGGACGCCACGAAGGCCGCGTGACGGGAATGCGGATCGGGGAACTCCTCCGGAGCGTGCCGCGCATGTGCTGGGCGTCTACCCGACGGGGATCGACGAGAACAGCGCCACCTTCGAGACCGCCGCCCCCAACGGCCGCGTTCGACAAGGCCAAGCTGCCCGGCCACCGCCTCGTCGCCCTCGAGTCGGCCAGCGTCACGGCGGGGTCGAAGTGGGCGCCGGAGACCGGGACGAAGAGGGCCATCAGGAGCCGAAGACGGTGGCGGTGGAGCCGGCCAGCAGCTGCAGCGCGACGACGTCGGTGACCTCAGTGGCCTGGTTGCCAAGCCGGCACGTCCCGCGCGCTGTTCGACGGAGGCGCCGGTTCCGGGAGTCAGTAGCCGGTGCCGCGCTTGACCTGGGCTCGCTCGGTCCCATGGGTCGCACCCTTGTCGTCCAAGGTGCGACACGCATCGGCGATGTCCTGGGTCAGGCGGTCGATCTGTTCTCGGCTCAGGGTCTCCTTGACCAGGGCGCGCAGGATCTTCACCCGTTCCGCGTTGGGCGGCAGGGTGTATGCCGGCACCATCCAGCCCCGCTCGGCCGAGAGCTGCCAGGCGATGTCGGACTCGTCGTAGGCGTGCTTGCCGGCAAGACGGAAAGCGACCAGCGGCAGCTGCTCAAGGTCGCTCCCGATCACTTCGAAGCGGCCACTGCTCCGCAGATTGTCCGCCAGGGCGCGGGCGTTCTCCTGCATCGCCTTCATGACGTAGGTGTAGCCCTGGCGACCAAGCCGCACGAAGTTGTAGTACTGCGCGAGCACCATCGAGGCACCGGTGGAGAAGTTCAGCGTGAACGTCGCATCGGTCTTGCCCAGGTAGTTCTCGTAGAAGACGAGGTCCTTGGCGAGGTCGGCTTCCTCGCGGAAGACCAGCCATCCGATACCGGGGTAGACCAGTCCGTATTTGTGCCCCGAGACGTTGATCGAACGGACCTGCTCAAGCCGGAAGTCCCATTTCGAGTCCGGGTAGAGGAAGGGCCAGACGAATGCGCCGCTGGCGCCGTCGACATGGATCGGAATGTCGAGGTCCCGCTTTTTGCGAACGTCCCGCAGGAGCTTGTCGATCCCTACGACATCGTCCTTGTGGCCGGTGAACGTGGTGCCGAGGACGGCAACGACGCCGATCGTGTTCTCGTCGAGGTGGGGCTCCACGTCCTCCGGGCCGATCGTGTACTTGTCCACGGCAAGCGGCACGATCCGCGGCTCGACGTCGAAATAGCGGCAGAACTTCTCCCACACTACGTGGACGTCACCCCCGAAAACCAGGTTGGGCCGGTCGATCGAAAGGCCGGCTGCCTGGCGGCGTTCGCGCCACTTCCACTTCAACGACAGCGCGCCGAGCATGATCGCCTCGGATGACCCCTGGGTCCGACATCCGGTTGTCTTGCCCGGCGCGTTGAAGAGGTCGGCGAGCATGCGTACGCAGCGCTGCTCGATCTCCGCGGAAATCGGGTACTCCGCGTGGTCGATGAAGTTGCGGTGAAGATTCTCGGCGATCAGCCGTTGGGCCTCCGGCTCCATCCACGTGGTGACAAACGTGGCCAGGTTGCGCTGCGGGTCGCCCTCCATGGCGAGATCCACATCCACGAGCCTCATCGCGTCCGTCGCGGCCATGCCTTCCTCGGGAAAGGTCTCCGAAGGAGCGGGCACTGTCAGAAACCGGTTTCCGAACAGATCCGCGGCGTCGCTCTTGGTCATACCGGCGACTCAATCACGGTCCGAGAAGAAGCCATACCCAGGACCGGTGGATGGGCCTGGAATGCACGCGAACGGCGTATCCTCCCGAACGGTCGACGATGCTCGCCCGTCACACGGCAGCCCACGCCCCTGCGGATGGACGACTCGGTCCGGGACGGCCCTGAATCCACTTCCACCCTGTACCACCGCGTGATCGGCCAAGAGGCGTCCCGCAATCGATTTCCGGCGGATCCGGGTTGGGCGATCCGCCTCTGGGCGGGCTTCGCCCTCCGCAGCCTGGAGGAGGTCGAAAGTTCCGGCCCGGCTGGGAAAGGAGAACGCCGTCTCCAACCGCAACGGACAAGTGCCGGGAGACATGGGTGGCCGACACTCAGCCGGCTGGAGGAATTCCACAGGCCGGCAGTGTCGGGAATCGACGTCGGCAAACGGCGGGCACCAGCAATTCCTACTCGCGGGTTACCCGTTTCCTGGTGTCGGGTGGGGGTCCGCGGCGAGGTGGGCGGGCCGGGCGCTGAATTGCAGGGCTGACCGGGTGCGCGTCACCCTGATAGCGAGGGCAGGTGCTGACGTGCACACCAGCGACGAGATCTACCACCGGGTGCTCTGGGACCCGCGTTTCGACCCCGAGCGGTTCGTGATGGGGATCGCCGAGCGCGGGGCCCCGCCGAAGCGGGTCCTGCTCGTCGACTTCGTGCCGGGCGGGGAGATCCCCTGGCACCGGGTGGTGTTCTTCGAGGCGGACGGCCAGGTCGTCTGGGACCGCGCCTCCGGCGCCGACCGGCTCGACGAGACCCTCGTCGAGCCGGTCGGTCCCGTGCCGGCCCCGGCCCCCGGCGATGTCCTCGCCGTCCCGTCGACGAACCGCACCGCGGTCGCCTGGCTGCCGCCGGCAAAGTTGTGGCCGCCGATCCAGCACATTCGCCGCGAACACGACCGGCAGATCCGCCGCTGGCCGCCGCACGTCAACGTCCTTTTCGGTTTCGTCCCGGAGGCCGAGTTCGCCCGGGCCCTGCCGCTCGTCTCCGCGGCGCTCGCTGAGACGCCGCCGTTCGCTGCCCGCCTGGCGGGCGTCCACTGGTTCGGACACCGCGAGGACGCCACCGTCTGGCTCGACCCGGCTGCCGCCGGCCACGAGCCCTGGGAGCGGCTGCGGGAGTCCCTGGAGCTCCGCTTCCCGCTCTGCGGATCGCACTCGCACGGCTTCACCCCGCACCTGTCCCTCGGCCGTACCCCGAACCCGCGCTCCCTCGCCCGCAAGGCGGAGACCCTCTTCGGCCCCATGACGGCCCGGGTCGACGAGCTCGTCCTGCTGTCCCGGCACGGCGACGAGCCGATGCGGATCCGGGCCCGCGTCCTGCTCGGCAGCGGCGGTGTACGTCACCCGGAGAATCCGGCCCTTCCGGACGGCCCTCCGCCCTCACCGCCCGTCTGCGGTAACCAGCCGCGGGACGGACGGTCGCCGCACGTCGAGGAATGAGCACCTCGGCGTCGCGGCGGTTGACCGGGCGACCTCAACCGGCGTCAGGCGAAGTTCGACGGTCACCGTGCGCCGGCAGGAAGCCTGATGCCGGACCATCGGGCGACGTCAGTGTGAATGGCGCGGTCGTGGCACTGGGTGGGTGTCAGCCATGACGGGAGGGTCATCCCTGTTCACGCTGCACAGCGTTTCTGATCATGGCTGCCATGGAGTGACCGGGCTGCTGTACGAGGTGCCTTTCCGGAAGTCGGCCGGCTGCCAGGAGCGTGACCGTTCACACCCAGTCCGCCTCCAGACGGCTGGACGAGCCGGCGTCCTTCCCCGCACGCGGGCCGGGTCAGCCCAGCTTCGTGAGCTGGACGTCGACGAGGTCGCCCGGGAACTTCGCGGCGGTGCCGAACGTGTAGAAGGTGGCCAACGCGTTGCCCTTGCGCACTGCCACCAGGTGGCCGGTCGACTTCTCGCCGTCGCCCAGGTCCATGACCACGGTGTAGTGCACCGCCTCGTCACGGGCCTGAACGGGGGCCGAGGTGACGCTGTCGAGCTTGGTCTTGTCACCTTCATAGGTCACCGTGTACCCGCCGGAACACGCGGCGCCTGCGGCCTTGACGGACGCGAAGGCATCCTCGGCGCCCTTGCCGTCGTACGAGGCGACGGTGATCAGGGTCTGGTCCCCGCCGAGCGCCAGCAGGCCGGCCTTGAGCTTGTCCTCGGCGGAGGCTCCCGCGGGGAGTTCCTGCGGCTTGGCCTTGGCCGAGGTGCGGCCGAAGCCGGTGGGCGCACCGACCTTCTGCGCCGTCTGGACCTGGGCGAGCGGCTTGCAGGCGGCGTTGTCGGCCTCGGCCGGCACCGCGGCGGCGCCGGCAGCTCCCTGGGCCGACACGATCTGGTCCTTGAGGTCGGCCTGGGTGACAAGCAGCGCTGCCGTCTCCGCGTCCGACTTGCCCTTGGCGGCCGGGGCGGCGGAGGTCGCGGCAGCGCTCGCGGACGGCTTGCCACCGGCCTTGTCGTCGCTGCCGCCGGAGCCGCACGCGGAGGTGAGCAGGGCCAGGGACACGGCGGACGCGGTCAGGACGGTACGACGCACGAGCGTGCTGCGCACAGTGTTTCCCCCATGAGAAGAGCGATGGAACAGCGGCACGCCACGCGCCCCATCGGGCGGGCGGTCGGCGGCTGCGGTGATCCACACCGTACGGGACCCGGGGCCCCTGACCTGCGCTGAGCCGGTCTGCCGCCCGCATCGTGATCCTGTCGAAACCGCACGTGCCCGCAATCGAGACCACCTCCCGTACAACCAGTGGGCCAAGCTGCGCAACCGCAGCTCCGGGGTCCGGTACGGGCCCGGGCCGGGCGAGCGGCCAGCACCGGACCGGGCACCCGTCAGCAGGGCGCACCCCGGAGGAGCTTCGAGGGCGCGGTACGCGTGGCGATGGGTACGCCGTCGAGCGCGGACCTCCGACCACGCGCTGCCGTGGTGGCGGCTGAACGTCCCCGGACCGCACGGCCCGGCCGAACGCCTCGGTGAGCCTCCGCTACAGCGGTCCCCCGCCCGAACCCCAGTCGCCCAGCAGGTCGATCAGCCCGTCCGGCACGGGCGCTTCACGGTTCCGGTCCACTTCCCCCTCCATTGGCACGGGAGCACGGGCTCCCCTGCCGCGAGGCTAACGGCATGACCTCCCCATCCACCCCACCCCTCGATCCCCGGCCGGCGGCCGTCTGCGACCTCTCGGTCTTCGCGGCGCGCGACGGTGCAGGACAGTGCGGGACGGGACGAGTACGACGGAACCGTCCAGGACCTGTCTCCGGACGGCCTTCAGAGCTTCCGTTGCCGACCCCCTCCCCGGCGCCCCGCGCAGAGACCACCGCCTGGCGTACGTGACCGGCGGCCTCCACCTCGCGCCGGCCGCCCCGGTGCTCGTCTGAGGCGCGGAGCGGTGGCCCTCGCGGCCGGGGCAAGGCTGACGGCCGGGCCGGCGGGATCGGTGCCACACCCGGTTCGTGCCGCGTACCAGGGCTCCGTGTACGTCCTGGAGCGGATGCCGACCATACGGCCGGTTGAGCCGTGGCTGCTTCCACTCCCGTCGTCGGACGGCCGCTCCCCCATGCGAGGGAGGCGGTTCGTGCCCGCGACTGATGAACGCCGGCCGCCGCAGCTGCGATCTTCAACCCAGCGAGAACCGGGGTCGCCACGTGAACCGAGGAGCACCGGTGAACACCGTCGACGAGGCACCGCGCAGTGGTGGTGTGAGACGCGGCCGGCCGGTCGCGCGCCGGTGGATGCCGGGCGCCGATCCCGGGCGCCGATCCCGGCCGCCGTGTTCCTCAGGCCAAGCCGACGCCGTCGAGGCCGGCGTGCGCCGCGCCCCTGCGCGAGCCCCGCTCCGGCTGGTACCGGTGCACCCTCGAGCGCTTGATCACCTTCACAGAGGCCGTGGACGCGCCGGCCGCACTACAGCTGGTTCTTAGGGGAAAGGCACGCAGCATGGGCTTATCGAAGCCGATACACAGCACGGCACCGCAGACCACGACACCCCAGACCCTGCGGCTGACGGAACTC
>NZ_JBFBDP010000081.1:0-9502 GCF_040701585.1 Streptomyces sp. NPDC093801 | reverse complement strand
GGGCCGTCCAGCACGGTCGTCGCCGGTGACGCGGATGCCGTGGCGGCGTTCGTGGCGGAGGCGCAGGCGGAGGGGATCCGGGCGCGTCAGGTGCCCGTCGACTACGCCTCGCACTCGGCGCACGTGGAGCGCATCGAGGCCGAGCTGCTGGAAGTGTTGGGGCCGATCGTCCCGCGCCGGCCCGAGGTTCCCTTCTACTCGACCGTGACCGCTGAGCTGGTCGACACGGCCGCGCTCGACGCCGCGTACTGGTACCGCAACCTGCGCCGGCCGGTCCGCTTCGAGGAGACGGTCGAGCTGCTGCTCGGCGAGGGCTACGGGACGTTCGTCGAGTCCAGCGCCCACCCCGTCCTCACCATCGGCGTCCAGGAGACGGCCGAAGCCGCCGGGGCGGCCGTGCACGCCGTCGGCTCCCTGCGCCGAGAGGAGGGCGGTCTCCAGCGGTTCCTGACCTCCGCCGCCGAGCTGTTCGTCCGGGGCGCGGACATCGACTGGGCCTCCCTCTTCGAGGGCACCGGCGCCCGCCGCGTCCCGCTGCCGACGTACGCCTTCCAGCGGACGCACTACTGGGCGCCCACCTCCCCCGCCGGTGTGGGCGACGCCGCGGCCGCCCGGTTCGGGATGGCCTGGGAGACCCACCCGCTGCTGGGCGGTGCGCTGCCGCTGGCCGACACCGGCGAGACGGTGTTCGCCGGGCGGGTCTCCCTCGCCGACCACCCGTGGATCGCCGACCACGCCGTCTCCGGACGCACTCTGCTGCCCGGTACCGCCTTCGTCGAGCTCGCGCTCCACGCCGCCGCCGCGACCGGCAGCGGCGGCCTGGAGGAACTCGGGCTGGAGGCCCCGCTCGTGCTGCCGCGCCGCGGAGCCGTCCAGCTCCAGGTGCGGGTCCGGCCGGCCGACGCGAGCGGCTGCCGCGCACTGACCCTGCACTCCCGCGCCGAGGACGGGGACGCCGCCTGGACCCGGCACGGCACCGCGACGCTCACCCCGGCCGCCGGCCGGCCCGGGCCCGCCCCGGCCGCCTGGGCGGACGGGGCCGCCTGGCCGCCGGCCGGCGCCGAACGCGTCGAAGCCGAGGACGTGTACGCCCGCTTCTCCGACCTCGGCTACGAGTACGGGGAGGCGTTCGCCGGCATCGGGTCGGTCTGGCGCCGCCACGGCGAGGTCTTCGCCGAGGTCCGCCTGCCCGCCCGGGTCCGGGCCGACGCGGCGGACTACGGGGTGCACCCCGCCCTGCTCGACGCCGCGCTCCAGCCCTGGCTGGCCGGTGGACTCCTCGACGTCCCCGACGGTTCCGTCCTGCTGCCGTTCGCCTGGCAGGGGGCCACGCTGCACGCGGCGGGCGCGGACGCCCTGCGCGTCCGCATCGCCCGCGCCGGCGAGGGCGCGGTCTCCCTGGAGGCCGTGGACCCCGCCGGGGCGCCCGTACTGGTCCTCGACGCCCTCGTGATGCGCCCCGTCGCCCGCGAGCGCCTCGACGCGCTGCTCGGCGCGGCCGACACCGGACTCCCGCTCTACCGGATCGACTGGCGGGACACCGCCGCCCCCGCCACCGGTGAGGGCCGCGGCTCGGTACGGATCGCCGTGGCCGGGGCCGACCCGCTCGGGGTGGCCCGGGCCGCCGGGGCCGAGGTCCACCCGGACCTGGGGGCGCTGTGCGCCGCCCCGGAGGCGGACGGACCCGTCCCGGACGCCGTCGTCGTGGAGTTCCCGGCCGGTGCGGCCGGTGCCGCAACCGGTGGCTCGCCCGCGCCCGAGGCGGTGCGGGAGACCCTCGCCCGGGGGCTGGACCTGCTCCGTTCCTGGCTCGCGCAGGACGCGCGGTACGACGGGACCCGCCTGGTCGTGCTCACGCAGGGCGCCGTGGCCACCCGGCCCGGGGAGGCGCTGCCCGGGCTGGCGGCCGCCGGACTGTGGGGGCTCGTGCGCTCCGCGCAGAACGAGCACCCCGGCCGGTTCGTCCTCGTCGACACCGACGGCACCGAGGCCTCGGCGGCCGCACTGGCCGGGGCCCTCGCCGACGGCGCTCCGCAGCTCGCGCTCCGCGACGGCGAGGTCCGCACCCCCGTCCTGGCCCGCCCGGACACCGACGCGCGGCCCGCGGCGGCCGCCGCCTTCGACCCCGAAGGGACCGTGCTGGTCACCGGGGCCACCGGCACCCTCGGCCGGCTCTTCGCCCGCCACCTCGTCACCGCGTACGGCGTGCGGAGGCTGCTGCTCGTCAGCCGCAGCGGGCCCGCCGCCGCCGGGGCGGCCGAGCTCGAACGGGAACTGACCGCGCTGGGCGCCCACGTCGAGATCACCGCGTGCGACACGGGTCACCGGTCCGCACTGGAAGCACTGCTCTCGGGGATCCCGGCCGCACACCCGCTGACCGCCGTCGTCCACGCGGCGGGCGTCCTCGACGACGGCGCCCTCACCGCCCTCGACGCCGGCCGACTGGACACCGTCCTGCGGCCCAAGGCGGACGCCGCCCTGCACCTGCACGAACTGACCGCCCACCTGCCCCTGTCCGCGTTCGTCCTGTTCTCCGGCGCAGCCGGCCTCCTCGGCCGCCCCGGCCAGGCCAACTACGCCGCCGCGAACACCTTCGTCGACGCCCTCGCCCAGCACCGCCGGGCCGCGGGACTGCCCGCCGTCTCCCTGGCCTGGGGCCTGTGGGGCGAGGCCACCGGAATGACCGGGCACCTCTCCGGGACCGACCTGCGCCGCATGCGGCGCTCCGGCCTCGCGCCGATGGACGGCGAACAGGGCCTCGCCCTCTTCGACCGGGCCCTCGCCGCCCCCGCCGGCCGCGCCGACGAGGCCCTGTTCGTCCCGCTCCGCCTCGACGTCCCCGCCCTGCGCCGGGAGCAGGCCGCGCACGGCCGCGAGGCCGTACCCGTCCTGCTGCGCGCGCTGGTCCCGGACACCGCGGCCGCGCCGCGCGCCGCCCGTCCCGGCGGCGCCCCCGCGGCCCCGGCGGGCGCCGCGGCCCCCGCCGAGAACGCGGCAGGGGCCCTCGCGGACCGGCTGGCCGGCCTCGACGGGGCCGCCCGGAGCCGGGAACTGCTCGCGCTCGTACGGGCCGAGGTGGCCGGGGTCCTCGGCCTCTCCGGCCCCGGGGCCGTCGACCCCGCACGGCCGTTCCGCGAGGCCGGCTTCGACTCCCTGACCGCCGTCGAGCTGCGCAACCGGCTGGCCGCCGCCACCGGACTGCGGTTCGCCGCCACCGTCGTCTTCGACCACCCCACCGCGCAGGCCCTCGCCGAGCACATCGGCGGGGAACTGCACACCGCCGCGTCCGGCGGCCGGGAGGCCGGCGAGGCGGCCCTCGCCGGGCTCGCCGCCCTGGAGGCCGCCCTCGCGGTCCTCACCGCCGACGACATCCGCCGCGAGACCGTGCACCGCCGGCTCACCGGCCTCGTCGCCGCCCTGGCCGGTCCCGCCGCAGACGGCCGCCCCGACGGCCCGCCCGCGGACCCGGCCGGCGCGGCGTCCGGCCTCCCGGCCCCGGCCGCGGCCACCGACGCGCTGCTGGCGTCGGCCGACGACGAGGAACTTTTCGCCTTCATCGAGGAGCAGTTGTGACGGACACCGCCCCCGCCCCCGCCGCCGGCGCCTCCGACAACTCGGCGAAGATCCGCGACTACCTCAAGCGGGTCACCGCCGAACTCGTCAGCACCCGCGAACGGCTGCGCACCGTCGAGGAGAGCGCCCGCGAGCCCATCGCGATCGTCTCCATGAGCTGCCGCCTCCCCGGCGGGGCCGACACCCCCGAGGCCCTCTGGCGGCTCCTCGACACCGGCACCGACGCGATCGGCGGCCTGCCCGAGGACCGGGGCTGGGACCTCGAAGCCCTCTACGACCCGGACCCCGACGCCCCCGGCACCAGCTACGCCCGCGAAGGCGGCTTCCTCCACGACTGCGCCGGCTTCGACCCCGAGTTCTTCGGGATCTCCCCGCGCGAGGCCCTCGCCATGGACCCCCAGCAGCGCCTCCTCCTGGAAACCGCCTGGGAGGCGTTCGAACGGGCCGGCCTCGGCCGGGACGCGGTGCGCGACAGCCGCACGGGCGTCTACGCCGGAGTCATGTACGACGACTACGGCGCGCGCGTCCCCCACACCCCCGGCGAGGCCCTCCCCGAAGGACTGGAGGGCTACCTCGTCAACGGCAGCGCGGGCAGCGTCGCGTCCGGGCGGATCTCCTACACCTTCGGGCTGCGCGGTCCGGCCGTCACCGTGGACACGGCCTGCTCCTCGTCCCTGGTGGCCGTCCACCTCGCCGCCCAGGCCCTGCGGGCCGGCGAGTGCGACCTGGCGCTCGCGGGCGGGGCGACCGTACTGTCCACGCCGACCATGCTGATCGACTTCGCGCGCCAGCGCGGGCTCGCCGCCGACGGCCGCTGCAAGGCGTTCTCCGACGCGGCCGACGGCACCGGCTTCGGCGAGGGCGCGGGCATGCTGCTGCTCCAGCGGCTCTCCGACGCGCGCCGTGAGGGACGTACGGTACTGGCCGTCCTGCGCGGCTCCGCCGTCAACCAGGACGGCGGCGGCGCCGGACTGACCGCCCCCAACGGCCCCGCCCAGCAGCGGGTCATCCGCGCCGCCCTGAAGAACGCCGGCCTCACCGCCGACCAGGTCGACGCCGTCGAGGCCCACGGCACCGGCACCGGCCTCGGCGACCCCATCGAGGCGGGCGCCCTCCTCGCCACCTACGGCCGCGCCCGGCCCGCGGACGCCCCGCTGCTGCTGGGCTCGCTCAAGTCCAACATCGGCCACGCGCAGGCCGCCGCCGGGGTCGCGGGCGTCATCAAGACGGTGCTGGCCCTGCGGCACGGGATCCTGCCGAAGACCCTGCACGCCGACACCCCGTCCACCCGCATCGACTGGACCGACGGCGCCGTGGCCCTCCTCACGGAACGCACCCCCTGGCCCGACCGCCCCGACGCCCCGCGCCGCGCGGCCGTCTCCGCCTTCGGCGCGAGCGGCACGAACGCCCACGTCGTCCTGGAAGCCGACGTCCCGCCGGAAGCCGAGCGGGACACCCCGGCCGCCCCGGGCACCGGGGCCGGAGCCGCCACCCCCACCGCCTGGCCGCTGTCCGCGCGGAGCGGACCCGCGCTGCGGGAGCAGGCCCGCCGGCTCGCCGCACACCTGCGGGCCGCGCCCGCCGCGCCCGGCGCCGTGGCCTCCGTACTCGCCCACGGCCGGACCGCCTTCGCCGAACGGGCCGTCGTCCTCGGCGCCGACTCCGGCACCCTGCTGCGCGGGCTCGACTCCCTCGCGCGCGACGAGCGCCCCGACGCCCGGTCCGTCGTCACCGGACGCGCCTCCGACGGACGCCGCACCGCCTTCCTCTTCACCGGGCAGGGCAGCCAGCGCCCCGGCGCCGGCCGGGAGCTGTACGCCGCCGAACCGGTGTTCGCCGCCGCCCTCGACGAGGTCTGCGCCGCCTTCGACCCCCACCTGCCCCGCCCCCTGCGCAGCGTCATGTTCGCCGACCCGGGCACCCCGGACGCCGCACTGCTCGACCGCACGCGGTACACCCAGCCCGCCCTGTTCGCCCTCGGAACCGCCCTGTTCGCCCTCGTCACGGACCGCGGCGTACGGCCCGACGCGGTCGCCGGGCACTCCGTCGGCGAGCTCACCGCCGCCCACGCCGCCGGGGTGCTCTCCCTGCCCGACGCCGCCCGGCTCGTCGCCGCGCGCGGCCGCCTGATGGACGAGCTGCCCGAGGGCGGGGCGATGGCCGCGCTCCAGGCCTCCGAGGAGGAGGTGCTGCCCCTGCTCGCCGGCCGGGTGGCCCGCACCGGCCTCGCCGCCGTCAACGGACCGCAGGCCGTCGTGGTCGCCGGAGATGCCTCCGACGTGGACGAACTGGTCGAGTACTGGAAGAGCCGCGGTCGCGCCGCGAAGCGCCTGACCGTCAGTCACGCCTTCCACTCGCCGCACATGGACGGCATGTTGACACAGTTCGAGGAGATCGCTCGCAGCGTCGAACACCACCCGCCCAGGATTCCTGTCATGTCGAACCTGACCGGACGGCTCGCCGACGGCGACGCCCTGCGCACCGCGGACCACTGGGTCCGCCATGCGCGCAGGCCCGTACGGTTCCTCGACGGGGTGCGCGCCCTGCGCGCCGACGGCATCGACACCTTCCTCGAACTCGGCCCCGACGCCGTCCTCACCGCCATGACCCGCACCGTCCTGGACGCGGAGGAGGAGCCCGCCGACGGCGTGCTCACCGCCGCCGTCATGCGTCGCGGCAAGCCCGAGACGGAGACCTTCGCCCGGGCCGCGGCCGCCGCCCACGTCCACGGCACACCCGTCTCCCTCGCCCCGCGCGCCACCCCGTCCGGCCTCGCCGCCGCCCTGCCCACGTACGCCTTCCAGCGCACCCGGTACTGGCTCGACGCCCCCGCCCGGCAGGCCGCCCCCCTGGCCTCCGCCGGCGTGGACACCGCCGGCCACCCGCTGCTCGCGGCCCGCGTCGAACTCCCCGACGGGCAGGGCGCGGTGTGGACGGCCACCCTGTCCACCGCCACCCACCCCTGGCTCGCCGCACACACCCTCGCCGGGCGCCCCGTCGTCCCCGGCACCGCCCTGCTCGAACTGGCCCTCACCGCCGCCGGTACCGACGGCATCGCGGAGCTGACCTTCGAGAACCCCCTCGTCCTGCCCGACACGGCACCCGTCCGGCTGCGGGTCCACCTCGGCGCCGCCGACACCGACGGCACCCGCCCCGTCCGCGTCGACTCCGCCCCGGCCGCCACCGGCCCCGCCGACTGGACCCCGCACGCCGCCGGCCGCACCGCCGCCCCCGCCGACGCGGACTTCGCCGCCCTCACCGCGGCCGTCTGGCCGCCCGAGGGCGCGGAACCCGTCGCCGTCGACGACGCATACGAGCGCTTCGCCGCCGCCGGCATCGGCTACGGCCCCGCCTTCCAGGGACTGCGGGCCGCCTGGCGGCGCGGCGACGAGGTCTTCGCCACCGTCGCCCTGCGCCCCGAAGAGGCCGCCGAAGCCGCCGCCTACGGCCTCCACCCGGCCCTCCTGGACGCCGCCCTGCACGCCGTCACCGCCGCCCGGCCCGACGCCCACGGCCTCGTCCCGTTCTCCTGGACCGGGGCCAACCTGCACACCCGCGGTGCGGACGCCCTGCGCGTCCGGATCTCCCCGGCCGGCCCCGACGCCTACGCCGTCACCGCCGCCGACCCCCAGGGCCGCCCCGTGTTCGCCGCCGGCTCCCTGGCCCTGCGCCGCGTCGCCGCCGACCGGATCGCCGCCGCGGCCACCGGCCGCACCCCCTTGCTCCGGCCCTCCTGGACCCCGCTCACCGCCGACCCCGGAGCCCCCGCCACAGCCGTCTGGCACCTCCTCGGCACGCCCGCCCCGGCCCTCGCCGACGCCCTCGCCGCCGCCGGCGCGACCGTACGCCCGCACCCCGGCGACCCGGCCACGGCCCTGGACGGCGTCCCCGCCGACGCCCTCCACGCCGTCGCCGACCTGCGCGGCGAGGACGACCCGCAGGCCGTCGGCCGCCGCACGCTCGCCCTCGCCCAGGCCTGGCTCGCCGCCGACCGGCCCGACGGCGCCCGCCTCACCGTCCTCACCCACGGCGCCGTCGACACCGGAACCGGGGCACCCGTCACCGACCCGGCCGCCGCCGTCGCCTGGGGGCTGCTGCGCTCCGGCCGGGCCGAACACCCCGGCCGCTTCGCCCTCGTCGACACCGACGACGACCCCGCCTCGTACGCCGCCCTGCCCGCCGCCCTCACCCGCACCGACCGCGCCGCCGAAGTCGCCGTCCGCGCCGGCACCGTCCACGCCCCCGGCGTCGTACGGGTCCGCGACGGGGCCGCCGCCCCGGTGGCCCTGAACCCCGACGGCACCGTCCTGGTCACCGGCGGCACCGGAGGCCTCGGCTCCGCCGTCGCCCGCCACCTCGTCACGGCACACGGCGTACGCCACCTGCTGCTCACCAGCCGCCGCGGCGCGGACGCCCCCGGGGCCGGGGAACTGGCCGCCGCACTGCGCGCCCTGGGCGCCGAGGTCACCGTCGCCGCCTGCGACGCCGCCGACCGGACCGCCCTCGCCGCGCTCCTCGACCGGATCCCGGCCGGGCACCCCCTCAGCGCGGTGGTGCACACCGCCGGCGTCCTCGACGACGGCCTCCTCACCGCCCAGGACCCGGCCCGCCTCGAAGCCGTGCTGCGGCCCAAGACGGACGCCGTCCGCGTCCTCCACGAACTCACCGCCGCCCTGCCGCTCGACGCGTTCGTGCTGTTCTCCTCCGCCGCCGGACTCCTCGGCAGCGCGGGACAGTCCGCCTACGCGGCCGCCAACGCCCACCTCGACGCCTTCGCCGCCCGGCGCCACGCCCAGGGCCTGCCCGCCGTCTCCCTCGCCTGGGGCCCCTGGGCCGGCGACGGCATGGCCGGCGCCCTGGACGGCGCCGACGCCGCCCGGCTGCGCCGCAGCGGGCTCGTCCCGCTCGGGCAGGACGAGGCCCTCGGCCTCCTCGACGCCGCCCTCGGCAGCGGCCTGCCCGCCGTCCTGCCGCTGCGCCTGGACCCCGCCGCGCCCGGGCTGCCGCCCGTCCTGCGGACGTCCGCGGCCGGCACCGGGCCCGTCACCGGCCGGGCCACCGCCGGGCGGGCGACCGGACCGGCCGAGCCGGCCCGGCGGGCCACCGCCGCCGAGCGGATCACGGGCCTGTCCCGCGCCGACCGCGCGGCGCTGCTGCTGGACCTCGTCCGCACCGAGGTCGCGGCCGTCCTCGGCTTCGCCGGCCCGGCCGACGTCGGCGTGGACCGCAGCTTCCGCGAGGCCGGCTTCGACTCGCTCACCGCCGTGGAACTGCGCAACCGGCTCACCGCCGAGACCGGCCTGCGCCTGACGCCCACCCTCGTCTTCGACCACCCCACCCCCCAAGCCCTCGCCGAACACCTCGACGGCGAACTCCCGGGCGCGGAGGCCGCCGTACTCGCCCTGATCGGGCAGCTCGGCGCGGCGACCGCACAGGCGGCCCTCGACCAGGACGCCCGCCGTGCGGTGGCCGACCGCCTCTCCGCCCTGCTGGCGGACCTCGGCACCGGGCCCGCCCCGGCCGCCGTCCCGCCCGCCGGGAACCCGGCGGGCGGGACGGGCGGCGAAGGCCCGGCCCGGCCCGCCGAGGACCGGGGCAAGGTCACCGAACTGCTCAACTCCGCCTCCGACGACGAACTTTTCCAGCTGCTCGACAGCGGCTTCCGCTCCGTCTGAAGCCCCGCACCGACACCTCCAGGGGAGAGCCGTGTCCGCTCACGACACCAACCAGGACGCCACGGGCAACGAAACCAGGCTCCGCGAGTACCTCCGCCGCGCCATGACCGAGCTCCACGAGACCCAGGCGCGCCTGCGCGAGGTCGAGGAGCGGGGCAGCGAGCCGATCGCGATCGTGGGGATGGCGTGCCGTTTTCCGGGTGGGGTGGTGTCTCCGGAGGGGTTGTGGGACCTGGTGTCCTCGGGGGTGGACG
>NZ_JBFBDP010000080.1:2644-9539 GCF_040701585.1 Streptomyces sp. NPDC093801 | reverse complement strand
TGCCCGGCCGCCCAACGGGACCGCTGCCTGCACGCCGTGCCCCACCGGGAACCGGTCAAGAACACCGAGGTCGAACAGCACCTCGCGAAGATCGGACTGCCCGGGGTGCCCTTCACGCTGCACGCGGGCACCCGCACCCTCCACCTCGGCGTGCCGGTCCCGCTGCGCGACCGGCACAACCTCGCCCAGGTCCTCGCCCTCACCGTCCGAGCCCCACGCGACCCCCAGGAGAGCTACTGGCAGGGACGCCTCACCGGCGCCGAGCCGCTGATCATCGACCCCCGCCCCTGACCACCCCGGGAGCACCCATGCCGATCACCACCCCGATGGTCGTGGACACCGCCATCCAGTTCTGGCCCCGCGGCGGCAGCGCCCAGGTCGTCCGCTACCACCTGCACGAACTCAACAGCCGCGGCATCACCACCCGCCTGCACGCCGGATCCCTCGGCGCCCCGGGCGACCCCTCCCACGCCCCCACCTTCTACCAGGGCCTCGACCTCCACCCCTACGACCACAACGACGCCCGGACCATGTTCGAGCGCGGCGAGAACCCCCAGGCCGCGCGCTGGCCGTTCCACCCCTCCTACGAGGACCGCGGCCACTGCCCCGACCCCCTCTACAGCGCCGTCCCGCCCGCTGACGCCGACCACCTCACCCGCGCCTGGACCCGCCACCTCACCACCCACCGCAGCCCCCACCCCACCGTCCTGCACCTGCACCACCTCAGCCACCTCCAGACCAGCGCCCACGCCGCCTACCAAGGTGTCCCGCGCGTCACCACCCTCCACGGCACCGAACTCAAGCTCCTGGCCGGCATGCAGGAACGCACCCGGCTCGCCGAGCGCGCCCAGACCTCCCTCACCGACCTGGCCCGCCTCCTGCACAGCAACAACCCCTACCGCCACGCCGAAGCCGCACGCATCGCCAAGACCGCCGGCCTCAGCGAGCCCGACGCCCGCCTCCTGGCCGACACCCACTGGGAGAAGTGGGTCCACTCCGACTACTGGATCCGCCGGCTGCACCAGGCCGCCGCCCACGCCGGGCAGCTCATCACGGTCTCCGACCACGACCAGAACCTCGCCACCGAGCTCCTGCACCTGAACACGGCGCCGCCGGTCGTCCCCAACGGCGTCGACACCCACACCTTCCAGCCCCACCGCCTCGACCCCGCCGCCCGGCTTGCTCACCTGCGGCGCTGGCTCGTCACCGACCCCCAGGGCTGGGCCCCAGGCGCAAACCCCGGCAGCATCCGCTACACCGAGACCGACCTGAACCGCCTCCACGACGAGCACGGACGGCTGCGCCCGCTGCTGCTGTGGGTCGGCCGGTTCCTCGACTTCAAGCGCGTGCCCGTCCTCCTGGAGGCCTTCGCCGCCGCCCGCACCCGACTGAACCCGGCGCCCGCGCTGCTGATGTGGGGCGGCTACCCCGGCGAGTACGAAGGCCGCCACCCCGCAGACCTCGCGGCCGACCTCGGCATCAGCGAGGACGTGTACTTCCTCGGCTGGCGCGGCCACGACGAACTCCCCACCGGCCTGAACACCGCCGACCTGATGGTCGCCCCGGCCGTCAACGAACCGTTCGGCATGGTCTACCTCGAAGCGATGGCCTGCGCCACCCCGCCCGTCGCCACCGCGACCGGCGGCCCCGCCCGCACCATCACCGGCGCCGGCCCCCACGCCACCGGCTGGCTCGTCGCCCCCGACAACCCGGCCGACCTCGCCCACATCCTCACCGCCGCCCTCGGCGACCGCCACGAACTCGCCCGACGCGCCACCAATGCCCGCACGCACGTCGAGAACACCTACAGCTGGGCCCGCACCACCGACCACTACCTCCACCTCTACGCCACCGCCCGCCAGAGCCACTAGCCCCGGCCCCTGCCGTAAGGAGTTCACCGTGACCGACCGCATCGACGGCCTGCTCGTCGACATGAACGGCCTCTTCCGCCACTGGCACAACACCGGCGCCCGCCAGAGCGAACGCCTCGCCGGCCTGCCCCCCGGCACCATCAACCACTACGCCTACGACCACCCCGCCTACCGCGCGGCCCGCGTCGGCCTTCTCACGGACCAGGAATGGGCCGACAACGTCGCCGACCGCCTCGCCGACGACTTCGGCCCCGCCGTCTGCCAGCACCTCGGCCCCTGGCGCGCCGACCGCGGCGAACGCGACGACACCATGGCCGAACTCCTCGACCAGATCCGCCGGCACCTGCCCGTCGGTGTCCTGTCGAACTCCACCGATGCCCTCCCCGCCGACCTCGAACACCACAACATCACCTTCGACCACGTCTTCTCCTCCGCGAGCCTCGGCGTCGACAAGCCCTCCCCGCACGCCTTCCGCACGGCCGCCGACCGCATGGGCATCCCCACCCAGCACCTGGCGTACTTCGACGACGAACCCACCTTCGTCCACGCCGCCGCCACGACCGGACTCCACGCCCACCTCTTCACCGGCTCCGCAGACTTCAGCACCCGACTTCACGAGCTCGGCCTGCTCTTCGCCGCCCGCGGGTGACCGGGCCCCACGACATACGGAATGGGAGCGCCGGCCTCCATTGAGGACGAAGTGACCGAACGAGCCGGAAAGAGCGCTGCTCGGGCGGAGCGGGTGATCACGGGCACCGCCGATGACGTGATGGAACGAGCCTTCCGCCTCATGGCGGTCTGACCCACTGTGGGGCGGGGCCCAGAGCGGCTCCCGCCCCACGGGAACGGGTTGGCACGCGGTGTTCTCTGCCGGGACCTGTACCGTCTTGGTCTCCGCCGCCTTCTAGGCCGGGCTCCTCGTCGGCCTTGGCACCCCCGGTTTTTGTGCGGGAATCGGCGACGCTGGCCATGTGGGCGTCGGCGGCCATTGCGGTCGGCCTCATTGGAGGGATCCCCTACGTGCGATGGGAGACAGCCCGCGAGGCCAGCCGATCAGGGAGCAGCGAGGAACGCCTCGGTCACGTCGAGGCCGAGGGCGGCCTCGACGGTTGGAGCTCGTACCGCCTGACGCATGGCAGGCCGTGGTTAGCCACACCGGATGGTTGTTGGTCGGGTGAGCGCGGCCAGACGCTTCTCCTCGGCGATGCGTTGCCGGTCCCGGGTGCGGGCCTCTTCTCGGGCTTCGGCGGAGACGGGCTTGCCGCAGGTGATCGCCGCGCTGTCGGTGACCGGGGCCAGCGAGTACCGGACGGGAGAGCGCGTCGCCTTCCCGGGGAGGTGTAGGCGGGCGACACCGGCAGGTAGTTCGGCGTGCAGCGCTCCGTGCCAGCGGATCCACAGGGCGGGGCGCCCGCGCAGGGCCTCGTCTCGGAGCTTGTCCACGGCACTGCCGAAGTCCTCGCGGTCGATCTCTACCGCGATGGGGAGGCCGTCTTTACGTAGCAGGCGCAGGTCCAGGTAGGCGGACCACGGCGGAGACCAGACCACTCGGCACCCCCCTCCCTGCATGCGCGGTAGGTCGATGTACCGCATCGACACCTCCTCACGGACGCTCCAGCCGAGAGTCTTCGCCCACTGCGCGACCGCCAGGGTGATGGCCGGGGTGGCCTCCTTGGCGGTCAGGCCGTTGAAGCTGAAGCCGGTCGAGGACAGATGCGCGCGTAACGCGGTGGCGAGGGTCTCGGATTCGACAGCTGTCGTCTGCTCGTGGTCCATTCGCTGATTCTCCGGGTGACCACTGACATCACTCCAGCTGCCGGTCTTTGGACGTAGAGGCCTTCTCTGTTGGGCAGTTGACGTATCCGCAGGTGGGTGCGGGGGAGTACCGTCCGGGTGTGGAGTTCAGAACGGAGAGGCGGTCATGACCCATTCCCCTGACACCGGTATCGGCGCGCGTGTGCGCGTGGCCCGGATCGCGGCAGGCCTGACGCACGCGGAGATGGCCGGGTTGGTGGGCCGCTCCGAACGCTGGGCCGAGGATGTCGAAGCCGGCCGCCTTCCCCTGGATCGCTACTCGCTGATCACCGCCGTGGCCACCGTGTGCGAGGTCGATGTCGTCTGGCTGCTCGGGCAGCCCTACCGGCTGCGCCGGGAACAGGGATCGGCGGTCCCGCACGTTCCCGCGCTCCGGGCGGCGCTGCGCCGGTCTTCGCTGATCCTCTGTGGGCATCCCGGTCTCGTACCGTCCGGGCCGGCCGCCGACATCCAGCGTGTCCGGGACCAGGCGGCGGCCACCAACCGGCACCGCCAGGGCGCGAACCTTCCCGCCGTCGCGGGCCTCCTGCCCGGCCTGCTGGAGGACCTCAACACCACGATCCTGCTCCACGAGCGCGGCACCGCCGAGTGGGACGAGGCACTGCGCCTGCTGGTCGACGCGGCCCGCAACGCCCGCCAGACCCTCAACCAGACCGGCTTGCCGGACCTGGCGTGGGTGGCGGCGGAGGTCGCGGCCGGAGCCGCGACCCACCTGGACGACCCGATCGTGAAGGCCGCGGTGGCCTGGGACCGCTGCGGGGCCCTGCTCCACCAGGGCTCGGCCAGGGAGACACATGCGGTCGCGGACGCCGCCCTGCGCGACCTGGAACCCCTGTCGGCGACGGGGGACACCGACGCCCTCGTCCTCGAAGGGGCTCTCGTCCTACGGCAGGTCGTCGCCAGCGCCCGCGCCGGCGACGCCGACGGGGCCTGGTCCCAGGCCGGCCGCGCGGTGGAGGTCTCCGAGCGCCTCCCCCAGGGCCATCACGATCTGCGGTGGCAGACCGTGTTCTCCCGGGCCAACATCCTCGTCCACACCACGGAGGCCGGCGTAGAGGTCGACGCCCCCGACACCGGACTGTCCTTCGTCGATGACGTCGACGTGACCGTGATGCCCAGCCGGGAGCGCATCACCCACTACCGGATCGACGAGGCCCGCGCGATGCACCGCATGGGCCGCTCCGGCGACGCCGTCCTCACCCTCCGCGCGGCCGCACAGCGCGCCCCGCACTACGTCCACGCCCACCCCATGGCCCGCGAACTCGTCGGCGACATGGTCCGCCGAGGCGTCCCGTCGCAGGCCCTCGCCCTGTCCGGGCTGGTCCGCGCCATGGAACTCGTGTCCTGACCACCAGCGCGCATATGCCATTCGGGCGGCCTACAGAAATCCTGTGGGTCGCCCTTCTACGTTGGCGAGACCCTCATGCCGTGGAAATCACCGACGGTTGCAGCACGGGTACGGGGGGCGACATGGGCGACATCGTGCAGGCCCTGCACGGCCGGGACACCATCGAGAGCGCCGCCGCCTACCACCGGCTCGGCTGGCCCGTCGCGATCGGACACCGTCAGCGCACCGGATCCGGCTGTACCTGTCGGCGCGAGGCGAAGCTCCACTGCATCACCCCGGGTGCCCACCCGGTCGGTGACACTGCGAAGCCGCTCGACACCGCCGGCCTCGCGGCCGCGTTCGCCGCCGCTCCCGGTGCCGGGGTCATCGTCCCGTGCACCCGCTTCGACGCGCTGGTCGTCGCCCACGCCATCGGCATGGCCGTGATGCTCCGCGCCGACGCCAAGAACCTCCACATCCCCTGCCTGACCGCCGGACACACCACCGCCACCCTGCTCGTGGCAGCCGGCACCGGCACGCTGCTCGCCGACTGCCACCGCGTGGAGGTCCGAAGCGGCCCCGACGCGTGGGTGGCGATGCCCCCCTCCTACGGGGTGCGCTGGGACACCGCCCCGGATGACGAACACCCGATCCCGCCCGCCGAAGCCGTCCGCCCTCACCTGGCCGAGGTACTCAAGCTCGCCCAGGCCACCAGCACCCGGGGGTGACCGCGGTGGCCCGCAGAGCCCAACACCCGCTGGAGACCCAGCCCGCGCCGTTCGCGGTCGGGGACAGCGTGCGCGGACCCGAGGCGCTTCCCCCGGGCGACCGCCGCACCCCCGAGACCCACGAGGGGGAAGTCGTCCAGGTCGGCAGCGGGTGGGACGGGGTCGACTCGGCCGACACCTACCTCTGGGTGCGGCTCCCGAACCGCACCGAACGCAAGCTCTCCATGCCGCACTGCGCCCGCCTCCCTCCGGACGGACGGCCCTGAACTCGTACCGGCCGTAGGCACGCCCGCCGCCTGTTCAGCGGACAGCGCCCCCGTACGCGGGAACCGCCTCGCTGCCGCCGCTCTCCGGCAACCACCTCACCCTCAGGACACCGTATGTACGTGATGAAGCTGCTCGTTCCCGCCGACACCGAGGCGGTCGACAAGCTGATCGACGCCCGTATGGACTTCCAGGTCGCCAACTGCCACCGCCCCCGCGGCGAAGGCCTGGGCCTGCGTGACACCGTCACCGGCGCCGACGGCACCAAGGCACCCGATATCCCGACGGGAGGCGACGGCAAGAAGGCGATCGGGATGTGGGAAGACGGGGACCTCCTCGCCGCCTTCGTCCTACACCGCACCGCACCACACCACGGATGGACCCCCGAGGAACGCGAGGAGCCCACGCTCCAGGTCTCCCACGCCTACGCCGTGCCCGGACAGAGCCTCTTGGGGCGGCTCGCCGCTCTCTGGCTCAGCGACTACGCCGCCCGCCAGATCGACCAGCCCTGGGTCCGCTGCGCCGTCCGCGAGCAGGCCCTGGCCTGGCGCCTGGTCCGACGCTGCGGATGGCGCCACGTCCGCGACGTCAACGACACTGACGGCACGCTCCACCTGATGCAGCGTCCGCCCGAGCGCGCGAAACGCCTTGAGGCCGTGGTCAGCAGCGCCGGCGTGCCCGACCACCAGCCGACACCGGACCGACGGCTCCCGGCGTAGACGGCGAGGCCCGAGCATCAGCCCGTGGTCGCGGAGACCCGGGCGGACCTCCGGCCAGCTGGCGGGGGCCCCCCCCCCCCCCGCGGGCGCGCGGCCCGGCCCCGGCCCGGCGGCCCCCGGCCGGGGGGCCCCCGCCCCCCCCGCCCCGCCGGGGGCCGGGAGACAAGAAAG
>NZ_JBFBDP010000080.1:0-2634 GCF_040701585.1 Streptomyces sp. NPDC093801 | reverse complement strand
GCATGCTGCGCGAGGACCACCCGGTCCCCCCGCCCCACCACCACCCCCCCCCGCCTGGCCCCACACAGTGACCGCGCCAGGCGAAGAGGGAACGGACCCAACCGATCACTACAGATCGGTTCCGAAGAATTTCTATCGCCTGTACATGGACCAGCACGCTCATCCGTATCTGAGGTACCAGCGCACCACGCGCGGGTTCTTCGTAGATCGGGAGCAGTTGCATGATGCCCACCGACTGGGCCGCCGACATCACAGCCGTCGCGGGTGCGGTCCACACGCTGGCTGCCGTCTGGTATCAGCCCTGGGCGGTCACCCTGCGTCGCCGGGCCGCCTCCCGGCGCCCCGCCGACGGGCTGTGGAAACCGAGCCCGGAACCGGCCGCGCACCGACCGTGCGTATCACCGTGCACATGCGGTCCCCACAGACGTGGACCGTGCGTGTGGTCATGGTGCCCGGAAGGCCCGGCCGTGACGGCCGGGGGAACGCCTCGTCTCCGCACGGGAGCTCCGACGAGGGCTCCGGCGGGCTCAGGCAGCAGCTCAAGGACATCCACTCGGAGTTCATCAAGCGGGTGGTCCCCAGACTGTGCGGCAAGTGGCCCGCGATGACGGTGGCCCAGTGCCAGGACGCCAGCCAGGCCGCCTACGAAAACTCCTGCGCAACGGAACGCTACAGGCGCCGGAGAGCCTGATGAACACCCTCCTCCTGGCAGCAGAGCAGTGGACCATCGACCAGTGGCGCAAGTCCGGCCGCTACGAGGTGCTGGCGACGGCGCAGGACCTGGAGCCGTGGGTCGAGGCATGCCGCCCCGACGACGGGCCGCGCATGCGCCTCGACGACGAAGTGCTCCCGGTCCTCAACCAGATGCGCCCGAGCCAGCGCCTGCATGTCGGAAAGCTCCACCTCGCCGGGTACAAGAACACCGAGATCGCGCTGGAACTCGGGATACCCGCCGCGCAGGTGGGCACGCAGCTCGCCCGGTTCCTCAAGGAACTCCGCGACGGCGTGGAAAAAGGGAAACAGCGGGGCGATGAGATGGGACGTGAGTGATGTGAGCAGGCACGACGGCGACCACGGCGGAGTGCGGGCGCCAGCCGCTCCGGCCGGGCTCACCGCGACGCCGGACACCGATGAAACGGGGGACTACTGGGACCGCCCCAACGGCGACTGGGGCGCCACCGACACCGCACCACCCCAGGAGGAACAGGCCTGGTGGGAAGAGCGCGCAGCGGCCAACACCTGCTACATGCTGGGCAGCCGCGCACTGCGCCGCGGTGAACTCGATGAGGCCGCGCACTGGCTCGGCCGCGCTGCCGATCACGAACACCCCGGCGCCCTCTTCCGGCTGGCCGTCGTGGCCAGCCGCACCCTGGGACCCACCGGCACCCCCCGCGCCGTGTTCCTCCTCTCAGAGGCGGCGCGCTGCGGGCACGGTGACGCACGCGCGCTGATGCGCCGCCGGCTGAGCCTTCCGCCCGGAAAGGAGACGCTCGGCGCACAGGACCGGGAGTTCTGCGACGAGCTCCTGCGAGCCACCTTCCCCACACCCCGGCTCTGGACGCCCAACGCCCTGCGCACACCCTCCGTTACAGACGCCATCCAGCAGCAGCCGCAGCAGAGCCGCCGCACCAACACCTGGGAATCGGTCCAGCGCGTCCTCGAAGTCCTCGACCTCGTCGGAGGCGCCGGACGGTCGGTCAGCGCCGAAGACCTGCGCCGCAAGACCAGCCTGCCCCGCACCGTAATCGAGCGGCTACTGGTTTGGCTGTGCGGCAAGGGACTCCTCGCCACCGTGAACGACGGCGGATACACCCCCGGCCCCGTCCTGCACCTCATCGCGCATGAGGCCTCCTCCGGTACCCACAGCCACCGCCTGGCCATGGCGAACACTCCCACCCCGGGCCAGACCATCGGCAAGGTCCTCGCCGGCCTCCGCGATGCCGCAGGAGCCGCCGTCTACATCGGCACTTACAGCGACGGAGAGATCCGCGTCGACCAGTGCTCCGACTCGCCCACCGCTCCCAGAGTCAACGACTGGGTCGACTTCCGTGTCGCCGGCCACGCCTCCGCGCTGGGCAAGAGCCTCCTCCACCAGCTGGACTTCGACCAGCGGATGGACCACCTCTCCCGCCGCCGCCCGGTACAGCTGACACGACGCACCATCACCAACCAGAGCGAACTCTTCAGCACCCTGGACCGGCATGGCCCCCACGCCGCCCAGTGAACCGTTCCGGGTTCGATGGAGACTCGATTTCGTGAAAGGATCGAGTCATGGCACGCCCTTCCTCCTATCCCCTTGAGCTGCGCAAACGAGCGGTCCGCATGGTCGCCGAAGTCCGCAGCGACTATCCGAACGAGTCGGCCGCGATCAAGGCGGTCGCCGGGAAGCTCGGCATCGGTTCGACCGAGACACTGCGTAAGTGGGTACGCCAGGACCAGGTCGACAGCGGGGTCCGCCCGGGGACGACGACGGAGGAGTCCGCGCAGGTCAAGGCGATGAAGAAGGAGATCGCCGAGCTGAAGCGGGCGAACGAGATTCTGAAGGCTGCGGCGAGTTTCTTCGCGGCCGAGCTCGACCGGCCACACACACGCTCGTAGCGTTCATCGACGAGCACCGGGACCGCTTCGGCGGAG
>NZ_JBFBDP010000079.1:0-10480 GCF_040701585.1 Streptomyces sp. NPDC093801 | reverse complement strand
TCGCACTCGGCGCACGTGGAGCGCATCGAAGCCGAGCTGCTCGACGTGCTCGGCCCGATCGTTCCGCGCCGGCCCGAGGTCCCCTTCTACTCCACGGTCACCGCTGAGCTGGTCGACACGGCCGCGCTCGACGCCGCGTACTGGTACCGCAACCTGCGCCGGCCCGTCCGCTTCGAGGAGACGGTGGAGGCGCTCCTCGCCAAGGGCTTCGGGACGTTCGTGGAGTCCAGCGCCCACCCCGTCCTCACCATCGGCGTCCAGGAGACCGCAGAGGCCCTCGGCACCCCCGTCCTCACCACCGGCTCCCTGCGCCGAGAGGAGGGCGGCCTCCAGCGCCTCCTCACCTCCGCCGCCGAGCTGTTCGTGCGCGGGACCGGCATCGACTGGGCTGCCCTCTTCGAGGGGACCGGCGCACACCGCGTCGACCTGCCGACGTACGCCTTCCAGCGCGAGCACCACTGGCTGCCCGCCGCCCCCGCCGCCCCTCCCGCCACGACGCCCGCCACCGGCGGACCGGAAGCGGGCCTCGGCTACCGGGTCGGCTGGAAGAACCTGCGCGCCGACGACCCGGCCGACCGGCTCTCCGGCCGCTGGCTGCTCGTCGCCGCCGACTCCCCCTCCGGCTCCGCCCACGCGGAATCCGCCCGGCAGGCCCTCGCCGGCCGGGGCGCCACCGTCGAGGCCCTCGCCGTCGACCCCGTCCACGCCGACCGGTCCCTCCTGCGGGCCCTCCTCGCCGAAGCCGCCGGCCGGCCCGAGGCCCTGCCGCTCGGCGGGATCCTGTCCCTGCTGCCCCTCGCCGAGGGCGAGCACCCCGACCACCCCGGCCTGCCGCTCGGCCTCGCCGCCACCCTGACCCTCACCCAGGCCTGCGCCGACGCCGGCACCGGAGCCCGCCTCTGGGCCGTCACCGCCGGGGCCGTCGCCGTCTCGCCCGCCGAGTCCCCGTCGCCCGAGGCCGCCCAGACCTGGGGCTTCGGCCGGGTCGCCGCCCTCGAACTGCCCTCCCTGTGGGGCGGTCTCGTCGACCTGCCCGCGCAGCCCGACGCCCGTTCCTTCCGGCGCCTGGCCGCCGCCCTCGCCGCGCCCGCTGCCGAGGACCAGGTCGCCGTCCGGGGCTCCGGCACCTACGGCCGCCGCCTCGTCCCGGCCGCCGCCGGTGCGACCGGCTCCCGTACGCCCGCCCCGCGCGGCACCGTCCTGCTCGTCGGCGACCTCGCCACCGCGGCCGGCCCGCTGGCCCGCCGGCTGCTCACCGCCGGCGCGGACCGCGTGGTCCTCGCCGGGGCGGCCGAGGCCGCCGGCCCCGAGGCCCCGGGCACCGGCCCCGACGACCGGATCACCGTCGTCCCCTGCGACCCCGCCGACGACGGCCGGCTCCGCGAGCTCCTCGACCGGTACGCGCCGTCCGCCGTCTACGTCGCCCCGCCCACCGCCCCCCTGACCACCCTCGCCGAGACCACGATCGAGGGCTTCACGGCGGCCGTCACCGCCAAGACCGGACCGGCCGCGCGCCTGCACGCCCTCCTCGGGGACACCGGCACGGAACTCGACGCCCTCGTCCTGTTCTCCTCCGTCGCCGGCGTGTGGGGCGGTGCCGGCCAGGGCGGATACGCCGCCGGCACCGCCTACCTCGACGCCCTCGCCGAAGCCCGCCGGGGCCTCGGGCTGCCCGCCGCCTCCATCGCCTGGACCCCCTGGGAGGGCTCCCTCACCGGCCCCGCCGCCGAGCAGATGCTCCGCGCGGGCCTGCGGTTCCTGGACCCCGAGCGGGCCCTCGACGCCCTCGACGCGGCGCTCGTCGGCCGGGAGACCGCCGTCGCCGTCGCCGACGTCGACTGGGCGCGGTTCTCCGCCGCCTACACCGCCGCACGCCCCTCCGCGCTGCTCGACGAACTGCCCGCCGTACGCGCCCTGCGCGCCGCCGAGAAGGCCGCCGCCGACGCCGCCGGAGCCGCCGCGGGAGCGTCCGCGACCCGGATCGCGGGCGCCCTGCGCGGCCGGCCGGAGCAGGAGCAGCGGCGCGAGCTGCTGCGGCTCGTCCGCACCCAGGTGGCGGCCGTCCTCGGCCACGCCTCACCCGGGGGCATCGACCCCGAGCGGGCGTTCAGGGAACTCGGCCTGAACTCGGTGACCGCCGTCGAGCTGCGCAACCGGCTCCGCGAGGCCACCGGACTGGACCTGGCGGCGTCCCTCGTCTTCGACCACCCCACCAGCGCGGCCGTCGCCCGCCACCTCCACGAGCTGGCCTCCGGCACCGGAGCCGACGGGGAGCCGGACGCGCCGTTCGCCACCGTCCCCGCCGGCGGGGACGCCGAGCCCGTCGCCGTCGTCGCCATGGCCTGCCGCTTCCCCGGCGGCATCAACACCCCCGACGAGCTGTGGCAGCTGCTGCGCGGCGGCGGCGACGCCATCAGCACCTTCCCGACCAACCGCGGCTGGGACCTCGACGGCCTCTACGACCCCGACCCCGAGGCGAAGGGCCGCACGTACGTCCGCGAGGGCGGGTTCCTGCACGAGGCCCCCGACTTCGACCCCGAGTTCTTCGGGATCTCCCCGCGCGAGGCCCTCGCCATGGACCCGCAGCAGCGGCTCCTGCTGGAGACCTCCTGGGAGGCCCTGGAACGCGCCGGCCTCGACCCGGCCGCCCTGCGCGGCAGCCGCACCGGCGTCTTCGTCGGCACCAACGGCCAGCACTACATGCCGCTGCTGCAGAACGGCGACGAGGACTTCGACGGCTACCTCGGCACCGGCAACTCCGCCAGCGTGATGTCCGGCCGGCTCTCCTACGTCTTCGGCCTCGAAGGCCCGGCCGTCACCGTCGACACCGCCTGCTCGGCGTCCCTGGTCGCCCTGCACCTGGCCGTGCAGTCGCTGCGCCGCGGCGAGTGCGGGATGGCCCTCGTCGGCGGCGCCACCGTCATGTCCACCCCGGAGATGCTCGTCGAGTTCTCCCGCCAGCGCGTCATGTCCCCCACCGGACGCACCCGGGCCTTCGCGGCCGGCGCCGACGGCGTGGCCCTCGGCGAGGGCGCCGGCATGCTGCTCGTCGAGCGGCTCTCCGACGCCGAACGCCACGGCCACCCCGTCCTCGCCGTGATCCGCGGCTCCGCCGTCAACCAGGACGGCGCCAGCAACGGCCTCACCGCCCCCAGCGGCCCCTCCCAGCAGCGGGTCATCCGCCAGGCCCTCGCCGACGCCGGCCTCGAGCCGCAGGACGTCGACGCCGTCGAGGCGCACGGCACCGGCACCGCACTCGGCGACCCCATCGAGGCCCAGGCCGTCCTCGCCACCTACGGCCGGGACCGCGACCCCGCGCGGCCGCTGCGCCTGGGTTCCGTGAAGTCCAACATCGGCCACACCCAGGCCGCCGCCGGCGTCGCCGGCGTCATCAAGATGGTCCTCGCCCTGCGCGGCGGGACCCTGCCCCGCACCCTGCACGTCGACGCGCCCACCCCGCGCGTCGACTGGAGCTCCGGAGCCGTCTCCCTCCTCACCGAGGACCTGGACTGGCAGGGGGACGGCACCCCGCGCCGGGCCGCCGTCTCCGCCTTCGGCATCAGCGGCACCAACGCCCACGTCATCCTCGAAGAGGCGCCCCGCCCCGACGTACCGGCCCCCGCCGCCGCACCGGAGGGCGACCCGGACGAGTGGGCGGAGGTCACCGTCCCGCTGCTGCTGTCCGCCCGCTCCGAGACCGCCCTGCGCGCCCAGGCGGCCCGGCTCCGCGCCGGACTCGTCGAACACCCCGGCACGCACCCGGCCGACGCCGGGTACACCCTGCTGACGGCCCGCTCCCGCTTCGAACGGCGCGCCGCCGTCATCGGCGAGAGCCGCGAGGAGATCCTCGACGCCCTCAACGCCCTCGCGCAGGACCGGCCGCACCTCGCCGTGCTCCGCGGCTCCGCCGGACCCGGCGACCGCATCGCGTTCGTCTTCCCCGGCCAGGGCTCCCAGTGGCCCGCCATGGCCGAGGGCCTCCTGGACCGCTCCGCCGCCTTCCGGGAGACCGCCGCCGCCTGCGACGAGGCCCTGCGCCCCTACCTGGACTGGTCCGTCATGGACGTCCTGCGCCAGGTACCCGGCGCGCCCTCGCTCGCCCGCGTCGACGTCGTCCAGCCCGTCCTGTTCACCATGATGGTGTCGCTCGCCGCCACCTGGCGCTCCCTCGGCGTCCACCCGTCGGCCGTCGTCGGCCACTCCCAGGGCGAGATCGCCGCCGCCTACGTCTGCGGCGGCCTCTCCCTCGACGACGCCGCCCGCATCGTCGCCCTGCGCAGCCGGGCCTGGCTCACCCTCGCCGGCAAGGGCGGCATGATCGCCGCATCGCTGGCCCCCGCCGAACTGCGCTCCCGCCTGGAGCGGTTCGGCGACCGGCTGTCCGTCGCCGCCGTCAACAGCCCCGGCACCGCCGCCGTCGCCGGCGAGCCGGCCGCCCTGCGCGAACTCCTCGACGAGCTCACGGCCGAAGGCGTCCACGCCCGGGCCATCCCCGGCGTCGACACCGCCGGGCACTCCGCCCAGGTCGACGCCCTCAAGGAACACCTCCTGGAGGTCCTCGACCCGGTCGCCCCGCGCACCGGCGACATCCCCTTCTACTCCACCGTCACCGGCGGACTCCTCGACACCGCCGCCCTGGACCGCGACTACTGGTACCGCAACATGCGCGAACCCGTCGAGTTCGAGCGGGCCACCCGCGCGCTGATCGCCGACGGCCACGAGGTCTTCCTCGAACCCAGCCCCCACCCGATGCTCTCCGCCTCCCTCCAGGAGACCGTCGCGGACGCGGGCGCCCGGGCCGCCGTCCTCGGCACCCTGCGCCGGGAGAAGGGCGGCGCCCGCTGGTTCGCCGCGGCCCTCGGCATGGCCCACGTCAGCGGCGTCGAGATCGACGCCGACGCCCTCTTCGGCGAGGACTCGCGCCGCGTCGACCTGCCGACGTACCCCTTCCAGCGGGAACGCTACTGGTACAACGCGCCCGCCCGGCGCGGCGACGCCGCCTCCATCGGCCTCCACGAGGCCGGGCACCCGCTGCTCGGCGGCGGCGTCGAACTCCCCGAGTCCGGGTCCGTCGTCTACACCGCCCGCGTCGGCGCCGACACCCACCCCTGGCTCGCCGACCACGCCCTGCTGGGCACCGTCCTGCTGCCCGGCGCCGCCCTCGTCGACCTGGCCCTGTGGGCCGGCCGGCAGACCGGCTGCGGCCGCCTCGACGAACTGATCCTCCAGGCGCCCGTCGTCCTGCCCGACGACGGCGCCGTCGAACTCCGCGTCCAGGTCTCCGCCGCAGGCGCCGACGGCCGGCGCACCCTCAGCGTCCACTCCCGCGAGGCCGGCGCCGCCCCCGGCTCCCCCTGGCAGCGGCACGCCGAAGCCACCCTCGCCCCCGACGCCGACACCCCGCCCGCCCCGCTGCCCCGGCCCTGGCCGGCCGCCGCCGCCCGGCCCGCCGGACGCCCCGGCCCCGACGCGTTCTACGAGGAGTTCACCGCCCGCGGCTACGACTACGGGCCGCACTTCCGCGGCTTCCACGACGGCTGGCGCGAGGACACCGCCGTCCACGCCGAGATCGCCCTCCCGCCCCGCACCCGCGAGGCCTCCGCCGGCTACGGCATCCACCCCGCCCTCCTCGACTCCGCCCTCCAGGCCATGAGCCTGGGCGCCTTCTTCCCCGACGACGGCAAGGCCCGCATGCCCTTCGCCGTCCGCGGCGTACGCCTGCACGCCGAAGGAGCCGACCGGCTGCGGGTGACCATCACCCCCGCCGGCGAGGAAGCCGTCACCCTGCGCGCCACCGACGCCACCGGCCGGCCCGTCCTCGACGTCGACGAACTCCTCGTCCGCACCGTCTCCGACGAGCAGCTCGCCGCCGCGTCCGGCACCGCGGGCGGCCGCCACGGCGGCTCCCTGTACGAGGTCACCTGGCCGAAGCAGCACACCCCCGCAGCCCCGCTGCCGGTGCGGACCGCCGTCGTCGGCGAGGACCACGCCAAGGTCCTCGCCGCCCTGGAGACCGCCGGCGCCCCCGCCGACTGGTACCCCGACCTGCCCGCGCTCCTCGCGGCCACCGCCGACGGAGCCGCCCCCGACACCGTCGCCGTGTCCTTCCCGCACCACCCCCGCCCCGACGCCGCGACCGCCCACGCCACCGCCCACCGGGCCCTCGACCTCGCCCGGGCCTGGCTCGACGCCGGCGACCGGCTCGCCGGCACCACCCTCACCCTGATCACCCGCGGCGCCGTCGCCACCACCCCCGACGAACACGTCACCGACCCCGCCACCGCCACCGTCTGGGGCCTCGTCCGCTCCGCCCAGTCCGAGGAACCGGGCCGCTTCACCCTCCTCGACCTCGACCCGGCCGGCGACCCGGACACCGCCGGCGCCGCCGCCCTCGCCGCCGCCCTCGCCTCCGGCGAACCCCAGCTGGCCGTCCGCGGCGCCACCGTCCGGGCCCCCCGCCTGGCCCGCTCCGGCGACCACCCCGGCGACCTCCTGGTCCCGCCCGCCGGCACCGCCGCCTGGCGGCTCGCCACCAGCGGCACCGGCACCCTGGAGGGCCTGCGCCTCGCCCCCGCCCCCGACACCCTGGCACCCCTGGAGGAGGGCCAGGTCCGCATCGCCGTACGCGCCGCCGGCATCAACTTCCGCGACACCCTCATCGCCCTCGGCATGTACCCCGGCGACCCCGTCATGGGCGCCGAGGGCGCGGGCGTCGTCGCCGAGGTCGGCCCCGGCGTCACCACCGTCGCCCCCGGCGACCGGGTCCTCGGCATGTGGACCGGCGGCTTCGGCCCCTACGCCGTCGCCGACCACCGCATGCTCGCCCCCGTCCCGGCCGGCTGGACCTTCGCCCAGGCCGCCTCCGTACCGGCCGTGTTCCTCACCGCCCACTACGCCCTCACCCGCCTGGCCGGGGCCACCCCCGGCCAGTCCCTCCTCGTCCACGCGGCCGCCGGCGGCGTCGGCATGGCCGCCCTCCAACTGGCCCGCCACCACGGCCTCACCGTCTACGCCACCGCCAGCACCGGCAAGTGGGACACCCTGCGCGCCCGCGGCCTCACCGACGACGCCCTCTCCGACTCCCGCACCACCGGATTCGCCGACGCGTTCCTCACCGCCACCGGCGGCCGGGGCGTGGACATCGTCCTCAACTCCCTCGCCGGGGAGTTCGTCGACGCCTCCCTGCGCCTCCTGCCCCGCGGCGGCCACTTCCTGGAACTCGGCAAGGCCGACGTCCGCGACCCCGACGCCATCGCCGCAGCCCACCCCGGCACCCGCTACCGGGCGTTCGACCTGGTCCAGGCCGGCCCCGACACCGTCGGCGAGATGCTCCGCGAACTCCTCGCCCTCTTCGAGGCGGGCGTGCTGGAGCCGCTGCCGCTCACCGTCCACGAGGTCCGCCACGCCCGCGAGGCGTTCCGCACCCTCAGCCAGGCCCGGCACACCGGCAAGCTCGTCCTCACCCTGCCCCCCGCCTTCGGCCCCCACGGCACCGTCCTCGTCACCGGCGGCACCGGCACCCTCGGCAGCGCCGTCGCCCGCCACCTCGTCACCGCACACGGCGTCCGCCACCTCGTCCTCGCCGGCCGCCAGGGCCCCGATGCCGAAGGCGCCCCCGAACTCGCCGCCGAACTCGGCGCGCTCGGCGCCCGCGTCACCCTCGCCGCCTGCGACGCCGGCGACCGCGAACAGCTCGCCGCGCTCCTCGCCGCGATCCCCGACGACGCCCCCCTCGCCGGCGTCGTCCACACCGCCGGCGTCCTCGCCGACGGCACCCTGTCCACCCTCACCCCCGAGGCCCTGGACACCGTCCTGCACCCCAAGGTCGACGCCGTCCTCAACCTGCACGAACTGACCCGCGACCACGACCTGTCCGCGTTCGTCCTCTACTCCTCCTCGTCCGCCCTGTTCGGCAGCCCCGGCCAGGGCGGCTACGCGGCCGCCAACGCCTTCCTCGACGCCTTCGCCGGCTACCGCCGCTCCCTCGGGCTGCCCGGCGTCTCCCTCGCCTGGGGCCTCTGGGCGACCGACAGCCGCATGGCCGGCCACCTCGACCAGAGCGGCATGCACCGCCGCCTCGCCCGGGGCGGGATCATGCCCCTCACCGACACCGAGGGCCTCGCCCTCTTCGACGCCGCCCTGGCCGTCGACAGCCCCCTCCAGGTCCCCATCCGCCTCAACCCGGCGGCCCTGCGCGCCGCGGGCCCCGTCCCCGCCTTCCTCGGCGACCTCGTCGGCGGCGGCCGGGAGACCACCGCCACCCCGCAGCACACCGGCCCCGCCGAAACCCTCGCCGACCGGATCGCCGGCCTGCCCGCCGACGAACGGGAGGACCTGCTCCTCGACGCCGTACGGGCCCACGCCGCGGCCGTGCTCGGCCACGGCGGAGCGGAGGACGTCCTCACCGACCGGGCCTTCAAGGAACTCGGCTTCGACTCCCTGACCGCCGTCGAGATGCGCAACCGGCTGGCCGCCGCCACCGGACTGCGCCTGGCCGCCACCCTGGTCTTCGACCACCCCACCCCGGCCGCCCTCGCCGCCCACCTGAGCGGCGCCCTGGCCCCCGCCGGCGACCCCGCCGACGATCCGGCCGCAGCCGGCACCGACGCCCGCGCGGCCTCCGTCCTCGCCGAACTCGACCGGCTGGAATCCCTCTTCGGAGCCCTCTCCGGCAGGACCGCGGAGGGCGGGGGACCCGACGAGACGGCGCACAAGGAGATCGCCGGCCGCCTCGCGGCCCTCACCGGCCTGTGGAACGGCCTCGGCGGCACACCGTCCACCGGCGACGACCCGGCGGCCGGCTCCGTGGCCGAAGCCATCGAGGACGCCGACGACGACGAGATCTTCGCATTCATCGACGAGCGGTTCTGAACCGCCGCACAGCACGTGACGGGTGACGAGACATGGCGAACGAAGAGAAGCTCCGCACCTACCTGAAGCGGGCCACCACCGAACTGCACCGCACCGGCGAACGCCTCAAGGAACTGGAGGGACGCGCCCACGAGCCGATCGCGATCGTCGGCATGGCCTGCCGCTTCCCGGGCGGGGCCGACACCCCCGAGGACCTGTGGGAGCTGGTGTCCACCGGAACCGACGCCGTCTCGCCGTTCCCCGCCGACCGCGGCTGGGACGTCGAGGGCCTCTACGACCCCGACCCGGACGCGGCCGGCCGTTCGTACTGCCGCGAAGGCGGCTTCCTGAACGCCGCCGGAGCCTTCGACCCGGGCTTCTTCGGGATCTCCCCCCGCGAAGCCGTCGCCATGGACCCCCAGCAGCGGCTGCTGCTGGAAACCTCCTGGGAGGCCCTGGAACGGGCCGGCATCGACCCCCGCTCCCTGCACGGCAGCCGCACCGGCGTCTTCGTCGGCGCCTGGGACGGCGGCTACACCAGCGGGGTCCGCGCACCCTCCGCCCAGCTCGAGGGCGACCTCCTCACCGGCAGCGTCGTCAGCTTCACCTCGGGCCGCATCTCCTACACCCTCGGCCTGGAGGGCCCCGCCGTCACCGTCGACACCGCGTGCTCGTCCTCCCTGGTCGCCCTCCACCAGGCCGCCCAGTCCCTGCGCCGCGGCGAATGCGACCTCGCTCTGGCCGGCGGCGTCACCGTCATGTCCACCCCCGCCGTGTTCGTCCAGTTCTCCCGCCAGCGCGGAGTCGCCGCCGACGGCCGCTGCAAGGCCTTCGCCGACACCGCCGACGGGTTCGGCCCCGGCGAAGGCGCCGGGATCCTCCTCGTCGAACGCCTCTCCGACGCCGTACGCAAGGGGCACCGGGTCCTGGCCGTCCTGCGCGGCTCGGCCGTCAACCAGGACGGCGCCAGCAACGGCCTCACCGCCCCCAGCGGCGCGGCCCAGCAGCGCGTCATCCGCCAGGCCCTCGCCGACGCCCAGGTCACCGCCGCCGACGTGGACGCGGTCGAGGCGCACGGGACGGGCACGAAGCTGGGCGACCCGATCGAGGTCCAGGCCCTCATGGACACCTACGGCAGCGCCCGCACGGCCGGACGGCCGCTGTGGCTCGGCTCGCTCAAGTCCAACATCGGGCACGCGCAGGCGGCCGCCGGGGTAGCCGGCGTCATCAAGATGGTCAAGGCGCTGGAGCACGGCCGGCTTCCCAAGACGCTGCACGTGGACGCGCCCTCGTCCCAGGTGGACTGGTCGGCGGGTGCGGTCGGGCTGCTGACGGAGGCGCGGGACTGGCCCGCGCTCGACCGTCCGCGGCGTGCGGGCGTGTCCTCGTTCGGGGTGTCCGGGACGAACGCGCACGTGATCCTGGAGCAGGCCCCGGAGCAGGCCGAGGCCCCGGCCGAGGCGGTGCGCGAGCTGCCGGTGGTGCCGCTGGTGGTGTCGGGCCGCTCGGCCGCAGGCCTGCGCGCCCAGCTGACCCGGCTCCCCGAGGACGTCCGGTCGCTGGACCTCGGGTACTCCCTCGTCACGACGCGGTCGGTGTTCGAGCACCGGCGGGTCGCGGTGGGTTCGGC
>NZ_JBFBDP010000078.1:0-10684 GCF_040701585.1 Streptomyces sp. NPDC093801 | reverse complement strand
GCGCCGGCTGGGTGAAGCGCGTCTCGTGCAGCAGCTCTACGTCCTCACCGAACACCACCTCCCGCAGCGGGAGATCGAGATACGGGTCCAGGGCCGCACACGCCGCGTCGAAGACCTCCGCGAACACCGGGAAGGCAGCGTGCAGTTCACGCCCCATACCCGGGCGCTGGCTGCCCTGCCCGGAGAACAGGAACGCCCTGCGGCCCGCGCCCGCGGGTGCCGTGCCCGACACGGTCTCCGGGCCCGGGGTCTCGCCGCGGGCGAGGGTGGTCAGGCCGCGCAGCAGGTCGTCCCGGTCGTGCCCGGTGATGACCGCGCGGTGCGGGAAGGCGGTGCGGGTGGTCGCCAGGGAGAGGGCGATGTCCGTCGCGGCGGCCCCTTCGGTGGAGCGGACGTGGGCGAGCAGTCGTTCCGCCTGGGCCCGCAGGGCGTTCCCGTCCCTGGCGGAGATCAGCCAGGCGACGGGCTGTTGGGCGGGGGCCCCGCCCGGGCTGCCGTCGGGATCGTCGGTGGGGGCGGCGTCCGGGGCCTGTTCGACGATGACGTGGGCGTTGGTGCCGCTGACGCCGAAGGAGGAGACGCCCGCCCGGCGCGGACGGCCCTCGTGCTCCGCCCACTCCCGGGCCTCGGTCAGCAGACGCACCTCTCCCGCCGACCAGTCCACGTGCGGGGACGGCACGTCCGCGTGCAGGGTCCGCGGCAGCACCCCGTGGCGCATCGCCATCACCATCTTGATCACACCCGCCACACCGGCCGCGGCCTGCGTGTGCCCGATGTTGGACTTGACCGTGCCCAGCCACAGCGGCCGGTCCTCGGGACGGTCGGTGCCGTAGGCCTTCAGCAGGGCCTGGGCCTCGATGGGGTCGCCCAGGGTGGTGCCGGTTCCGTGGGCCTCGACGGCGTCGACCTCCCCGGCGGTCAGCCCGGCGTCCGCGAGGGCCTGGCGGATCACCCGCTGCTGCGCGGGCCCGTTCGGCGCGGTCAGGCCGTTGGACGCACCGTCCTGGTTGATCGCGGAGCCCCGGACCACGGCCAGGACCCGGTGCCCGTTGCGGCGCGCGTCGGAGAGCCGCTCGACGAGCAGCATGCCCGCACCCTCGGCGAGGCCGGTGCCCTCCGCCGAGGCGGCGAAGGCGCGGCAGCGGGCGTCGGGGGCCAGTCCGCGCTGGCGGCTGAAGCCGATGAGGGCGCCCGGGGTGGACATGACGGTGACGCCGCCGGCGAGGGCCAGGTCGCATTCGCCCCGGCGCAGGGACTGCGCGGCGAGGTGCAGGGCGACGAGGGAGGAGGAGCAGGCCGTGTCCACGGTCACGGCCGGCCCTTCCAGGCCGAAGGTGTAGGCGACCCGGCCCGAGACCACCGAGGCGGAGTTGGCGGTGAGGAGGTGGCCTTCCATGCCTTCGGTCTGCTCCTGCGAGAGGCCGATGGCGTAGTCCTGGCCGTTGGTGCCGGCGAAGACACCGGTGCGGGAGCCGCGCAGGGTGGCCGGGTCGATCCCGGCCCGTTCGAAGGCCTCCCAGGACGTTTCCAGCAGCAGCCGCTGCTGCGGGTCCATGGAGAGGGCCTCGCGGGGCGAGATCCCGAAGAACTCGGGGTCGAAGTCGCCCGCGTCGTGGAGGAACCCGCCTTCCCTGACGTAGCTGGTGCCCGGGTGGTCGGGGTCGGGGTGGTAGAGGGCGTCGAGGTCCCAGCCGCGGTTGGCGGGCAGGCCGGTGATGGCGTCGGTGCCGTCGGCGAGGAGGGTCCAGAGGTCTTCGGGGCTGCGGACCTCGCCGGGGAGCCGGCAGCTCATGGCGACGATGGCGACGGGCTCCTCGGCGCCGTCGGCGGCGGTCCGGCCGGGTGTGGCGGGCGCGGCGGTGACGAGGGCCGTGCCGGGGTGGCCGCCGGGGATCTCCTCGAGGAGGTGGGCGGCGAGGGCGGCGGGGGTGGGGTGGTCGAAGACCACGGTGGCGGGGAGGCGGACGCCGGTGGCGGCGGCGAGCCGGTTGCGGAGCTCCATCGCGGCCAGCGAGTCGAAGCCGAGTTCCCGGAAGGCCCGGCCGGGGTCGATGGCCTCGGGGGTGGCGTGGCCGAGGACGGAGGCCACCTGGTTGCGGACGAGGGTGAGCACGGTGTCGCGGCGTTCGGCGGGCGGCAGGGCGGCCAGCCGGGACAGTTCGGCGGAGAGGCCGCCGGGGCCGGGTGCGGCGCTCTGCGCGGTGCGGCGGCCGGGGGTGCGGACCAGTCCGCGCAGAAGGGCGGGTACGGGGCCCGTCGCCCGGGCCCGCAGTGCGGGCAGGTCGAGGCGTACGGGGGCCAGGGCCGCGTGGTCCAGGGTACGGGCGGTGTCGAGGAGGTGCAGGCCCTCGTCGGCGGTGAGCGGGACGAGGCCGGCGCGGGTCATGCGCCGCAGGTCCTCGTCGGCCAGCCGGGTCTGGTCCCCGCGTTCGTCCCAGACGCCCCAGGCGAGGGAGGAGGCGGGCAGGCCCTGGGCCCGGCGCTGGTGGGCGAGGGCGTCGAGGAAGGCGTTGCCCGCCGCGTAGGCGCCCTGTCCGGCGCCGCCGAGGGTGCCGGCGAGGGACGAGAAGAGGACGAAGGCGGAGAGGTCCAGGCCGCGGGTCAGTTCGTGGAGGTTGAGTGCGGCGTCGACCTTGGGGCGCAGGACGAGGTCGAGGTCCTCTGGGTCGAGGGAGTCGACGAGTCCGCCGGCGACGACGGCCGCGGCGTGGACGACCGCGGTGAGCGGCCGGTCGGCGGGGACGGCCGCGAGGAGGGCGGCGAGGGCGTCCCGGTCGGCGGCGTCGCAGGCGGCGACGGTGACGGTGGCGCCGAGGGCGGCGAGTTCCTCCTGGAGCGCGGCGGCGCCCTCGGCCTCGGGGCCGCGGCGGCTGGTGAGGAGGACGTTGCGGACGCCGTGGGCGGTGATGAAGTGGGCGGCGACGAGCCGGCCGAGGGCGCCGGTGCCTCCGGTGATCAGTACGGTGCCGTCGGGGTCGGCGGCGGGGGCGGTGGCGGCTTCCGCGGCGGCCGGGACGCGGGCCAGCCGCGGCACGGTCATCCGCCCCTCGCGCAGCGCCAGTTGGGGCTCCCCGGTGGCGACGGCGGCGGGCAGGCGGCGCAGGGACTCTGCGGTGCCGTCGGTGTCGGCGAGGACGAGGCGGTCGGCGTGCTCGGACTGGGCGGAGCGGACCAGGCCCCAGACGGGGGCGTGCGCGGGCCGGGTGTCGGGTGCGCCGTCGGTGTCCTCGCCCGGTACGGCGACGGCCCGGTGGGTGAGGAGGACCAGCCGGGAGGGGGCGAAGCGGTCGTCGGCCAGCCAGTCCCGCAGGAGGGCGAGGGTGCCCCGCGCGGTCTCCCGGACGGCCGCGGCGTCGGCATCGGCGTCGATGCCGGTCGCCGGGAGGACGACGGCCACGGTTGCGGGGACGGGCGTGCCGGCGGTGACGGCCGCGGCCAGGGCGGCGAGGTCGGAGTGGGTGGCGGGGCGGGTACCGCCGCTCTCCAGGGCGGCGGCGGTCTCCTGGAGGGCCGTCTCCCCGGTGCCGGCGCCGATGAGGGCCCAGGGCTCCGCGGGGGCGGCGGTGTCGGCGAGCGGCTGCGCCGGCCATTCCACGCGGTAGAGGGATGCGTGGTGTGTGGTGAGCGCGGCCCGCAGGTGTTCCGCACGGACCTCCCGGAAGGTGAGCGTGCCGACGGTGGCCACGGCCCGGCCGCCGTCGTCGTCGGCGGTGACGGCGACCGCGTCGGCTCCGGCCGGGGTCAGCCGGATCCGCAGCCGGGTGGCGCCGGTGGCGTGCAGGCGTACGTCCTCCCAGGAGAAGGCCATCCGTCCGGTGCCCATGTCCCCGAGCGGGCCGAAGCCGACGGCGTGCAGTGCGGCGTCCAGCAGGGCCGGGTGGAGTCCGTAGCGGTCGGCGTCGGCGCGGGCGTCCTCGGGGAGGTCCACCTCGGCGAACACCTCGTCGCCGAGCCGCCAGGCGGCTCGCAGGCCCTGGAAGACGGGGCCGTAGGCGAAGGAGCGGGCGGCGAGCTCGGCGTAGAAGCCGTCGAGGTCGACGGGGGTCGCGCCGGCGGGCGGCCAGGTGGCCGGCTCGGCTCCGGCCGCGGGGGCGGCGGTGGCGGGCGCGGAGTTCAGCACGCCGGTGCCGTGGCAGGTCCAGCCCTCTTCGGCGGCGGTGTCGGGGCGGGAGTGGACGGCGAAGCGCCGGGCTCCGGACCCGTCGGCCGCGCCGACCGCGACCTGGACGAGGACGCCGCCCTGTTCGGGCAGGACCAGTGGTGCCTGGAGGGTGAGTTCGGCCAGGTTGTCGCAGCCGAGGTGGTCGCCCGCCCGGACGGCGAGTTCCACGAAGGCCGTACCGGGCAGGATGACCGCGCCCAGCACCTCGTGTTCGGCCAGCCAGGGGTGCGTGTGCGTGGACAGCCGGCCGGTGAGCAGCAGGCCGTCGGCGTCGGCGAGGGTGGTGACGGCTCCGAGGAGGGGGTGGTCGGAGGGGGCGAGGCCCAGGCCGGCCGCGTCCGCCGGGGTGTGGGGGGCGTCGAGCCAGTAGCGCTCGTGCTGGAAGGCGTAGGTGGGCAGCGGGATCCGGCGGGCGTCGGGGGCGGCGAGGACGGCCGGCCAGTCGAGGGCGACGCCGTGTGCGTGGGCCTCGGCGGCGGAGCGCAGGAAGCGGTCGGTGCCGCCTTCGTCGCGACGCAGGGTTCCGAGGGCGACGGCGCCGCCGCCCAGGTCGTCGAGGGTCTCCTGGATGCCGACGGTGAGCACCGGGTGGGCGCTGACCTCGATGAGGGCGCCGTGTCCGTCGCGGACGAGGGCGCGGGTGGCCTCCTCGAAGCGGACGGTCTGGCGCAGGCTGCGGTACCAGTAGTCGGCGTCGAGCCGGTCGGTGTCCAGGGCGCCGCCGGTGACGGTGGAGTAGAACGGCACGTCGCAGGCGCGGGGGGTGATGTCGGCGAGCGCTTCGAGGACTCGGGTGCGGACGGCCTCGACGTGCGCGGAGTGGGAGGCGTAGTCCACGGCGATCAGCCGGGCCCGGATCCCGTCGGCGTGCAGGGCGTCGCGGAGTTCGGCGAGGGCGTCGCCGTCGCCGGAGACGACGATGGAGGACGGGCTGTTGACGGCGGCGACGGACAGCCGCTCGCCCCACGGGGCCATCCGGGGGGTGAGCCGGTCCAGGGGCAGGGCGACGGAGAGCATGCCGCCCCGGCCGGACAGGACGGTCAGCGCCCGGCTGCGCAGGGCGACGACCTTCGCGGCGTCCTCCAGGCTGAGCGCGCCGACGACGGCCGCGGCGGCGATCTCGCCCTGGCTGTGGCCGGCGACGGCCGCGGGGTGCACCCCGTAGGAGCGCCACAGTTCCGCGAGGGAGACCATCACCGCGAACAGGACGGGCTGGACGACGTCGACCCGGTCGAAGCCGGGGGCGCCCGGCGCGCCGCGCAGGACCTCCGTCAGCGACCAGTCGACGTGGGGCGCGAGGGCTTCCTCGCACTGGCGCAGGCGCTCGGCGAAGACCGGGGCGGTGTCGAGGAGTTCGACGGCCATGCCGGCCCACTGGGAGCCCTGGCCGGGGAAGACGAAGGCGGGCCGGCGGGTGTCGTCGGCGGTGCCGCGCACCACGTCGGTGCCCGCGGGGGCGGGGGCGCCGGGTTCCGCGTCGGCGAGGGCGTCCAGGGCCCGGTCCAGGCCGGCCCGGTCGGCGGCGAGCAGGACGGCGCGGTGGGGGAAGGCGGTGCGGGTGGTGGCCAGGGAGTGGGCGATGTCGACGGCGGTCGGGGCGGTGCCGTCGGGGGTCGCGGGCAGGGCGGCCAGGTGGGCCCGGAGCCGGGCGGCCTGGGCGGCGAGGGCGGCCGGGGACTTGGCGGAGAGCGGCCAGGGGAGGAGGCGCGGTCCGCTGTCCGGCGCCCCGGCCCCGGGTCCGGTGCCGTGGCCGTCGGTGCCCGTGCCGTGGTCGCCGCCGATGCCGACGAGGGTGGCCGCGCGGTCGGCGAGGGCCGTACCGAGGGTGCTGGCGCGGCCGGCGAGGGCGGTACCGAGGGTGGCGGCGCGGCCGCCGATGGCGGTACCGACGGTGGCGGCGCGGCCGCCGATGGCGGTACCGACGGTGGCGGCACGGTCGGCGAGGGCGGTACCGAGGGTGGTGCCGGCGGAAGCGGCGCGGCCCGCGGTGGCGTCCCCGCCGGGGGTGGCGGCCGGGTCGGGTGCGGTGGCCGCAGCGGCCGGGTCGGGTGCGGCGGCCGGGGCCGGGGCGGCGGCCGGCTCGGCCGGGGCGAGGTGCTGTTCGAGGACCACGTGGGCGTTGGTGCCGCTGACGCCGAAGGCGGAGACGGCGGCCCGGCGGGGCCGGCCGGGCTCCGTGCCGGGCCAGGCGGTGTTCTCCGTGACCAGCGACACGGCGCCCGAGGACCAGTCGACGTGCGGGGTCGGCTCGTCCGCGTGCAGGGTCTTCGGCAGGACGCCGTGGCGCAGCGCCTGCACCGTCTTGATGACGCCCGCGACACCGGCCGCGGCCTGGGTGTGCCCCAGGTTGGACTTGACGGAACCCAGCCACAGGGGCCGGTCGGCGGGCCGCTCCCGGCCGTAGGTGGCGAGGAGGGCCTGGGCCTCGATCGGGTCGCCGAGGGTGGTGCCGGTGCCGTGGGCCTCGACGAGGTCCACGTCGGACGGGGAGAGCAGGCCGTTGGCCAGGGCCTGGTGGATCACGCGCTGCTGCGCGGGCCCGTTGGGGGCGGTGAGCCCGTTGGAGGCTCCGTCCTGGTTGACGGCGGAGCCGCGGACCACGGCCAGGACGGGGTGTCCGAGCCGGAGCGCGTCGGAGAGCCGTTCGACGAGCAGCATGCCGACGCCCTCGGACCAGCCGGTGCCGTCGGCGTCGGCGGAGAAGGCGCGGCAGCGGCCGTCGGGCGAGAGCCCGCGCTGGCGGCTGAACTCGACGAAGGTGGTCGGGCCGGCCATCACGGTGACGCCGCCCGCGAGCGCCAGGTCGCACTCGCCCTGCCGCAGGGCCTGGACGGCCAGGTGCAGGGCCACGAGGGAGGAGGAGCAGGCCGTGTCGATGGTGACGGCCGGACCCTCCAGACCGAGGGTGTAGGCGATGCGGCCGGAGACCACGCTGCCCGTGTTGCCGGTGCTCACGTACCCCTCGATGCCGTCGGGCATGGCGGGGAGCCGGGAGACGTAGTCGTGGTACATGACGCCGGCGAACACGCCGGTGCGGCTGCCGCGCAGGGACTGCGGGTCCATCTCGGCGCGCTCGACCGCCTCCCAGGCGGCTTCGAGGACGAGCCGCTGCTGGGGGTCCATGGCGAGGGCCTCGCGCGGGCCGATCCCGAAGAAGCCGGGGTCGAACTCGGCCGCCCCGTGCAGGAATCCGCCCTCGCGGGTGTAGGTGGTGCCGGGGTTCTCGGGGTCCGGGTCGTAGAGCGCGTCGAGGTCCCAGCCGCGGTCGGTGGGGAAGCCGGATATCGCGTCACGGCCCGAGGCGATCAGGTCCCACAGGTCCTCGGGGGACTCGACGCCGCCGGGGAAACGGCAGCTCATGCCCACGATCGCGATCGGTTCGCGGTTCTTGCCCTCGGCCTCGCGCAGCCGCTGGCGCGCGTGACGCAGATCGACGGTGGCGCGCTTGAGGTAGTCGCGGAGCTTGTTCACATCGGTCGTCATCTGGTTTCTGTTCCTCAACGCGAAGGGATGGGCGTGCTGGTCGATCAGTGGGTGTCGAGTTCGCCGTCGAGCAGGTCGAAGAGCTCTTCGTCGGAGGCCTGCGCCACATCGGCCGCGCCGTCCCCGCCGGTCTCGCCGCCGGGGGCGGGTGCGCCGCCCCCGGCGGGGCCGGGGGCGGCCCCGCGCCATTTCGCGAGGAGGACCTCCAGCCGCAGGGCGGCGGTGGCGCGGGTCGCCCGGTCGTGCGCGGCGCGGGCGAACGCGGTCTCCAGCCGGTCGATCTCGGCGAGCAGCGAGGGCGCCTCCCCGTCGGCGCCCGCTCCGGTGGGCAGCGCGCCGGCCAGGTGGTCGGCGAGGGCCGCCGGGGTGGGGTGGTCGAACAGCAGGCTCGCCGGGAGGCGGAGCCCGGTGGCCGTGCCCAGGTGGTTGCGCAGTTCCACGGCGGTCAGCGAGTCGAAGCCGAGGTCGCGGAAGGCCTGGGAGGCGCCGACGGCCTCGGCGGAGGTGTGGCCCAGTACGGCGGCCACCTGGTCCCTGACGAGGCCGAGGAGGATCCGTCGGCGCTTCTCGTCGGAGGCCCCCGCCAGCTGCGCGGCCAGCGCCCGCGTCCCCGCCGCGGGGTCCGCCGCCGGGCGGGCGGGGGTCCGTACGAGGCCGCGGAGCAGGGCGGGCACGGGCCGGGTCCCGGCATTGCGGCCCAGCGCGGGCAGGTTCAGCCGTACGGGCAGGAGCACGGCCTCCGGGCCGGTGCCGTCCGTCGCGTCCGCCGACGCCGCGGCCGCCGCGGTCGCCGCGTCGAAGAGGGCGAGGCCCTCGTCCGGGGAGAGCGGCGACACGCCCGCCCGTGCCATGCGGGCGACGGCCGCCGCTCCGGCCCCTCCCAGCATCCCCTGCGGGCCCTCGGTGCCCGCCCAGGGACCCCAGGCCAGCGAGACGGCCGGCAGTCCCGCTGCGCGTCGCGACTGGGCGAGGGCGTCCAGGCAGGCGTTGGCGGCGGCGTAGTTGGCCTGGCCCGCCGTGCCGAGGGTGCCGGCCAGCGAGGAGAACAGGACGAAGGCCGCGAGGTCCCGGTCCCGGGTCAGTTCGTGCAGGTGGAACGCCGCGTCCGTCTTCGGTCCGAGGACCCGGTCGAGGCGTTCGGCCGTGAGCGAGCCGACGGGGGCGTCGTCGAGCACGCCCGCCGCGTGGACCACCGCGGTGAGCGGGTGGGCGGCGGGGATCCCGTCGAGCAGGGCGGCGAGCGCGGTCCGGTCGGCCGCGTCGCAGGCCGCGAGGGTCACCTCGGCGCCCAGGGCGCCCAGTTCGGCGGCGAGGTCGGCCGCGCCCTCGGCATCGGGCCCCCGGCGGCTGGTCAGCAGGAGGTGGCGCGCGCCGTGCGCGGCCACCAGGTGCCGGGCCACCAGCCGGCCCAGGGCGCCGGTCGCCCCGGTCACCAGGACCGTCCCGGCCGGGTCCAGCCCCAGGGCGGAGGCGTCCGCCGTGGCCGCGGCGGCGGCCGTGCGCGCCAGGCGCGGCACGAGCGCCCTGCCCTCCCGGACGGCGCACTGCGGCTCCCCGGTGGCGAGCGCCGCGGCCAGCGCGGCGTCGAGGGCGGGGCCCTCGGCCGCGTCGGCCTCCACGTCCACGAGGACGAACCGCTCCGGGTGTTCGGACTGGACGGACCTGACCAGGCCCCAGACGGCGGCCTGGGCCGGATCCGGCCCGGCCGCGTCCCCGCCGCCCGCGCGGACCGCGTTCCGGGTGACGAGGACCAGCCTGCGCGGGTCCGCCTCCCCCGCCTCGGCCGCCGTCAGCCGCTCCTGTACGAGGGCCAGGGCGCGGGCCGCCGCGTACCGCACCGCGGCGGACGCGTCCGCCGGGCGGTCCGCGAGCTCCGCGTCCAGCCGGACGACGACGTGGCCGTCGGCCGGCGCCAGGGGCGGGGCCGGGGGCGCCCCGGTCCACTCGACGCGGAACAGGGCGTCCTGGAAGCGGCCGGCCCGCGCGGCGGCGAGCTGCTCGGCGGAGATCGGCCGCAGGACCAGGGCGTCCACGGAGGCCACGGTCCGGCCGGTGGTGTCGGCGGCCAGCAGGGAGACGGCGTCCGGGCCGGCGGGGGCCAGCCGGACCCGGAGGGCGGCCGGGCCCCCGGCCGGGGCGGCGGACAGCCTGACCCCGGTCCAGGAGAACGGCACCCGCGCCCGGTCGGTGCCGGCCCCGTCCGGGTCGGTGCCGGACTCCGTGCCGAGCAGGCCGTCGCCGAGCGCGACCGCGTGCAGGGCGGCGTCCAGCAGGGCCGGGTGCAGCCCGAACCCGGCGACGTCGGTGCCCTCGGGGAGCTCCAGTTCGGCGAAGAGCTCCCCGTCCCGGCTCCACGCGGCGCGGACGCCCCGGAACAGCGGACCGTAGTCGAGACCCAGGCCGGCCATCCGCTCGTACAGCGAGTCCAGCGACCCGGCGGCGACGGGGACGGCCCGCGGCGGGGGCCACGCGGCCAGGCCGGTCCCGTCGCCGGTGGGCGCGGCGGCGGACAGGGTGCCCACCGCGTGGCTCGTCCACGGCTCCTCGGCGGGCGCGCCCTGCGGCCGCGCGTGGACCTCCAGCGCCCGGCGGCCGTCGGCGTCGGGGGCCGCGACCCGTACCTGTACCTGGACGGCCCCGTCCTCGGGGAGGACGAGCGGGGCCCCGAGCGTCAGCTCGTCCAGCCGGTCGCAGCCGACGCCCTCGGCACCGGCGGCGTGCAGCGCCAGGTCCACGAAGGCGGTGCCGGGGACGAGTACGGCGCCCAGCACGACGTGGTCGGTGAGCCAGGGGTGCGTCGCGAGCGACAGCCGCCCGGTCAGGACGAGCCCTTCACCGTCGGCGAGCGGGACGGCGGCGCCGAGCAGGGGGTGGTCCGCCTCGGCCAGACCGGCGGCGGAGACGTCCCCGGGGGCGGGGGCCGCCGCCAGCCAGTAGCGGGTGCGCTGGAAGGGGTAGGTGGGCAGGTCGACGCGGCGGGCGCCACGGCCCTCGAAGACCGCCTCCCAGTCGACGGGGGTGCCGTGGACGTGGAGCCGG
>NZ_JBFBDP010000077.1:0-10859 GCF_040701585.1 Streptomyces sp. NPDC093801 | reverse complement strand
GCATCTTCCGCAAAGCCCGCTGCAGCCCCAACCGCATGACGGCCATCGCCGCAGCCGTCCTCACCCTGGAGCGTCAACGCTGAAAATGCTCAGTGATCTCCACAATTGCTCGGGCAGGGTGCCGACCGTCGCCGTCAGCGCGTTCTTCATCGTCACCGCCCCGTAGCCGGCCAGCGGCGGCCCGTTCTTGGTCCGGGGAACCGTGCCGTAGCCGTCCTCGCGGGGCAGGTGGACGAGCACCGTGAAGCGGGTGGTGCGCTCGACCAGCGTGCCGATCGCCGATCGCTCCAGTCCGATCAGAAGATCGCCCTCCCAGTGCCCCGGGACGGCCCGGTCGTCGGCCTCGGCCGACCGTTCACTGATCAATACCTCGGGTGTGACGTGAGCCCACGCCTTCCGTTTGGACCGGGCACGGGGCACCCGAAGGGCCCTGCCGGTGCGCAGGCAGGCGACGAGCTCGCGCTTGAGCGCTCCACGGCCCTCAATGAACAGGGCCTGGTAGATCGCCTCATGGCTGATCCGCATGGACCCATCATCGGGGAAGTCGACCTTCAGCCGGTTCGTGATCTGCTCCGGACTCCACGCCATGACCCACCGGCGGTCGCCACGGTGCGGCTTGTTTCGGCCCTTCCACTGCGGGCCCTGCGGCCCCAGCATCGTCCCGTCGGGGCGGCTGACCTGGCCGGAAAGCCTTTCCTGCACGTATTCCCGCAACCGGTCGTTCGCGGCCAGTTTCGCTGTCTTCGGGCGCCGGGCCACCAGGTCGGCCTTCCACTGGGCGACAGAAGCCCGGTAGTCGAGCCGGCCGCCACGCGTTGCGGCATTGCGCCGCAGTTCCCGGGACACCGTCGACGGATCGCGGCCCAGACGTCGCGCGGTCTCCCGGACACCGATGCCCTGCGCTTTTAGGATCGCGATCTCTTCACGCTCGTGGAAGGACAGGTACCGGCCGGACTGCGGGGCAAGATCCATTGGTGGCATGCCGCCACCGTGGCGGAACCATCTTCCCCCCGCCGCTTGGGATACGCCGACCGCAGCTGCCGCCTCCTCCGGGAGCAGTCCCCTCGCGATCTCCCGCCAGAACTGACGTTCTACTTCCCGCCGAAGCGCCGGCGCACCCGGCGACTTCATCGGCGACCGCCTGGTCAACGCCGCCATCCACCCTGCTGGCCTGCCCATCAACACCTCCGAGGACGAGGTGTTGCAACGACCGGTTGAATCCGCCTTGGGCTCCTCTGTCGGTGTGGAAAACGACGCCGTTCACCTGGCCGCCACGCGCGGCAACCGCCATCTCGATCGCGTCGGTGACCAGCGAGGTGCGCATGTGGTCCGCGATCGACCAGCCCACGATCTTCCTCGAGTAGATGTCGATCACCGTGGCGAGGTAGAGCCACGTTGCACCGACGGGTATGTAGGTGATGTCACCGCACCACTTGGTGTTCAGCGTGTCCGCGGTGAAGTCGCGCATCACCAGGTCCGGCACGGGCGGCGCGGTCCTGTCCGCGATCGTCGTCCGCTTCTTCCTGCGCACGTGCCGGCCGACGATGTGGTTGACCCGCATCAGCCGCGTGACGCGCTTGCGGTTGATCGCATGTCCGCGGGCACGGAGCTCGGCGTGGACGCGCGGGGCACCGTAGGCACCGGCGTGCTCGGAGTGGATCGCACGGATCTCGGCCACGGTCCGAGCCTCCACGGCCCGTCGCTCGGCACGGTCCTGCTCGGTGGCCAGATGCCGGTAGTAGCCGGCGCGGGACGTTCCGAGCACCCGGCAGATCCGCTTGACGCCGAAGTCGGCACGGTTGTCGGAGATGAAGGCCCAGCGGCGGGAACTCACTTCACCTCCCGGGCGAAATACGCGGCTGCCCTGCGCAGAATCTCGCGCTCGAGGTGCCACTCCTTCTCGGCCTTGAGCAACCGGGCGTTCTCCGTCCGCAACCGGGCCAGCTCCTCCACCTCGCTGCCGCCCGCGTCGCGGCGGCCGGGCACGGACTGGGCTTCCTCCTTGCGGACCCACGTCCGCAACGACTCCGCAGTGATACCGAGATCCGCCGCCACCGACGCGTACGTCCGCTTCCCGGCAGCGGCACGGTAGAGCGCGACAGCGTCCTTCCTGAACTCCTCCGGATACGGAGACCTACGTCCCACCTGGACATCCCTCCCTGGACCATCAAGATCCATTGTCAGGGTGTCCACTCCAAAGGATCAGCCTCAGTCCCCGAACCCGTCACCGCCCTAGACAATCACCAGACCGCCTGAACTGGCCGACCCTCAAAGCGCGGCCGGTGGGCAACTTGCCCGGCAGGCCTCGGCAGGCCATGGCCCCTTGCACGGGGCCGGGTCGATGGGGCCAGCCCCCCGCGTGACGATGCGGTCGCACCAGTCGCACACCACCGTCGCGCGGGCGCCCGCGCGCTCAAGGACCCCGGCCGCCTCGTCTGCGACTTCGAGCCAGTTGGGTTCCGTGACCGCTACCGGCGCGCTGTCGAGTAGAAGTTTGCTGTTCCAGAGACTGAGACCGGTGATCGTCCGGATCGCACGGACCACCTCCACCTTCCGGTCACCTGCCTCTGTCAGCAGCACACGGAAACCTGGCTCTTCCACACGCCCTCCCCGGCTACCCCAAGCTATCCAGGTAGTAAAGCAACTGCATTGGCTGGCGAAGGCCCCCGGACCCCCGGCCCAAGCCACGAATCCACCCCCACCGAGCAGAACGCCGCCCCTCAACGGGCGGCCCCGGACACCGATTTGCAGAGCCTGGAGGAACTCCCCGGTGAGCTCGGCGCGCAGGAGCACCTGGTCGCCGTCGACGAGTACAAGGGCTGGCCGATGTACTCGACGGAGGCGGCGCGCGGGCTCGATGTCGAGGTGATCCGTCCGATCGTCGCCAAGCGGGTGGCTTGGGAGGAGGCGACAACACCTCCGAGGTGAAGCCGACCACGGTGCACGCGGATACCCAGGGCCAGTCCCAGCCGGTGTTCGCACTCGCCCACCTGCTGGGCTTCGATCTCATGCCCAGGATCAGGAACTGGAAGGGCCTGACCTTCTACCGGCCCAGCAAGCAGACCATGTACGTGCACATCGACGCCTTGTTCGGGGAGCCGGGCAAGAACATCATCGACTTCGACCTGATCGAGTCCCAGTTCCGGCACCTGATGAAGGTCGCGGTCTCCGTACGGGAGGGGGCGATCTCCTCCTCCACGCTACTCAAGCGGCTGCGTTCCGGCTCCAAGAAGAACGCCGCCTACGCCGCCTTTCGCGAAGTCGGCCGCGTGATCCGCACCGTGCAGCTGCTGCGCTACCTCTCCGATCCGGCGCTTCGCCGGCGGGTGACCACGGCGACGAACAAGACCGAGTCGTTCAACCGGTTCTCCCAGTGGATCGGCTTCGGCAACCGCGGCGTCATCGCGGACAACGACCCGGTCGAGCAGGAGAAGGCGATGAAATTCAATGCTCTGCTCACCAACGCGATCATCTTTCACAACGCCCTGGACATCGCGGAGATCGTCCGCCAGCTCATGGAGGAAGGGTGGGAGATCGACCCGGAAGACCTGTCTCACATCTCGCCGTACCTGACCGAGCACATCAACCGGTTCGGCGAGTACAGCACGCATGAGCTCGGCATCCAGCCCGAGGCGTACGACCCGAAGCTCGACGTCGACTTCACCCTGCTGCGCGAGCCGGACTCGGCCCCGGCAGGCTTCGGCCAGGCCGCCTGAAACGGTGATTAGCAGGGCGCTACGCCGGTGCGGTTGGGGGCCGGTACTCCGCCCCCAACCCCATCGTGGACATCAACTCCAGCATCAGCAGCTCAAACATCGGCTCCTGGTCGATGATCATGGGGGCGAAGTGCTCGAAGACCTCCAGCGCTACCGCCCCGTAGATCGAACGCCAGCAGGAAAGCATGACAACAAGGGCGCCAAGTGGCATCTCCACCCCTGTTGCGCTGCGGTACGCCGCCATCTGCTCTTGCAGACGCGGATCGAGCTCGCTGTCCACCAGGATCGGATATGGCCGAGCACCCCAAAGCTGTACGAAGACAGGGCCCCACACTCCGGCGAGCTGGCGGACCCACTCGTTGCTCATGTCCTTCTGCGCGTCTCCAGCCGCGGCCGTCGGCGTGCCGAACAGTAGGTTGAATTCTTCGCGATGGGCGAGAGCCCATCGGCGAAATACGCGCGACGGGGCGATCAGGCGAGCCGCAAAGTCGGTTTCGTGTTCCGCATCGACTGCGTCCTGCAACTCGCGCGCGAGATCCGTGACGATGTCACGAGCCGTGTGCCGGACAATGTCCGTCAGATTATCGAAGTGGCGGTAGAGCGCGGCAGGGGTGACATGGACTCTCCGTGCGATCTCAGCAAGGCTCAGAGCATCTACCCCGTGCGTTGCGATGATGTCGCGTGCAGCAGCCCGCACGTCTTCCGACATCTGGATACGGAGTCGGTCGCGTCGCATCAGCGTGTTCATCTTCCTGCTCTTCCCAGGACTCCCGTACGGCCACACGTTCGATATCGTGTCGCATGGTACAGATTGTTGGGCCGGGTGCTCCGCAGCCCGGCCCACGGCAATCAAGCCAGGTTCACGGCTGCGACGCCTGCCGCGATGTAGAACACCATGAACAAGACTGGAATCCACAGCTCTACCAGCGTGAGCGGGACGTACTGCTTGATCGTCTTTCCGTCACCCAGTTCTGACCACTCGGCGTCGTACACGCGGGCGGGGAGCCGACGTTCCAGCGCGCCGATTACCTTGTACTTGGCTGAGTTGAGCTGCCGGTAGGAGGCGATGAGGAGCAACCAGGCCCCGCATTGGCCGACGGCGATCAAGGCAAATATGATCAGCCCCCAGGTCGGCACCCCCTTCAGAATGGTGCCGCCGACCGCACCAGCCGTCGTCAGTAGGGCAGCGTTGACCGTCAGGAAGAACGTGTTGGTCAAACTCCTGCGGGCGCTGACCCGGTCCGCCATTTCCACGTAGAGCTTGTACTGCTCCAGGACGGCCGCCTGGTACTTTTCGCTGGCCGTGTTGTAGTCCTGCGAGCCGACACGGCCGTTCCACAGCCTTGTGTCAAGCTCTGTCGGGACGTCGGGGCCGTGCTGGGCAGGGATCATGCGGACAGCCCCTCCGCCGCCTCGGTCTCCGGCGGTAGCTCTCCCTCGATCTCCCGCACCCTGATGTCAATCCTTCCGGGGTTTTTGCGGGAGGGGCCGACCTCCTCGATGCAGACCAGAACCCGCCTGCCTTCTTGCAGATGGCCGGCATCAAGTTCCTCGCGGAGCGGTTGCGACATCTTCCTCGCGTGCAACAGGGCAAGCGTTGGCAGGTCCGGGTAGTCATCGAGCCTCACGAGCACGAATCCGTCATTGGGGACCATGACGGTGGCACCCTGCCGTTCCCCGACCGAGGGGTATCCATCCATCGAGGGAGGCGGCATGGGAGGGGTGGCGGGAGCTGGTACACCAGCCAGCTGGTTCGTGAGCGCGATGTCGATTTTCTGCCGTGCCCGGTCGACCCACTTGATCACGACGGGCACTTCATCGTGTTCCTTCAGCCCAGCCGCCTGATGGCTCGGCATCCGCGAACGGCCGCCCCCGGACAACTCGACCCAGACGCCGGCACTGTTCACCTCGTACACGCGTGCAGTGAACGTGCGGCCTCGTTGGTAGGTCTGCTCCCATTCATCCCACGGATCCGTGCCTTCTTGCTGGGTGAAGACCAGCGAATTGTCTCGATACACGAAGAAGCCGGGGATCGGCTTACCGATGCGGAACTTCTGCGACATGTGTTCCGGGATGACGTCCCTGTAGCTCATGTCGGTCTTGTACATTTCTGCACAACGTCGCGGATTGTGCAGATCTCGAACCCTGATGTGGTCCTCAAAGACCTCCTCGACCTTGGCTGTGGCACGCAGCCGATCTTCCGGAGTGTAGGGTCGCAGATCCATCTCCGGCTCACGTCGGTGCTGGCGCAGGGCCTCAATCTCGGCGCGCAGACTGGTCCGCAGCTCAGCCAGACCCCTGATGGTCCACTCGTACCACACCACGCGGAACTGCCCCTGGACGTTGCTCGGGACCAGGGCTCCCTTATGCGCGATCACGACGAGCCGCTTCCTCAGGCACATCGCCCACGCGAGCTCCATGGCCACGGAGGTCGACGGGACAGACAGGTCGACAACCACGATCCCCGCTCGGTCGATGCCGGACCAGGCGACATCCAGCGCGCTCTCCGTAGTGCCTGCCACCTTGTCGGCGCGCTCGGCACGAAGGTTCCAGTTCCTGATCCAGTCTTCGAAGTGACCTTCGTACAGGTCATCGAAGTTCTCGATGCGGCCGTTCGGCAGTTCCTTGTCCTCGTACGGCATCGCAAAGAAGACGAGGTCCTCCTCGACAGCCCCGCGACGCAGCAAATCTAACGTCAACTTCCCCTCCCAGTGCTGATGGATAGTTACAAAGTAATGGCGGTTTACGTCTCGTACCACCGCTAGCGCAATATGACTCGCCAGTAACCAGGAGCCCGGCCTTCAGCCTTCCGATGTAACTGCCGCAGTAAATGCCGGATTTACTGCGGCAGTGCCGATACAGTCTCCGCGGTACCCCGCCAGTGGCCTCGAATGTTCGACCAGGCGTGATCGCCGGCGAGCAGGGCGAGGTGTACGCATTTACTGCGGCAGATCCGGAGGGAGAAGACGGGTGGCGATCGAACGGACGGCGCCACTGGGGACTGGGGGCGCGTTACGGGTGCCGCGCGCCCGGGTCGTGCCGCTGTCTGCCCCGCCGCCGTTGTACGAAGCGGCGGTCGAGCGGTACCTCACCGGGGCCGGCATCGCGAAGTCCTCCGCGCGGATCTACCGGATCTCGCTCACCACCTGGGGGTGGATGCTCCGCGGGGAGCCGGCACCAACCGGCCCGGCCCGCCGGAGCGCGAAGCCCGCACCCTTCGACCTGACCACTGTCGACGACCCCGCGCTGCCGCCGGTGCTCGCCGAGCTCGCCGCAGCACGAGCGGACGAGATGGACGCCGACACCGTCAACCGCGAACTGTCCATCGCGCGCAAAGCCATCGGCTGGTGGCAGGCACAGGGATGGATCGAAGCCGACCCCACGATCGGGATCGAGCGCCGCCCGGCGCCGCCGGACCGTACGAAGGCACTGTCCAAGCCGCAGATCACCGCCCTGTGGGCGCTGGACGCGTCCGTCCGGGAGAAGACGTTCTGGAAGCTCCTCTATGAGAGCGCGGCCAGAGCCGACGAGATCTTGTGCCTGAATGTTGAGGAGCTGTTCACCGCCGACAAGCGCGGTCGTGTTGTCTCCAAGGGCGGTGCGGTTGAGTGGATTCACTGGCAGTCCGGCACCGCTCAGCTCCTGCCCCGCCTCATCGCCGGCCGCACCCGCGGCCCGCTCTTCCTCACCGACCGCAAAGCCCCCGCTCGCACCCCGACCCTGGACGTCTGCCCGACGACCGGGCGCGCGAGGCTGTCCTACCGCCGGGCGGAAGAGATCTTCGAGGAGAGCACCCGGCTGTTGGCCAGTCCCCTCGCCAGACCCGAGGCCTGCGACGAGCTGGAAGGCTGGACGCTCCACCGTCTCCGCCACAGCGCCCTGACACACGACGCGGAGGACGGCACCTCAACGCCGATGCTGTTGGCCCGCTCTCGCCACGCCTCCGTACGATCCCTGGAACGCTATGCCCGCCCCGGCGTCGATGCGGTGGCCCAGCACGTTGCCGAGCACGACCCCGCTGCGCGACGGAAGCGGTAGGGCTTCAAGATCATCCCATGGCCCCTTTTGTACTTACCTCGGCGATACCCCGGGAACGGTCGAGCCGGGCCGCTGGGTCCTCAATCAGACCAAGAAGGCCAAAACCAACCGGCGGGCGGGGAGACCCGTGCTCAAGCCGTCCCCGAACCCGTCACCGCCCTAGACAATCACCAGGCCGCCTGAACTGGCCGACCCTCAAAGCGCGGCCGGTGGGCAACTTGCCCGGCAGGCCTCGGCAGGCCATGGCCCCTTGCAGGGGGCCGGGTCGATGGGGCCAGCCCCCCGCGTGACGATGCGGTCGCACCAGTCGCACACCACCGTCGCGCGGGCGCCCGCGCGCTCAAGGACCCCGGCCGCCTCGTCTGCGACTTCGAGCCAGTTGGGTTCCGTGACCGCTACCGGCGCGCTGTCGAGTAGGACTTTGCTGTTCCAGAGACTGAGACCGGTGATCGTCCGGATCGTACGGACCACCTCCACCTTCCGGTCACCTGCCTCTGTCAGCAGCACACGGAAACCTGGCTCTTCCACACGCCCTCCCCGGCTACCCCAAGCTATCCAGGTAGTAAAGCAACTGCATTGGCCTTCGCCGGCCCCCGGACCCCCGCTCCCCCGGCACCGCCCGGCGCGGTCAGGTCGTGAGTGGTGCCTGCCGTTCGCGCCGGACGGCACCGGGGCCTGGTGCCGCGGGTGTGGCCGTCGGCCAGCAGCTGCCTGGTTCGAAGGGGCTGGTCGCGGCTACGGCCCGCAGGTCAGCGGGATCTGGGCTTGGCCGTGGCTAGGGCGATCCACTGGCGCAGGGCCTCGACTCCGGCCTGGTCGCGGGTGGGTTGTACGGACAGGGTGGATGACGGGATGGAGCCCGCAGCCCAGCCGCGCCAGCCGGAGCGGCGTCCGGCCTTGTACGCGGGCTCGACGTGGCCGAGGACGGCTCCGCCTTCGGTGACGACTTCGTAGTGGCGGGTGTCGCGGTCTCGGAGCACTAGATGTGCATCGGCGATGAAGGCGCGGGCCTGTTGTGATCCGGCACCCGTTGAGGCCGTGGATCTCGTCGTCGCCGGTGCCCACGCTCACCCGGCCGGGCAGCAGGCCGTGCAGCAGGCTGTCCAGGCTTGCGTTGCTCTCCAGGTGGAGCCTGATGCCGTCCGCGGTGGGCTGCACGTACTGGATACCGAAGGGGAACTCGAAGAAGTTCCGCTGGGAGCCGAGTACCCAGTAGAACACTTCTGACTCGAGGAGGAGTTGCTCGTGATGGGCGGGGGCCGGGATGAGAGGGGCGTGCCGGGGGAGGCCGGCGACGACCTCGCACGCGAGCTGCCGGGGGGCACCGGTGTACAGCGCGTACGTCCGTGCCCGGCTGCTCATCTGGGTGGTCGCCATGGATTCAGGCACCTTTCGCTGCGCTCCGTCGGCCCGCGGAGCGTGAGGAAGAGGCACTGGTGTGCGGCATTACGGTTGGTGAGATGAGATGGGGCGGGCCGAAGCCGAGCTTCTTCGCCTCCGCCTAGAACCAGTGGGCCGAGGTTCGCGTGAGGAGCAGCAGACCGATGCCGCAGGGCGCCACCCTGTCCATCGAGCGCGGTTCCATTTGCCGCGCCGCGCCGCCAGTCGTCGGTGCAGGACGCGGAGCAGGACAAGGGGCCCACGCGGCGAAGCAGGCGGCGAAGAAGCCCAAGGGCATGTAGGGGTGGAACGACAGGATGGCTGACTGGTGCTGGTAGGGATTGACTGGCCGCTGCTCGTGGAGCAGGCGGCGCCCGGTGACCTGCTGAGGTTCCGGCCCGAGGTGGCCGCGGAGCTCTGGGCGGGGAACGAGGAGGCCGTACAATTCGTGACCGAGGTCGGGGTGCCGTTCTCCAACGGGTTGTTCCGGATGCTGGAGGAGCTCGCCGACCGGCGGCCGGAGAACCCGGACCGGGCGTTCGCCAAGCCGCTGACCGAGTGGTCGGTCGAGACGGAGCACGGCCGGCTGAGGCAGCTGGGCGAGCTGTACAGCGGCTTCGTCTACCTCAACCTCGACGACGGCACGATCTGGGTGTGCGACCCGGACGCCGACGATGAGTACGAGCTGATCCACCGGGACATCTCGTCGTTCTCCTACCTGCTGTACAAGATCGAGGCGGAGAAGCCCTCGCCCGAGGAGCGGCCGACGCCCTACGACTGGGCGGACGCGGAGGAGTTCGTCCGGGAGGGCATGAACCGCTGGGACGACGTGCCGTTCGGGGACGGCACGCACTTCTGGGAGGCCTTCATGGACTCCTACCACATGATGTGAGAGGGCTGGTTCGGGCGTGAGCGCGCAGACGGACGACGAGCTGGCGGCGGAGCTGCTGGCGGGCCACGCGGACTGCGGGCGCTGGCGATCGCGCCGGCCGGGCCGCTGCGGCATCCGGGACTGCCGGTGCAGGTGAGACCGTACTTCCGGGCCACCGAGGAGGGCGGCCCGCTGGCGGTGGCCGGGGCGCGGACCCGGCTGGTCAAGCGGAGCCGGACCTCGGCCGCCAGGCGCGCCGGTGACGCAGAGCGCAGCCGGGCCGCGGACGACAGGCACAACGGGGCGGCGCAGGCAGCAGACCGTGACCCGGCAGGCGGGACGATGGCGACGCAGTGGACGCGTTCATCATCGCGGACGCGGCCCGCGCGATGCCTCACACGCTGCGGGCGATCAACGGCGAGGACGAGACCATCGCCGAGCTGGAGCGCAGTCCGAGCGGCCCGCGCACCTGCGCCAGCCTCCCCCGCCGAACCGGGGCCGAGGCCACGGGCTATGAGTCGGAGGGTGGGCTCCGTTCCCGCACTCGCTGACCTCGCCACCTTCCTCCGCGAGCAGCGAGCGAAATCCAACGTGAGCTACGCCGTACTGGCCAAGTTCACCGCGCTGTCCGAGGCCACGCTCAAGCGCGCAGCCGCCGGCTCGACCCTCCCTGCGTGGACCGCCGTCGAGCAGTACCTGCGCGCCTGCGTGGTCAAGAGGTCACAACAGCCCCACATGATGGACTTCGGCCGCATCATCTCCTCAGCTTGATCTTTATCCTCGCTGCTGTTTCAGGCGGATGTGTTCGGTGAGGGTTTCGGCTCGTTTCACGGTCTTCCCGGGTTCGTGTCGTG
>NZ_JBFBDP010000076.1:0-13428 GCF_040701585.1 Streptomyces sp. NPDC093801 | reverse complement strand
GGCGCATCTTCCGCAAAGCCCGCTGCAGCCCCAACCGCATGACGGCCATCGCCGCAGCCGTCCTCACCCTGGAGCGTCAACGCTGAAAATGCTCAGTGTTCGGCAGTTCTTTCTCCGGTTCGGCAGCCACGGGGAGAGTGCTCTGGGCATGATGAGGTGGCGGAGCCGGACATCAGGGTCGGTGAACGCGGGGGGTTTCGGGAGTTGGCGCCGGCTGCAGGCATGCAGGCCGGGCCTTTGGTGCCCCTTGCTGCAAGGCGCAGTTCCGTTCTTAGGCAGGCTCCGCACGTTCTTCGATCGGGGAGGGGTACGGATGGCGGCTGAGGCAGCGGGGGAGATCGCGCAGTTGGCGCAGGCCGGCGGGGCGGCGTTCATGGGAGCCATGGCCACCAGCGCCTGGCAGTCCTGGCGGACGGCGGTGGTCGCCTTCTTCCGGCGAAGCCGGGGTGATGAGGAGGCCCGCCGGATCGAGGTCCGGCTCGGGGAAGTGGCGGCACAGGTGGAGGCGGCCCCCGACCGCGAGCGGGCCCGCGGGATGCTGGTGGGCGAATGGGTGCTGGCGCTGGAGGGCGTGCTGCAGGAGTCGCCGGCGGCGCGAGCCGAGTTGCGAGCCCTGTTGCGGCAGTTGGGCGGTGACCGGGCGGGCCGGGAGGGCAAGCAGCAGGTCAACAACGTCAGCGGCAACGGCAGGCTGTACGCGGTGCAGGACGGCACGCAGAACATCTACGAGGGGTTGCGGCGGCCCGACGAAGAGGCCGACAGGCCGGGGGCGGGCCGTTGAGCACGGCGGGACCCGAGCAGGGGCCGGGCCCGGCGCCGCAGCAGGTCGTGCGTGTGGAGTCCGGCTTCGGGTACGGCGTGGTCGGTGCGGACATGCACGTGTTCGGCGACGGCGTGCCGCTGTACGTGCTGAGGAACTGGACCGGGCGCGTGGCCCCGGCCCCGGGCTGGCTGAGGGAGTTGCCCAGCCGCATGCTCAACGCCCGGCACCAGGTCGTCGGGTTCACCGGGCGAGCGGCGGAGCTCCAGGGTCTTCAGCAGTGGCGGGAGGGCACGGAGCGGTTCGCGGTGCGCTGGCTCCACGGGCCGGGCGGCCAGGGCAAGACGCGGTTGGCGGACGAGTTCGCCGCACGGTCCGCGGGGGAGCGGTGGAAGGTCGTGGTCGCGTCGCACGGCCCCGGCGTCGCACACCCTCCGCCCGGCAGCCAGGACCTGCGCGTGGAAGGAGCCCGTGGGCTGCTGTTGGTGGTCGACTACGCCGACCGGTGGCCCCTCACCCACCTGGCGTGGCTGTTCAGCAACGCCCTCCTGCACCGCCACGAGAAGCGCACGCGGATCCTGCTGATCGCGCGGTCCAACGACACCTGGCCGGCGGTCCGGGCGCTGCTCGGGAACCGCGAGGTCGCCACCTCGAACCAGGAACTGCCGCCGCTTCCCGACGAGGACGTGGGTCCCCGCGCGGACATGTTCCACGCGGCCCGTCACGCGTTCGCCGCCGCCTACGGAATCCGCAACCCGAAGGGGATCCCTCCGCCGGGGCCACTCGGGCACGTCGACTTCGGGCTGACCCTCGCCGTGCACGTCGCGGCTCTCGTCGCGGTCGACGCACACGTCCACGGACGGCGTCCACCTGCGGACATGGCAAGCCTGACCATGTACCTGCTGGACCGCGAGCACCTGCACTGGGCGCGGATGTGCGACGACGGCGCCCACGGACACGCCCCGGGGGAACAGGCATATCTGACGGCGCCGGAGGTGATGCAACGGGTCGTGTTCGCCGCGGCGCTGACCGGTGCCCTGCCGGCCGCAGCCGCTGCGGGCGTGATCGACAGCCTCGGGTTACCGCTCGGCACCCGCCAGGTGCTCGCCGACCACGCCACCTGCTATCCCCCCGCCGACCGGGCGTCCGGCCTCGCCCTGGAACCCCTCTACCCGGACCGGCTCGCCGAGGACTTCCTCGCACTGACCCTCCCGGGACACGCGGCGGACTATCCCGCCCGTCCCTGGGCGCCGCACGACATCCGGGCCCTCCTCCCAGCGACGGGACCGACGGCACGCCTGCCCTACCTCACGCGCGCCATCCCCACGCTGGCCGCGGCAGCCGAGCGGTGGCCACACGTGGGCCCCGCCCACCTGTACCCGATCCTCCGGGAGGATCCGCGCCTGGCCGTCGGCGCGGGCAGCGGTGCCCTGGTGACCCTCGCCGCGCTGGCGGACATCGACGGGGAGACGCTGGCGAGGATCGAGACGCAGCTCCCGATCTGGAAGGACGACGATCTCGCGCCGGGGGTCGCGGCGGTCAAGGGGCGGCTGCTGAAGTCGCGGATCGCGACCACACCGGGCGGCCTCGTCCTCGCGGTGCTGTACAGCGAACAAGCCGAGCTCCTGTACTCCGAGGGCATGTACGGGCAAGCCGTCGACTCGGCCAGAAGGGCGCTCCCGATCTGGAGGGACCTCGCGGACAGGAACGGGCTGCTCTTCGGGGGGATACTCGCGAGCGCGCTGGGCCACCTGGGCACGTGTCTGGCCGCAGCCGGCCAGCCGGACGAGGCCCTCAAGGTCACCGAAGAGGCGTCCGAGATCTGCAGCCTCCTGCTTCGCGCCAGCGTCACGAACGCCTGGGTCACAGCCGGCAACATGCGCCGCAAAGCCGAGATCCTCTCCCTGCTGGGGCAGCGTCTGGCGGCGCTGGGCCGGCACGGTGAAGCGGCTCAGATGACGCAGCTGGCCCTCCTCGTCGAAGCCCGGCGACCCGACGCGGGCTCGCCCGACTACGGGGACCTCCTCGGAGGCAATCCGGCGGAGGGTCCGCCTGTTCCGGACGAGCGTCACTACCTCCAGGCACTCGCCGATGCCGAGCGCCTCCTCGCTCCGCCGGAGGACGGGGCCCAGGAGGTCCGCTACGACACCGAGGCGCCGCCCATCGACCCGGACAGCCTCGCGCACGGCAACGCGGTACTCGAGCAGACCTTCGCCCAGTACGGGTCTGGGGAGGGGCAGCCGGCAGTGCCCCACGACCTCGCCGACGTCGTGAGGATCCTGGCCTTCCACCGCCTGCCGTACGAAGAAGCCACGCGCGACCAGGCGGAACGCGCCAACCTCTACCTCGCCTACAGCGGGCGCCTGGCCGAAGCGGGGGAGTACGACAACGCCCTCACGGCCGCCGCAGCAGCAGTGCGGGTGTTCCGCGGCCTCGTGGACACCCATCCGGCAACCCACCGGTCCGACCTGGCGAAAGCACTCGGCAACCACGGCGCGATCCTCCAGAGACTCCGAAGGAACGAGGAAGCCCTCCCGGTCCTCGAAGAGGCGGTCGCTCTCCAGAGCGAGCTGGCGCGAACCGGCGGCCCCGGCCACCACCCCGAGCTCGCGAGGACCTACCTCAACCTGACCCTCAGCCTGAACGACGCCGGCCAGCCCGCCGCCGCCCTCGCGGCCGCCGAATCGGCAGCCGCCCTGTACGACGGCCTCGCCGCGACCAACCCCGGCGAGCAACCGAGCCGCGCCACGGCCTGGCGCCTCGTCAGCGAACTGCTCCCACCGGACGAAGCCAAACGTGCGATCGGCCTCGCCGAAGCAGCGACGAACGCCTACCGGCGGCTGGCGCAGGCCAATCCGGAGGCACACCGGATCGAACTGGCCCGCGCGCAGCTCGGCCTCAGCAAGCGCCTCCACAAAGCAGGGAGGAACAGGCAGGCGCGACAGCTCGCCGACGAATCCGTCACCACCTTCCGGGACGCGGCCCGCTCCGCCCTCCAACAGCACGGGCCCGATCTGGCGATGGCGCTCGAACACCTCGCCGTGTGCCACGGCCCGCGCCGACCCCGGCAGGTGCTGGCGGCCCTCGCGGAGGCGGTTGCCGTCAACCAGCCCCTGGTGGAGGCGGACCCGTTCCGGCATGCGGCACGCACCGCCAAGACAGCAGCGCTGTACAGCATCGTGCTGTCGGAGAACGGAAAGCCGAGGAACGCCCTCGTCATCGCCGAGGAAGTGGCCGAGCTCCACAAGCAAACGACCGACATCGAGACCACCACCAGAAACGTCGACGCCTTGGCCTACACCATGTACGCCCTGGCAGTGGTGCGGGGAAACGCAGGACAGACCCTCTTGGACATCCTGCCGCCGCTGACGGCGAGCCGAGATCTCTACAGCCGCCTGGCGAGGGAGGACCCCGGCGAATACACGGCCATGTATCGAACCACCGAGAAGGAAAGGGCGAATCTGCTGAAAGAGATCTGCGGGCAGCCGAGCGGGACAGCGCTGGTCCTCCATGTGGACGGAACGGAAATGGTCATCCCGGTGCCCCGTGAGAAATCCTCTCGGTTCGGCCTGGCACGACGTCGCCGCCCCAGATAGCGGAGCGAGCCCGGTCGCCCCTCCGTCCCCGGCCGGCCCCGTCGGTTCACGGCGGGTCCGTGCTCACCAGGGGACGACGCCGTCGTCCTCGAAGAACGAACCGGTCGGGCCGCCGTCGGGCAGGGTGGCGAGCCGGATCGCCGTGGCCGCGCCCTGTTCGGGGGTGCGCGGGCCGTGGAAGCCGTTGAAGTCGGTCGCGACCAGGCCCGGGCAGGCGGCGTTGACCAGGATGTTCGTCCCGGCGAGCTGCCGGGCGTACTGCACGGTGAGGGCGTTGAGGAACGACTTCGACGGCGCGTAGGCCGCCATGATCGGGATCTCGACGTCCGGGTCCGTCTGCCGGGCCAGGGAGCCGACGCTGCTGGAGACGTTGACGATGCGTGGCGAGGCCGAGCGCCGCAGCAGCGGCAGCATGGCGTTGGTCACCCGGACGACACCCAGGACGTTGGTGTCCACGACCCTGCGGAGCACCTCCAGGTCGAGCGCGGTCGGGTCCTGCACCCATCCCGGGCCCATCTCGCCCGAGACACCGGCGTTGTTGACCAGGGCGTCCAGGCGCCCGGCCAGCCGTTCGACCAGTTCCGCGGCATCGGCCACGCTCTGGTCGTCGGTCACGTCCAGCGGCACCCCGAACGCGTCCACACCGACGGCGCGCAGTGTCCCGACGGCGGTTTCGCGTCGGGCGGCGTCGCGGGCTCCCACACCCACGCGGTACCCGAGGCTGCCCAGCCCGGCCGCGATCTCGTACCCGATGCCCTTGTTCGCGCCGGTCACCAGCGCGATCTTCGTTTCGCTCATGCCGATGATGTTGGCTCGCGGACGAGTGGTGCGGCCAACACCGATACGGTGTCCTGTCATACCTCCCGGGTATCACCGCGTATGCTGCGGCCGTGGACACCCTGGAAACCCGCGAGTTGCGGTACTTCGTGGCCGTCGCCGAGGAACTGCACTTCGGGCGCGCCGCCGAGCGCCTCGGCATGGCCCAGCCGCCGCTGTCGCGGGCGATCCAGCAGCTCGAACGGCGCCTCGGAGTCTGCCTGCTGCACCGCAACCGCCGCGGCGTCCGCCTGACCGGTGCCGGAGAGGTGCTGCTGCACGAGGGCCGCGCGGCCCTCGACGCGACCGCTGCCGCCGCTCGCCGCACCCGGCGCGCCGGCGGTGCCGACGGCCCTGGCGGCTCCGGCGGTCGGCTGGTCCTCGCGGTGAAGGCGGCCGCGTCCCACGAACTGCTGCGCAGGCTCCTCGACGCCTACGCGGCCGAGCCCGACAGCGCCGAGATCGAGGTGCTGCCGTGCGGCATGTCCGAGCAGGAAGAGCTGCTGCGCGACGGACGCGCCGACGTCGCGCTCCTGCACACGCCGTGGAACTCCCTCGCCGGATTCGACAGCGAGGCCCTGACGACCGAGGGGCAGGTCGCCGTCCTGCCCGCCGGGCACCCCCTCGCCGCCCGCGAGACCCTGTCCCTGGCCGAGGTCGGGGACGTCCCCGATCTGCCGCTCGCCCGCTGGCCCACCCACGGCACCTACGCACCCGGCCCGGGCCCCGAGATCCACAACCAGACGCAACTGGCCCAGCTGATCGCCCTCGGACGCACCGTCGCGGTCGTCCCCGACTCCGCCCGCTCCTGGCTGTGGGCCGAGCACACGGCCGTCCCCTTGACCGACGCGCCTCCTGTCGTGACCCACATCGCCTGGCCCGCCCACAGCCGCTCCCTCGCCCTGGCCGGCCTGATCCGCACCGCCGCACGGCTGTGACCCACTCCTGCCGCCATCGGCCGGCGGACGTACTCGGCCGCCAACCCCAGCCGGTCCTCCATCCCGGCGCCAACCTCCCGGGCCCGAGCAGGCGCCGGGCCGTTGCGAACCCCTCACGATGCGTCAACTTCAGTCATCCGTAGGGGAGTTCTAGACAAGATGGCGTACCCCCGGTCGCAGGGGCTGACAGCCGTCACCTCTCCGGGCACGATGCTCCGACATTCAACGGGGGGTCGTGATGAGCGCTGCCGGTGGCGTGACGGACATCGGGGACGAGGGCGGTGGTCCGGGCGGCCAGGAGGACGAGGCCGGGGCGGAACTGGCGCTGCGCGTCTTCACCGGGGAGGAGCGGTGGGGCTGGGAGTTCGTCGTGCCGCCGGAGCCGCCGGCCCACCCGAGCGCGCAGAACCCACCCGCGTACAGGGAACCGTCCGACGCCGAGCTGCGTGCCGCGCAGGAACGGGCCACGGAAGGGCGGAACACCTCCGGCTGCGGCTGCGCGCTCCTGATCGCGGGCGGCGCGGCGTTCGCGGCCGGCGGCGTGGAGGTCGCGGCCGTCGTCGTCGTCCTCATCCTCGTCATCTTCGCCATGAGTTCGCCCCAGTCCAGGCTGCGCGCCGCCGAACGCCGGCTGGCCTCCGCGAGGAAGCACGCCCGGGAGGACCACGAGGCCCGCACGAAGGCCTGGCAGGACCGGCTCGCCGCCCACCGCGCCGAGCACCTTCGCCACAACGAGACGCTGGACACCTGGTTCCCCATCGCGCTGGCCTCCAAGCCCAGCCGGATCGACGTCTTCGGCGGGACGGGCAATGGCTGGGCGAGTCTGCTCGCCACCCTGGGCGGACCGCTCCTCGGCGGCGGCCAGTCGGTCGTGGTCCTGGACCTCACCCAGCAGGCCGTCGCCCTGGAGCTGGCCGGGCTCGCCGCCCGGCGCGGGATCGCCGTCGGCCACGTACCGATGCCCGCAGCCCTGCTCGGCCTGGACCTGCGCCAGGAGTTCACTCCGGAAGAACTGGCGGAGACCTTCGCCGAAGCGCTGGGGTCCATGCGTCCGCACGGCGTGGACATCGACCTCCTCACCATCGACGCGGACGTGGTCCACACCGTCGCGGACCTGCTCGAAGGCCCGGTGACCTTCGCACGCCTCGCCGCCGGACTGCGCGTCCTGCTCCGCGTCTACGACCACGATCCGCAGGCGAAGGGCGTGCTCAGCCCCTCCGAGGTCGAGTCGATCACCCAGGCCATCGACCTCATCGGCCAGGGCGAACGCGTTCAGAACGAACTCCGCTACGTACGCGCCCAGACGGAACTGCTGGCGAAGGCCGAGCCCGCCGACGCCCCGGACACCTCCACGTCCGGCTGGTGGAAGCCCGGCGGCCTGACCGTCGTCACGACCGAGGAGCACGTCCACCGGCGCAAGGACCTCACCGACCGATTCGTCTTCTTCCGGCTGCTCCACGCCCTGCGCAAGCGCGCGGCCGCCCCCGGCTCGGGCACGCTCGTCGTCGCGGGAGCCGACCACCTGGGCCGCGAAGCCCTCGAAACGATGGCGCGTCAGGCACGGACCGCGGGCGTGCGGCTGGTCTTCCTCCTGGAACACCTGCGCGAGGCAGCCGTACAGGTCGCCGGGGGATCCGACAGCGCCACGGTCTTCATGCGCCTGGGCAACGGTGAGGAGGCCAAGGCCGCCGCGCAGTTCATCGGGCAGGAACACAAGTTCCTCGTGAACCAGCTGACCCGGCAGGTCGGAGAAACCCTCACGGAGGGGCGCGGCAGCAGCTACGGCTACCAGCGCGGCGTGTCGGACACGCAGGGTTCCAACCGGGGTGGCGGCTTCACCTCCGGCGGCACGTGGGGAACCTCCCGCTCCGCCACCACCTCCCTGTCGCGCAGCTGGCAGGACTCGACGAACTCCTCGACCGCCCGGTCGACGACGACCGGCGAGAACCTCACCCGCGTCTACGAGTTCACCGTCGAACCCACCCAACTGCAGGCCCTTCCGGTGACCGGGCTGGTACTCGTCGAGGCGGGCCCCGGAGGCCGTCGCGTCGTGTTCGGGGACTGCAACCCCGGGATCACCTTCCTGCCGCGGCTGTCCACCCGGCCCCGCCCGAGCCTGACATGACCGACGCCGACGCGCCCGGCGCCTTCGCCGCCCCGGCCGATCCCGCGGGGCTGGCCGCGTACCGCTTCCACCGGCTCCTCACCGTCCCCCGGCGCCCGGAGGACCCGCATACGGAGGACCGTACGGCCGCGCAGCTCGCCGCGGCCGTCACGGCGGCCCATGCCGTGCTCGGCCACCTCGGGGAAGGAGACCCGGGCGGAGCGCGCCCCACGGGACTCGCCGCGGCGTGGATCCGGCCGGGCCCCCACCGGCCGATGCACTTCCTCGTGGGCGGCACCCCCTACTTCCCGCCCGCCGGACGGGAGCCGCACGTGGAGGGGGAGGAGACCCCCGTGGGCTATCCGCCGGGAGCGACGGGCCGCGCCGTCCCCGCCGGTGAGGCTGCCGCGCTGCTGGAGCGGATGCCGTACTGGCTGGCCTGCCCCGGGGCCCACGACACCTTGCGGATGGGCGACGACGAGCGTGCCCTGCCGTCGGAGCGCCGCGGCTCCTTCGACGACGCCGTCGCCCACCTTCCGGAGGCCTTCGCCTGGCTGGTCCTCGCCGAGCCCGTCCCCTTCGACCGGCTGGAGCGGGAGTGCGCTGCGCTGTCCGTACAGCTGCCGCAGCTGCGCCGGCGGGAGAACTCCGAGGCCGACCGGGTGGCGGCCGAACGGACCGGGGCCCGCTACCGCGAGCTGACGCGTGCACTCGCCACCGGCGTCTGGAACGTACGCGTACTGGTCGGCGCCGAGCGGCCCGAGTCGGCGCTCGCCTCGGCGGCGCTGCTCTGCGGCGCGGGCGACCTCGACGACCTGCCGTACGTCCTCGTGCCGGGCAGGCGCCCCGTAGGACTGGCGGAGGCGCTCGCCCTGTCCACCCCGGCGGTGGCCGGGTCCGGCCCGCAGGGAGCCGTACCGTTCCTCGCCACCGCCGAACTCGTCGCGGCACTGGCCCGACCGCCGGAGCGCGAACTGCCGGGGATCCGTACGGTGGCCCCGAACCGCTTCGACGTCACGGCGGACGAAGCGGGGCAGGATGCGGCCGCCGACGGCTTCCTGATCGGCGACATCCTGGACGAGTCGCTGTCCGCCGCCGGCCGGTTCCACGTGTCGCGCTCGACCCTCAACCGGCACGCCTTCGTCTGCGGGGCCACCGGGTCGGGCAAGTCCCAGACGGTACGGAGCCTGCTCACCGCCCTCTCCACGCACAAGCGGCCCGTCCCCTGGCTGGCGGTCGAGCCGGCGAAGGCCGAATACGCACGCATGGCCGGGCGCCTCGCCTCCGCGGGCGGAACGGAGGTCGCGCGCCGGGTCACGGTGATCCGGCCCGGGGACGTGGACGTACCGCCGGCTTCGCTCAACCCGCTGGAGCCGGAACCCGGGTTCCCGCTCCAGAGCCACGTGGACCTCGTACGGGCCCTCTTCCTAGCGGCGTTCGAGGGACACGAGCCGTTCCCGCAAGTGCTGGCCCGTGCCCTGACCCAGTGCTACACGGCGGCCGGATGGGACCTGGTCACCGGCGAGCCGCGGCCGCCGCACAAGCCGAAGTACCTGTTGGACGAGCCGGACGAGCCCCGCACGGCCGTGTACCCCACTCTGGGCGACCTCCAGTCGACCGCCCGGCAGGTCGTGGAGATGATCGGATACGGCAGGGAAGTCACCGCGGACGTAAGAGGGTTCGTCGACGTCCGCATGGGCTCGCTACGGGAGGGCACACCGGGCCGGTTCTTCGAGGGCGGCCACCCGCTGGACATCGCGGGGCTGCTGGCCGGGAACGTCGTCCTCGAACTGGAATCGATCACGAACGACCAGGACAAGGCCTTCCTCATCGGCGCCGTGCTGATCCGGCTCGTCGAGCACCTGCGGGTCCACCACGGTGCGGGAGGCGTGCCCTTGCGCCACGTCCTGGTGGTGGAGGAGGCGCACCGGCTGCTCAAGAACGTCGAGAACGGCCCCGCGGCGGCAGCGGTCGAGCTCTTCGCCTCGCTGCTGGCCGAGATCCGCGCGTACGGCGAGGGCGTCGTCATCGTGGAGCAGATACCGAGCAAGATCCTGCCCGACGTGATCAAGAACAGTGCACTGAAGATCATGCACAGGCTGCCGGCGGAGGACGACCGCAGGTCCGTGGGTGCCACGATGAACCTCCAGCAGGAGCAGAGCGAGAACGTGGTCGCCCTGCCGCCGGGACGGGCGGCGGTGGCCGCCGACGGGATGGACCGGCCGGTCCTGACGTCGGTCCCGCACGGTGAGCACGACGAGAGCACGAAGGACGCCTCGGCGCAGCCGCCCCTGCTCGCCAGCCGCAGCCCGCTGTGCGGGTCCACGTGCCGCCGCGAACCGTGCACGCTGCGCACGATGAACGACTCCCACCACCGCTCCCTGGTGACGCTCCACCTGATCTGGGTGGAAGTGGCGGCGATGGCCCAGGCGATGGGCATGGCCGCCCCCGGACCGGGCCAGGTGGTCCGCTCCGCGCTGGGCTCCCTGTCCGAACGCGACCTGGAGTGCACCCTCGTGTACGCGGTCGAACGGGCCGTCGGCGCTCGCGAGTCCCTGATGCGGGACGAAGTCGACCCGGCGGACTTCGCGGAGCGGCTGAACACGGTGCTGTCCTGCGCCCTACGCGGTTCGGACCCGCCGACCGCGGACCGGCGCCGCTACACGTACGCCAACTACCGCTTCCGGGACGTCATAGCAGCCATCGCGCGAGCGCGGAGGACGAATCCGGACGGCCCGCACAGCTACCCGCAGCACGCCGCGCAGTGGGCGGCCCGCGGCCTGGTCCTGACCGGAACCTCCGGGGCGGAGCACCGGCTCCAGGTCCGCGCCCTGCCCGGGTACGGGCCGGAGAAGGTACACGCCCGTGTGGGCGACGTGGACCGCAGCGGCCTGCGCGACGCGGTGGCGGCGGTGACGGGCGGCACGACGAAGGAGCACGTCACCCGGGCCTTCGCGCTGGCCTGCGCGAACGGGCCGGTGCTGGACGCGGTGGTGGCGGAGACGGCGGTGCGGGTGGCGATGGTGTGCGACCGGGGAAGGGAGACCCGTCCATGAGCGAGCTCGGCGGCGCGTCCGACGCGCCACCCCCTCCGCCTCCGCCCCCGGCCGACGCGCAGGCTGCCGGGGACGGAGACGAACCGGACGAGACCGGGGCCGAGGACGCCGGGGCCGAGGACGCCGACCGGGAGGACGCGGGCACCGACGCCGACGAACCGGAACCGGAGCCTGAACCGGAGCCCGAACCGGGCGACATTCCCGCCCCTGCCCCCGAACAGCCGACGGACGGCAACGTCGGCTTGCAGGAGGCGCAGGCGCAGGCAGAACAGCCCGACACCGAGGCACCCCCGGAGGGACAGGAATCCCCCGACCACCCCACGACCCCGCCACCCGAAACGCCGCCCACCCCGGAAGCCCCTGAGCCGGACTCCCCCGAACCCGACCCCGACCCCGAGCCGGACTCGGAGCCGGAGCCGGAGCCTGAGCCGGACTCGGAGCCGGAGCCGGAGCCGGAGCCGGAGCCGGAGCCTGAGCCGGAGCCGGAGCCGGAGCCGGAGCCTGAGCCGGACTCGGAGCCGGAGCCGGAGCCGGAGCCGGAGCCGGAGCCGGAGCCGGAGCCGGAGCCGGACTCGGAGCCTGAGCCCGAACCTGAGCCTGAGCCCGAACCTGAGCCGGAGCCCGAGCCTGAGCCCGAACCGGAACCAGAACTGGAACCAGAGCCCGAGCCCGAACCGGAGTCCGAGCTGGGGGAGGAAGCCGAACCGGACGCAGTATCCGACCCGGAACGCGAAGACGAACCGGAAGCTGAGGACGAGCCCGTACCCGCACCGGAAGGCGAATCCGAACGCGAACGCGATCCCGGGACCGAAGAAGAGCCCGAACCAGAGCAGCAACCGGAACCGGAACCAGAAGGTGACGCCCGCACATCGGAGGACGGCCGGCCCGGCGACCCGGCGGAACGACAGTCCGGGGCACCGGACGAGTCCGCGCCTCCGGAGCAGGACGACCCTGCTGAGGAGGAATTCGACGGGGCCGCTCCACCCGAGCAGTCCGACAGCCCCGAGCAATCCGACGTACCGCCCCAGGACCCCGGCGAAGGGCCCGCGTCCGAGGCATCGGCCGACCAGGCATTCCCGGCCGGCGAAGCGGCGGAAGCCGTGGCCGCAGTGGCCAAAGGCGCCGGCGAGCTCGCCGTGGCCGTGGCCGAAGCCGCGGCAGACGTCGCCGGTCAAGTGACGAACGCCCTGGACGAGGCCGCCGCCAACGCGTCCTTCGACGCCCACGCCGACACTCTCAACCGGGGCGTCGACCAAGCTCGTGATCTGCGTTCGGATGCTCTCCAGGATTCCGAGCCAACCGAATGGCAGGAAGAGACCTCCGAGCCCGGCGAGACTTCTGCGCAGCACGACGGGTCGACCAATGTGGAGGCTCCAGAGCCGATCCCCGAGGCCCAAGAGGCGAGGGCATCAGAACCAGTCAGTCCGCACACTTCCGAGACTGACAGTGCGTCCAGCGACACCGAAACAGCGAAGCAACCTGGGCAGGGTGAAGAGCCGACGGAAGCGAAGCGATCCTCCAGCGATACCCCGGAAGCCGGGCTTCGTGGCCAGGCAGACGGAGAAGCAAACAACGACGTCCGACGCCCGCTTCAGGGTGTCCAATCGGTACTGCGTCAGGCTATTGGGGCTGCTAGGAACCGCGCGAATGACACCTATATCGGGCGCCGGTTGGCGGGGCGGCCCATGGAGCCGTGGTCAAGCAACCGGGAGTTGCACCGGAGCCTGGAAGGAGAGCGACCGCCAGCAAACGCAGTGGTCGGCGATCTGGAGGGGTTGGAGCGCGGAAATGGAACGATCGGGTACAAGGATGTGAATGCAAAGGCCCGGTCGGACGAGGATCTGATCGAGTCCGTCTTCTCCCCTCGCGACGGTCAGTACATCTCGACGCACGTTGACCGGCCAGGTGTGATAGGGCAGGGAAACCACAGGGCCCAGGAGCTCTTGGATCGGGCCAAGGATCCGAACAACAAGAACATCGAATTGTCCACCCCCATATTCATCCACCGCGTCGGCGAATAACGGCCCGAAGCAAGACGTGCGGGTGATCACCTCAAGGTCGGTTAGGCCCTGTATTGAGTCGTGATCGGTTTGCGGGATCTGCCCTCGCTGCGAGGGCAGATCCGGTAGTCCGGTACTCATGACGCGTGCGCAACTGA
>NZ_JBFBDP010000075.1:0-13646 GCF_040701585.1 Streptomyces sp. NPDC093801 | reverse complement strand
CGCGTCGTCCTCCTCTCCTCCCGGCCCGGCCGGGTCGCCAAGGAATGGACCGTCGACATCCCGCAGCCCCGCCGCATCGAGGACGCCGACGTCGCCGACCTGTCCCTGGAGATCACCGAACACCTGCGAGGGGAGATCCGCCGCCATGGCCGGCACTGACCTCAGGCCCCGGGCCGCCGGCAACGAGCTGGCCGGACTGGACGCGCTCGAAACCCACCACGGAGCCCGCACCCCGCTGCGCCGCGTCCTGTGGGGCAAGGCCCTGCCGCCGGCCCTGGCCGTCGCCCTCGTGCTGACGGTCTGGCAGGCCCTCGTCTGGGCCCGCGTCACCGACGACTACGTGCTCCCGCCGCCCGCCGCCGTCTGGGACAGCCTGGCCGACCTCTGGTTCAAGGGCACCCTCTTCGACATCGTGTGGACCAGCGTCTGGCGCGGCCTGTCCGGCTTCCTGCTGGCCCTCGCCATCGGAACCCCGCTCGGCCTGCTCGTCGCCCGCGTCCGCCCCGTGCGGGCCGCGGTCGGGCCGATCCTCTCCGGCCTGCAGTCCCTGCCCTCGGTCGCGTGGGTGCCCCCGGCGGTGCTCTGGCTGGGGCTGGACAACTCGATGATGTACGCCGTCATCCTCCTCGGCGCCACCCCCTCCATCGCGGGCGGCCTCGTCTCCGGCATCGACCAGGTCCCGCCGCTCCTGCTGCGGGCCGGCCGCTCGCTCGGCGCCACCGGCCTGCGCGGCGCCCGCCACGTGGTCATGCCCGCCGCGTTCCCCGGCTACCTCGCCGGACTCAAGCAGGGCTGGGCCTTCTCCTGGCGCTCCCTGATGGCCGCCGAGATCATCGCCAGCTCCCCCGACCTCGGCCTGGGCCTGGGCCAGTTGCTGGAATCGGGGCGCGAGACCTCCGACATGGCCCGGATCTTCCTGGCGATCGGCCTGATCCTCCTGGTCGGCATCGCCGTCGAACTGCTGGTCTTCGCCCCGGTGGAACGCCGCATGCTGCGCGGCCGCGGCCTGCGGGTGTGAACCCGCCGCCGGCCGGCGGCACGGGCCCGGGCCCGCGGTCAGACCGCGAGGGCCCGGGCCCTCGCCACGGCCTCGTCGTGACGGAGCAGCACCAGCCGGGCGAGCTCGGGCGCGGCCCCGAGCACGCCGCCCAGGACGTCCGCCCCGGCCGCCGCGGCACCCGCCGCGATCCGGTCGGGCAGCCGGCCCGGGGCCAGGACGCAGGGGGCCACCGCCACCCGTCGTACGCCCTCGGCGCGCAGCGCCCGTACGGCGTCCTCGGTACGGGGGAACAGTCCGGCGGAGGCGAAGGCGGGCCGTACGGCGCTCCAGCCGCTGCCCTGCCAGGTACGGGCGATCCCCGCGAGCACGGCGGCCGCGTCGGGGTCGGTGGTGCCGGCGGCCGCGAGCACGACGCCGGTCGTCGCGCGCTCGTGCGGGCCGAGGCCGGCCTCGGACAGCCGGCGCTCCAGCGCGGCCGTCAGCAGGGGGTGGGGCCCCAGTACGCCGCCCTGCCGCACGGCGAGGGGGGCCGGGGCCCGGCGCAGCGCCCCGGGCAGGTCGTGCTTCGCGTGGAAGGCGCGGCTCAGGAGCAGGGGCTGGACCACCACGGCCTGCGCTCCGCCGTCCGCCATCCGGGCCAACTCCTCCCGTACCGAAGGGGAGTCGAAGTCGAGGAAGGCCGTGCCCACCCGCAGTCCGGGCCTCGTCGACCGGATCCGCCGGGTGAGTGCGCGCACCGTCGCCGCGTGCCGGGGGTCACGGCTGCCGTGCGCGACGAGCAGCAGGTGCTCGTCCATGTCCGGGCGCGTCCCTAGCTCGCGACGAGGGCCGGAACCGGCCAGTAGGGCTCGTCCTGGAGCAGCATCGGGTCGTGGGTGAGGATCGCCCGCTCGTACTGGCTCAGGACGGGCGAGGGCTCGATGCCCTGCGACTCGATCATGTTGTGCCGGCACTGGCGGTAGACGGTCAGCGCGTCGAGCTGGCGCCCGCACCGGTACAGGGCCCGCATGAGCAGCATGCAGAACTGCTCGTGGTTGGGGTTGCGCGAGTAGAGCTCGGTCAGCTCCGGGAGGATCCGCTCGTGGCCGCCCGTGCGCAGTTCGAGGTCGTAGAGCAGGATGAGCGCCGAATTTCTCGCCTCCTGATATCTCGTGGAGGCGGTCTGGCAGATCGGCCCGCCGGTCAGTCCGCCGAATACCGGGCCGCGCCAGCGCGAGAGTCCCTGGCGGAGGTCGGCGATGTCCTGGCGGAGTTCGGGCAGGCTTTCCGTTCCCGCCCTGGCGTGGATGGCGTCCACGGTGTCGAGGAAGAGGTACGCGTCGAGTTCCCACCGGTCGAAGAGGAACATGTAGCCGGAGGTGCTCGTCACCACCCGCGAGCCCTCGCGCTCCGGCTCGACGGCCGCCAGGGTCCTGCGGACCCGGCTGACCTGCGCCTGGAGGGCGTTCTCGACCTTGTTGGGGGGTGTGGTCCCCCAGAGTTCGAGGATCAGGGAGTCGACCGTGACGAGCGATCCGCCGGCCGCGAGCAGGGCCGCCAGGAGCGTCTGCTGCATGGCGCCGCCGAGGCGTACGGCGACCCGTTGTTTGACGATTTCTATGGAGCCTAGGACTGAGAACAGCAACACAAACATCTCCCCGCGAGATGGAAAGAGAACGGTGTCGTGTGCACTGGCGTCGGGCGGTCGATTCGATACCAGAAGCGAACTCGACATGCTCTGGAACCTTAGTGGACCGATCGGTCCCGACCGTACTTGGTCGGACAGGAGCGTGTCAATGAAGCCCCCGGGAGCCCCCGCGGCGCCCCCGCGGCGCCCGGGTCCGGACATGCCGAAAAGGCCGTGCAACACGCCCGGGCGCCGGATGCGGGGGATCCAATGGAGGCGCCGGACGTGCTGCACGGCCGAACAGGGGGGAGGGGGCGCCGCCGGGGGGCCGGCGTCCCCTCCCGTCAGGCGGAGGCCTTCTGGCGGTAGCGGGCGGCGCCCGCCAGGGCCACCAGGGTCACGGCCAGGGTGATGGCGGTGACGGTCCACAGGCCGGCCCGGTAGGGGGCGATCCCGCCGGTGCTGAGCGAGAAGACGGTCGCGGTGAGGGCGATGACCACGCCGTTGCCGATCTGCGCGCCGGCGTTGAACAGGCCCGAGACCAGGCCCTGCTCGTCCGGCGACGCGGTGCCGACGGCGGCGATGTTCAGCGCGGGGTAGACCGCGGCGAAGCCGAGGCCGCCGAGCAGCTGCTGGGCGAACAGGGTGATCAGCGGGTCGACCTGACCCATCAGCAGGACCCAGCCGAGGTAGCCGATGCTCAGCAGGACCAGGCCGCCGGTCGCGACCGGCCAGGCGCCGTACTTGGTGACCAGCGCGGCGCCGTAGCGGGCGGTGCCCGCGGTCAGCACGCCGCCGAGGAGGAAGGCGAGGCCGGCCTCCAGCGGGGTCCAGTGCAGCTGCTCCTGGTAGTAGAGGGTCAGGACGAACTGGAAGGAGACGTAGGCGCCGAAGAAGAGCATGGCGACCAGCGAGCGGGTCAGCTGGCCCTTGCGGAAGACGGCGAGCGGGACCAGCGGCGCCGGGTGGCGGCTCTCGACCAGGGCGAACAGGGGGAAGAGGACGGCGGCGGCGATCAGCGAGCCGATGGTCTGCGCGTCGCCCCAGCCGTCACTGGCGGCCCGGCTGAGTCCGTACACGAGGGCCACCGCGCCGGCCGTCACCGTGACGGCGCCGAGGATGTCGAGGCTGCCGCTCTTGCCCTTCTCCTGCTGCGAGGGGACCACCGAGGCGGCGAGCAGCGCGACCAGGAGGCCGGCCACGGCCGGGGCGAAGAGGACCAGCCGCCAGGAGACGCCGGCCATCAGGCCGCCGAGGATCAGGCCGAGCGAGTAGCCGGCGGAGGCCACGGCGAGGAAGGTGCCGAGGGCGCGGTTGCGTGACTGCTCGTCACGGAAGGCGTCGAGCAGGATCGCCATCGCGGCGGGCGCCGTGATGCCGGCGCTGACGCCCTTGAGGAGTCGGGCGACGACCAGGACCACGCCGTCGTCGGCGATCCCGCCGAGGATGCTGGCCACCACGAAGACGGCCAGCCAGCCGATCAGCAGCTTCTTGCGGTTGTAGAGGTCGGCCAGCCGGCCGCCCAGCAGCAGGAACCCGCCGAAGCCCAGCGCGTACGCCGAGACGACCCACTGGAGGGCGGAGGTGGTCATGCCCAGGTCCGCCTGGACCAGGGGGAGGGCGGGTCCCATGCTCGCGATGTCCATCGCGTCGAGGAACTGCACCGCGCACACGACCAGGAGCAGCAGCGGCAGGCTTTTCACCACGGGGGCCGGAGGGGTCACCGCCCGTGCGATGGGAGGAGAGGTCGGGGATGCCTCGGTCATGATCAGACTCCGATCGGAGTGTCGTCGGAAGCAGCGAGCGGGCCAGAGCTATGCGAAAAATGATGGACCGATCAGTCCTGGACTGATCGGTCCATTTCTAGCGCTCACAAACCCCTGTGTCAAACGTATGCTGGGATCCGCGGGGGAGAGGCGAAGGAGTTGAGACATGGCGCGCACACCGGCACCGGGTACGAGGCGGCGGATCCTGGAAGCCTCGGCCAAACTCTTCGGTGAGCAGGGGGTCCGGGCCGTCGGCATGCAGCAGGTCATCGACGCGACCGGCGTCGGGAAGAGCCTGCTCTACCGCGAGTTCGCCAGCAAGGACGAACTCATCGCGGCCTGGCTGCGCGAGAGCGACGCGCAGTGGTGGGAGCAGGCCGAAGAGGTCACCGCCCCGCACAGCGGCGACCCGGCCCGCCAGATCCTCGCGCTGATGGAGTTCTTCCAGGACAGCGTCAGGGAACCCGACTTCCACGGCTGCATCTACTACAACACCTCCAGCGAGTTCCGCGACCCCGCCCACCCGGGCCGCGAGGAGGCGAAGCTGCACCTCAAGGGCCTGCGCAACTGGTGGCGCGACAAGGGCGCCCAGGCCGGCGCCGAGGACCCCGACGCCCTGGCCGACACCCTGATGCTGATCGTCGGCGGCACCCTGGCCAACGGCGAGGTGCTCGGCGCCGCCGGCCCCGCCCGCATGGCCCTGACCACCACCGAGCTCGTCCTGCGCCAGTACTGCCGGGGCGCCCTGGCGGCCGCCGGGATCTGACCGGCGGCACCCCGCACGAACGGCCCCGCGGCACGGACGTGCCGCGGGGCCGGCGTGCGTCGTCCGCCGGCCCCCCTCAGGAGCCGGGGGCACCGGTACGCGTGGGCTGGGCGTGGCGCACCGCCACGCCGTGCTCCTCGTACCCGTCGTTGTAGACGAACGACGAGGGCATCCGGTCGTGGAACTGGTAGTCGGCTTGAATTCGACCGTCCTCGGCGAGCACGAGGATGTCCTGGCCGGACATCTCCATCTCGCCCGTGGCCGCCGTGACCATCACCCAGTTGAACCGGACGACGTCGTGGTGGCCGGTCGCGTTGTGCGAGGACCGGAACTCGTACCCCATCGGGCCGTACACCTCGTGCGTGTAGGCCAGCTGGTCCAGCAGGGCCGCGTGCCCCCGGATCGGGTCCTTGCGGTAGAAGACGTAGACGCAGTCCGGCGCGTACATGGAAAGCACCATGTCGCGCCGGCGCTGCGCGTCCTTCTCGTTCCACAACGCGACGTAGCGCGCGAGGAGTTCGTTGGGTCGGGGCAGCATGAAGGGGTACCTCCGGGTTTCTCCAGGGACGCCGCCCGCTCAGCCCACCGCGGCGTACCGCGGCAGCAGCTGGGCCAGGTCGGCCGTGATGGCGCGGGCGTGGGTCCGCAGGTAGAAGTGGTCCCCGGGGAAGGTCCGGCACCCCAGGAACTCCGGCGTCCGCCCGGCCCACGACCGCATGGCCTCGGGCGCGAGGAGCGGGTCCCCGCGCCCGGAGTAGGCGACGACGGGACAGCCCACGGCCGCCCCGTCGTCCGAGAAGTCCGCGCACACCGCCCCGTCCGCACCCATCGCGCGGACCGCCGCCGCCAGCAGCTCCGGATCCTCCTCGACCTCCGGCGGCAGCCCGCCCAGCACGCGCAGCGCCCCCAGCGGACAGGCCACCAGGTCGGGCGGCGCCGTGAACCCCAGCGGCGCCCACCCCGACACGGCGAGCAGCGACGGCGCCGGCAGGCCCCGCCGCTCCAGCTCCACCGTCAGCCGGTAGCCGAGCAGCGCTCCCATCGAGTGCCCGAACACCGCGTACGGGCGCTCGTCCAACTCGTCCGACAGCACACGGGCGAGGGCCTGCGCCAGCGGGTCGAGCCGGGTGTACGGGGCCTCGCGGCGCCGCTCCTGCCGACCCGGCAGCTGCACGGCCTGGCAGCCCACCGAGGCGGGCAGCTGCCCCGGCCACTCCCGGTACATCGGGGCGCCGCCCCCGCTGTGGTGCAGCAGGAACAGCCGCACCTGGGCGTCCGGATCGGCGTCGACCGGGTGCAGCCAGCGCGAGGCGCCCTGGACCTCGGGCAGCGGGCCCGCGCGCACGGGCTCCCGTACGGCGTCCAGGGCGGGCACGGTGTCCACGGCGACTACGCCGCGGGCGCCGGCGCCGGGTCCGACGCCGCCTCGAACCGCTCCCGCAGCACCCGGCGCAGCACCTTCCCGGTGGGATTGCGCGGCAGCTCGTCGACGATGTCGTACCCCGTGGGGATCTTGAACCCGGCGATCCGGCCGTTCAGGAACCGCAGGAACTCCCGCGGGGCCGTCGCCCCGGCGTCCGGCCGCAGTACCACCGCGGCGCGTACGGCCTCACCCCAATCGGGGTGCGGTACCCCGTACACGGAGACCTCCGCCACCGCCGGATGGGCCCGCAGCGCATTCTCGACCTCCGTGGGATAGATGTTCTGGCCCGCGACGATGACGGTGTCGTTGACCCGGTCGGCCAGGAACAGGTAGCCGTCCTCGTCGACACGGCCCATGTCGCCCATCGACAGCCACTCGCCGGACTCCCCGGACAGCGCCTGCGCCGTCACCTCCGGCAGCCGCCAGTACCCGAGGAAGCGCGCCGGGCTGTGCACCACCACCCGCCCGACCTCGCCCGCCGGCAGCGGACGGCCCTCCCCGTCCAGGATCCGCAGCTCCACCCCGGGCACGGCCCGGCCCGCCGAACCGAGCACCCGGCTGTCCGGCGTGTGGTCCTCCGGCGCCAGGACGGTCAGGAAACTCCCCGCCTCCGCCGACGAGTAGCCCTGCGCCAGCTCGCACCCCAGGACGTCGATGCAGGCCAGCAGCAGCTCGCGGTCGATGGGGGAGCCGCTGTAGACCACCTTGCGCAGGGAGCGGAAGGTCTCGCGGGTCGTCCCCCGCTCGGCCAGCATCATCCGCAGCATCGCGGGCGCCGCCCACAGGGTGGTGATCCGGTGCCGCTCGATCAGCCGGGTCGCCTCGTCGGCCACGAACTGGCGCATCACCACCGTGGTGGCACCGGCGTTGAACGCGTGCATGAACCAGCCGAAGCCGGCCGTGTGCAGGCCCGGGAAGCAGCTCAGCCCCCGGTCCTCGGGCCGCCAGTCGATCCAGTCCACCCCGGCCGCCCGGGTGTCGGCGATGAAGGTGAAGAACGTCCGCTGCGCCAGCACCACCCCCTTCGGCAGCCCGGTCGTCCCGCTCGTGTACAGCTGCGCGACCGGGTCGTCGAAGCCGGCCGCGCCGGCCGTGGGCGGCACGGTGTCCGGCAGGGACGCCTTCCAGTCGAGGAACCCGCCCGCCACATGGCGGTCCGAGTCCATCTCCACGACCTCGTGCAGCCCCGGCAGCACCGGCCGCAGCTCGTCCACCAGCGGACGGAACTCCCGCTCCACGAAGAGCAGTTCGGCCTGCGAGTCGCGCAGGACGTGCTCGACCTCGCCCCGCGTCAGCCGCGAGTTCACCGGCACCAGTACCGCGCCGCTCTTCGCGCAGCCCAGCGCCAGGTCGTAGTAGCGCTCCGACTCACGGCCCAGATAGCCCACCCGTGATCCGGCCGCGAGCCCCGCGGCCAGCAGCGCGTGCGCGGTGCGGTTGCTCTCCCGGTGCAGCTCCCCGTAGGTGAGCGCGCGGTCCTCGCAGACCACCGCGGGCTGGTCGGGCCGGGTCCGGGCGTGCAGCGCCGCGCGGGCGGCGAGGGTCCGGTCCTCCGTACGGTTGTCCATGGGTCTGTTTCCCTTGTCGGTTGCTCGGACGGTTGAGGGGGCCACGGCGGCCGAGGCGTTGCGCCGTGGCCCCGGTCGGGGGGCCGCAGGGGGCGGCGGGCTCAGGCGGCGGACGCGGCGGCGGGTGCGGCGGCGGGTGCTGCGGCGCCCGGGGCCGCCGCCGGCCCGGAGGCCAGCCGCACGGACAGCAGCTCCGCGAGCTCCTCCACCGACGGGTGGTCGAAGACCACCGACGACAGCAGCGGGATCCGCAGCCGCGTCTGGAGCTGGTTCTTCAGCACGATCGCCGTCAGCGAGTCCACGCCGAGCTCCAGGAAGCTCGCCCGGGTGTCGATGTACTCCGGGTCGTCGACCGCGAGCAGCGCCGCGACCGTCGCGCGGATCAGGGCCACCAGCGCCGTCTGCCGCTCCTCGGGCCCGGCCGCCGCCAGCGACTCCACGTCCACCGGCGCCGCCGCGGCCGCCGCCTGCGCGGTCCGCTCCGCGGCCGCCGCCTCCACCGGCCGGTCCGGGAGCCGGGTGAAGCCCATCCCGGACAGCTCCATCACCGGCCGGCCGTCCTCCTCCAGGAGCAGCACGTCCAGGGTGAACGCCGGGTCCGTCTGCTCCGGGTCGTCGGCGCGCGCGACGCGGGCCGCCGAGCGCAGCACCTCCCCGCGCGGCTTCTTGAAGGCGCGCAGCCGGCCCACGCTGGTGGCCACGTACCGGCGGCCGTCGTCGGTGAGCGCCGCCAGGCCGTGCGTCGCGCCGTCCAGCAGCGGCGGCGGCAGGTGCTCGGCCCGGGAGACGTCCCCGCCCGACAGCTCGGTCACCGCGAAGTCCGGGCCGTACGCCGTCACCGAGCGGGCCCGCAGGAACTGCGGCCCGTACTCCAGCCCGGCCTCCGCGTAGGCCGCCTTCACCTCACCGCCGTCCATCACCCGCGACGGCTCGTCGCCGTCGAGGGCCCCGGTCAGGGCCAGCAGGGTCCGGGCCGGGCCCGCGAGGCCGCTGCCCGCGTAGTCGGGCTCGGCCGCGACCGAGGCCGTGGCGTGCAGCCGCTCGGTACCCTCGGGCTCGTCGGCGCCCCGGCTGGAGACCTCCACCTCCAGCCGCCCGTCCGGCCCGGGACGGACCCGGGTCAGCAGCAGCGCCGGACGGTCCGACAGGAAGAGGGCCTCGTGGAAGCGCACGTCCTCCACCGCCCGGACGGTGTCGCCGTGCACCTCGTCCTGCACCGCCAGCAGCAGCTCCAGATAGGCCGCCGCCGGCAGGAAGACCTGGCCGCCGATGGTGTGGTCGGCGAGGTACGCCGGCTGCCGGGAGCTGATCCGCGCGGTGAACTCCCGCAGCCCGCCGTCCCGTGCGGTCTCCCGCCCGAGCAGCGGATGCCCGTCCCCGCCCGCCCCGCCCCGCCCGGCGGGCCGCGCCGGGAGCCGGTAGTCGCGCCGGTCGAAGGCGTAGCCGGGCAGCGGGATCCGCCGGCCCGGCCGGCCCGCGTACACCTCGTCCCAGGCGATGGCCAGCCCCGCCGCGTACGCACCCGCCAGCGCGGCGTCCAGGGCAGCGCCCGTGGTGTCCTTCGAACGCAGGCTGCTCAGCCAGCGGTGCTGCTCCTGCGGCACGCTGCGCCGGGCCAGCGAGGTCAGCGCCGACGACGGCCCCACCTCCAGGAACACGTGCCGGCCGCGCTCCGCGATGGTGCGCACCCCGGCCGCGAACTCCACCGTCTCGTTGACGTGCCGCACCCAGTACTCGGGCGTCGCCAGCTCCCGCGGATCGGCGATCCGGCCGGTCAGGTTCGACACGATCGGCAGCTGCGGCTCGTGGAACCCGATCCCGCGCAGCACCTCGGCCAGCGGCTCCGACACCTCCGCCATCAGCGGCGAGTGGAACGCCGCCGTCACGTGCAGCTCCGTCACCGTCCAGCCCGGCTCGCGCAGCGCCTCCACCGCCTCGGCCAGGGCGTCCGCCGCCCCCGAGACCACCACCTGCTGCGGGGCGTTGACCGCCGCGACCGCCAGCTGCGGCCACTGCGCCAGCAGCGCCCGGACCTCCTGCGCCGGCGCCGTCACCGCGGCCATCCCGCCCGGCGCCGACACCGACTCGATCAGCCGGGAGCGGGCGGCGAGGAAGGCGACCCCGTCGGGGAGGGTGAACAGCCCGGCCACCGTCGCCGCGACGATCTCGCCGACGCTGTGCCCGATCAGCACGCTCGGCCGCACCCCCCACGACAGCCACAGCCGGGCGAGGGCGTACTCCAGCGTGAACAGCGCCGCGTGCGTGAAGGACGTGCGGGCCAGGGTCTCCTCGGCGTCCGGCACGTCCCCGAACATCACCGCGGCCACGGAACGCCCCAGCAGCGGCGCGAACAGGGCGTCGCACTCGTCGACGCACCGGGTGAACACGGGGTAGCGGCCGTAGAGGGCGCGGCCCATGCCCACGTACTGCGAACCCGAGCCGGTGAACAGGAAGGCCGTCTTGCGGAAGGCGTCGGGCTTGCCGTCCCCGCGCGCGGGTGCGCTCCACCGCTCCAGCAGGCCGGCCAGCTCCGCGGTGTCCGCGACGGCGGCCGCCGCCCGGTAGCGGAAGTGCGAGCGGCCCGTGGCCCGGGTGCGGCACAGGTCGGCGAGGGAGGTGTCCGGGCGCTCGGCGAGGAAGCGGGCGTACCGCTCCGCCTGGAGCCGCAGCGCGGGGCGCGACTTGGCGGACAGGGTGAAGACCTGCCCGCCCTCCGCGCGCACGTCCTCCCGCACGTCCTCCCGCACGTCCTCCCGCACGTCCTCCCGTACGTCCTCGCGCGCGGGGACCTCCCCGGCCGGCGCGGACGCGGGGGGCTCCTCCAGCACCGCCACCGCGATGGCCCCGGCGACCCCGAAGCCGTTGACCGTGGCCCGGCGCACCGGCGCCTTCCACGGCCGCTCCTCGGTCGCCACCGTGATCGGGTACGTGTCCCACGGGATCCGTCCGGAGAGGTTGCGCCACACGTGCGGGAAGAAGGCGCCCGCGCGCATCTGCGTGATCACCTTGATGACCGCGCCCAGCCCGGCCGCCGGCTCCATGTGCCCGATGTTGGCCTTCAGCGAGCCGATGACCAGGGGCTCCTCCCGGTCGTGCGAGGCGCCGAACACCCCGTTGACCGAACCCATCTCGATCGGGTCGCCCAGCGGGGTCCCCGTCCCGTGCGCCTCCACGTACTGGATGTCGCCCGGCTCCAGCCGCGCGTTCGCCAGCGCCGCCCGCATCACGGCCTCCTGCGCCGTGCCGTTGGGCGCGCTCAGGCCCGCGCTCTCGCCGTCCTGGCCGATCGCCGTCCCGCGGACCAGTGCCAGGACCCGGTCCCCGTCCGCCAGAGCGTCCGACAGCCGCTTGAGGACCAGCGCCCCGCAGCCCTCGGCGCGCGCGTAGCCGTCCGCGCTCTCGTCGAAGGTCTTGCAGTGCCCGTCCGGGGCCAGCATCTGGGCGTGCGAGAGGATCACGTACGAGCGCGGGTTGTGCAGGGTGTTCACCCCGGCGCACAGCGCGATCCCGCACTCGCGCCGCCGCAGCCCCTCCACCGCCAGGTGCAGTGCGGTCAGCGACGCCGCGCACGCGGTGTCCGTCGTCAGGCTCGGGCCGCGCCAGCCCAGGAAGTACGACAGCCGCCCCGACAGGGAGTAGGCGCCGAGCCCGGTCGTCAGGCTCCCGTCGAGCTGCTCGTCCGACAGCCCCTCCAGCTCCAGCGCGAAGTCCAGCGGCGAGGCGCCCACGTAGACGCCGCCGTTGCCGTGCCGCAGGCCCGCCGGATCGATGCCGGCGTCCTCCAGCGCCTCCCACACGGTCTCCATCAGCAGCCGCTGCGCCGGGTCGATGAAGGGGGCGTCCTTGGGCGGAATGTTGAAGAACTGCGCGTCGAACGCGTCGATACGGTCGAGGAAACCGCCCGCGACGGCCGTGATGTCACCCTCGGCCACCTCCGGGACCCAGCGGTCGCGCGGCAGCGGTCCTATTCCGGAACGCCCCTCCCGGAGGAACGCGTCGAGATCGGGTATCGAGTTGTTCCCCCCGGGCAGACGCATGCCGATACCGACCACGGCGATGGGCTCGTGCTTTTCCGAAAGGAACCGCCCGAGTTCCTCCTCCTGCCTGCGGACGGTCTCCTCCGCGGCATCGAGCCTTTCCTGCAATTCCGGATGTCCCGGCATGGCCGCCGTCCCTCTCTCAGTTCGCGTCGAAGATGTCGGCCAGCACGTCCGAGGCCAGATAGTCGGTCAGCCGCTCGACGGTGGGCTGGTTGAACAGCGCCGTGCTGCTGATGCCCCGGCCCAGCTGCTCCTCCAGACGCTGCTTGACCATGGTGAGCAGCAAGGACGTCATGCCGAGCTCGAAGAAGCTGTCCTCCAGGGGGAGCTCCTCGTCGTCGGGCATGAGCAGCGCTCTCTTGAATTCGGCGACGACGATTTCCTCGAGGACCGTCCGGCGTTCCGTCCGGGGCGAGGTCATTAATAGGTCTGTCATACCGGCCGAGTGAAGCACAGGCCGTGTGACGACCGGCTGACGTCCATCTGACGTGCGAACCCTGTCAGTTCAGCGTCAGCAACGCCGTGGGAACCTCGGAAGCGCAGTGTGAGATCCGGCGTGGAGGAGCCAATCATGCAGACCGAGGCACGGGAAGAACTGCGGGCGAACGGATATTCGTTGCTGCCGGCCGACCGGCTCGTCATCGACGCCGAATTGCGGCAGCACGTGAAGGAACTGGCCGCCGAATGGGAGAGCCTGGAGACCGACCGGTACCTGAAGGGCGGGTCCCGGTTCCGTGAGCGCGCCTACGACCGCTTCTTCTTCGTACCCCGCACCGGAGAGGTCCGGCTGCGCCCGCACCGCCCCTACTTCCAGTCGATGAACGCCAACGACTACGCCGGCGGCATCGACCGCGACGTGGCCCCGCTCAGCCGGACCACCCTGGACAACCCGCTCCTGACGCGGCTCCTGCGCGCCGACTTCGAGAACTTCCCGGTACCCGAGGAGTCCTGGCTGGACGACCCGTGGGACGTCCAGTGCCACCAGTTCCGGATCATCAGCACCCCCGACGAGACGGGCGAGCCCACCCCCGAGGGCCCGCACCGCGACGAGGTCGACTTCGGCGCGATCCACCTGATGGGCCGCTTCAACGCCGACGGCGGGGAGTCCCAGGTCTACAGCCTGGAGCGGGAGCTCGTCGCCGAGTTCTGCCTGACCGAGCAGATGGACACGATGTTCTGGGCGGACGGCCAGATCCTGCACGCCGTCCGCCCGATCCGGCCCGTGGACCCGTCGAAGGCGGCGGTCCGGGACGTGCTGATCATGGGCTACAAGCACGAGCCCGGACTGCGGCGCGAAGAGCGCGACGAGACGAACGCCGCCTGACATGAAGACCACCGAGATCCGCCGTGTCGACCGGGTGGTCATCCGCTTCGCGGGTGATTCGGGTGACGGTATGCAGCTGACGGGTGACCGTTTCACCTCGGAGACGGCGTCCTTCGGCAACGACCTCTCGACACTGCCGAACTTCCCGGCCGA
>NZ_JBFBDP010000074.1:0-15056 GCF_040701585.1 Streptomyces sp. NPDC093801 | reverse complement strand
AACGCTCGACTGGGAAACCCCAGCCGAGCGCCTGCATAAACTCCTCGCGGCCTGATCAAACCGACCACGTGTTGCAACGACCCCTAGAAACCGCCGTCGTCCCCGGGCCCTTCCGCCGGGCCCTCGGGCCCTCGGCTCATCGGCTCATCGGCTCCAGAAGGCGTCGCTCTCGTCGATGTCCTGGGTGCACTGGTCGATGTCGGTGATCTTGCCGCCGACGATGGTGAAGAAGAGCCCTTCGTGGATCTCGATGCCCCGGTCGCCGCGGTCCGCCATGGTCGTGTGGAAGGACATGGCGTGGCCCCTGCCGTCGACCAGGACGCGCTCCAGGGCGACCCGGAAGGTGCCGTTGGTCTCCTCTCCCAGGCGGCGGTAGAGGTCGAGGACCGCTTCCCGTCCCTTGTGGTGCCCGGACAGGGGGCTGGTGCCGGGCATGTGGTGGATGACGTCGGCCGTCATCAGGCTGCCCAGGGTCTCCATGTCGCCCTTGCCGAAGGCCTCGTAGCCGCGGCGGATCAGGGCACAGTCCGGATGCTCCGACATGACCGTCCACCCTTCGTTCGTGTGGGATTTACGCCTTTTCTCATCATCGGCCCGTGCCTGTGGATATTCCACGCGGAAGGGCGGGGCGGATCTCCACAATGGCGGCATGGACAGGAACTCGATCACCAAGGCAAGCACTGCGGACACCGGCGCTGACGGCGGATCCGGCTGGGTCGTCACCGCTGAGCCGTTCACGACCGCGGACGCCACCGCCCTGCGGCGCGCGTACTACGCGGAGGTCGCCGGGCGGTACTGGGAGCGGCCCGCCACGGAGGCGGAGGTCGACCAGGGGATGCTGGACGACCCGGCCGACGGGCTCGCACCGCCCACGGGGCAGTTCGTGGTGGGCCGGCTCGGCGGGCGGCCCCTGGCCTGTGGCGGCATACGGCTCCTCGACCCCGCCACCGCCGAGCTCACGAGGATCTACGTCGCCCCGGGCGCGCGGGGCACGGGCGGCGGCGCGGCCGTGCTCGCCGTACTGGAGGCGCAGGCCCGCGTGCTGGGCGCCGTACGGATGCGGCTGGACACCCGGACCGACCTGGTGGAGGCCCGCGCCCTGTACGCGCGGCAGGGGTACCGGGAGATACCGGCCTACAACTCCGGCCCGTACGCCCAGCACTGGTTCGAGAAGCCGCTGGTCTGACCCGACCGGCCTGGTCCGCCCGGCGTGATCCGCGGGCCCGGACGGCCGATCCGGTCCCCCCGCCCGATCCGCGGGTCAGGGCGCCGCGTGGTCCCGGGGCACGAGCGCGTCGTAGGGCTCCTCGGCGTCGGATCCGCACAGCTCCCGGCTGAGTTCCTCGACGAGCTGGACGAGGTCGGTGGGCCGCTCGGGCCCCCACCAGTCGCCGAGCAGTTCGGCGAGTGACTCCTGCCGGGCCCCGGACAGCCGTTCCGCGGACTCGCGGCCCCGGTCGGTCAGGACGAGCGGGAGCCCCTGCCGGACGGCGAGTCCGCGCTCCTCGACCTGGCGGGCGGCGTCCGTGACGACCTTGAGCGGGACCGGGGTGCGCTCCGCGAGCACCGCCGGATCGACCGAGCCGTACTTGGCGATCCGCAGCAGCAGCCAGCTGGAGGCGGGCATCAGGTCGTAGCCCGCCCTCTCGGTGATCTTCTCGTAGATGTGGACGCGGCCCTCGCGGGTGCCGAGCAGGGACAGGGCGCGGGCGGCCTCCTCACGGGATGAGCGCTGGACGGGGTTGGAGGCGAGGGTCTCCGTCACGTCGGGGGCGGTGACGGAGGCGCGCAGCTTGTCCTCCTTGAGGAACCAGGAGATCAGGAACGCGAGCAGCACGACGGGCACCGCGTAGAGGAAGACGTCGGTGATGGCGGTGGAGTAGGCGTCCAGCACCCGGGGCCGCACCGCGGGCGGGAGGGCCGCGATGGCCCGGGGGTCCGCTTCCAGGCGGGCGGGGCTCGCCGCGGGCGGGACCGGGATGCCGGAGAGGGCGGCGGTGAGCTCCTCGCCGAGCCGGCTGGTGAAGATCGTGCCGAAGATGGCGACGCCGAAGGAGGCGCCGATGGAGCGGAAGAAGGTGGCACCGGAGGTGGCGACGCCGAGGTCGGCGTAGCTGACGGCGTTCTGCACCACCAGGACGAGCACCTGCATGACCAGGCCCAGGCCGGCGCCGAAGACGAAGAAGTAGACGCTCATCTCCAGGTCGGAGCTGGTGCGTTCCAGCCGGTGCAGGAGCAGCAGCCCGACGGCGGTGAGGGCGGTGCCGGTGATGGGGAAGACCTTCCAGCGCCCGGTGCGGCTGACGATCTGCCCGGATCCGGTGGAGGCGATCAGCAGGCCGAGCACCATCGGCAGCATGTGGACGCCGGACATGGTCGGCGAGACGCCCCGGACGACCTGGAGGAAGGTCGGCAGGTAGACCATCGCGCCGAACATGGCGAAGCCGACGATGAAGCTGATCACGGAGCAGAGGCTGAAGGTACGGATCCGGAACAGCTTCAGCGGCAGGACGGGTTCGGCGGCCCGCCGCTCGACGAACAGGAAGGCGACGAGCAGGACGGCGCCGAGGACGGCGAGGCCCACGATCCGGGCCGAGCCCCAGCCCCAGCTGCCGCCGAGGGAGGCGACGAGGACGAGACAGGTGGCGACGCCCGCGATCAGGGCGGTGCCGAGGTAGTCGATGGTGTGCCGGGAGGGGCGGGCCGGGATCCGCAGGACCGCGGCGATGACGACGAGGGCGACGAGACCGATGGGGAGGTTGATGTAGAAGACCCAGCGCCAGGAGAGGTGGTCCACGAACAGGCCGCCCAGCAGGGGCCCGAGGACGCTCGTCGCGCCGAAGACGGCGCCGAAGAGGCCCTGGTACTTGCCGCGCTCGCGCGGCGGGACGATGTCGCCGACGATCGCCATCGACAGCACCATCAGTCCGCCGCCGCCCAGGCCCTGGAGGGCGCGGAAGCCGATCAGCTGCGGCATGTCCTGGGCGAGGCCGCAGAGCGCGGAGCCGATCAGGAAGATGACGATGGCGTACTGGAAGAGCTTCTTGCGCCCGTACTGGTCGCCGAGCTTGCCCCACAGCGGGGTGGCGGCGGTGGAGGCCAGCATGTAGGCGGTGACCACCCAGGACAGGTGCTCCATGCCGCCCAGCTCGCTCACGATCGTGGGGAGGGCGGTGGAGACGATGGTCTGGTCGAGGGCGGCGATCAACAGGCCCAGCAGCAGGGCTCCGATCGAGACGAGCACCTCGCGCGTGGCGTGCTCGGCGCCCGGGGCGGGGCCCGTCGGCGACGCGGTCACATCCTGAGCCATCGGCTCCTCCTCACGCCGGATCAACCCTTCCATCCTGAGCGGTCTGTCCGGTTATGGCCTCTCGGAAGGGTTGGGTGCGACGGAAGGGGTCTGCATAATCGCTGGCAGTGTCCAGGGAGGGGTTATCAGTGAGCGCTGAGCGCTGTCCGGAATGCGGCGCCGTGGGCGCCGACTGCGCGTGTGCGCGGGGAGTCGGGTTCAACCCGCTGCGCATCCGTCCGTACATGGCCGTGCCCGACGCGGGCGGGACGGGCCCGGACCCGACGCCGCCCCAGCCGGTCCTCGGGGCCGTGGCCGGACCGGGCCCCTCCGGCGGCACGCCCTTCCCGGCGCTCCCGCCCCAGGCGCCGGCCGCCGTACCCGGCGGCGACGAGGCCCCGACGACCGTGATCCCGCCGGTTCCGGCGGCTCCGGGCGCGGTCCCCGCCCGGCCCGCCCCGGCGCCGGGGACGTGGCCGGGCCCCGTCGACGGGAACGCCACCGCCGTACTCCCGGCCGTGCCGGCCGACCCGGCGACCTGGCCCGGAGCGGGCGCCGAGGCCCCGACGGCCATGATCCCGCCCGTACCCACGGCCCCGGCGGCCTGGCCCGGAGCCGGCGCCGAGGCCCCGACGGCCATGATCCCGCCCGTACCCGCGGCGCCGCAGGGGCCGGGGCCCGGGCCGGGGACGCCCGCGCCGGGAGCGCCCGGGCCCGGGATGCCCGCGCCGCCGGCGGCCGATCAGACCATGCGGCTCCGGGCCGTGACCCCGGCGGGACCGGGCGCCGTGCTCCCGCCGGGGCCGCGCGCCGGCGCCCGGCAGGGTGCGGGGGCCGGGCCGCGGGCCGGGGCCGGGCGGTCCGGGCGGCGGCGGGCGGTCCCGCTGCTGGCCGCGGCCGGTGCGGTGGCGGCCGCCGGACTGGTGGCGCTGGCGCTGGGAGTGTTCTCCGGCTCCGGGAAGGACGACACCGCGCTCGGCGACCCCAAGCCGTCGGTCCCCGTGGCGGGCGGGGCCCCGGCCGGGCCGTCGCCGTCGCCTACCGGCCCCGCCGAAAGCGCTTCCGCGTCGGCCTCGCCGTCCGCTTCGGCGAGTGCGTCCCGCTCGGCGACGGCGTCCGCCTCCCCCAGCCCCTCCCGTACGTCGGCGTCACCCTCCCCGAGCCCGTCGGCGAGCGCGTCCCGCGCCACGAAGCCCGCCGCCCCGCCCCCGGCGCCGCCCGCCAAGCCCGCGACCCTGCGTTCCGGGGACTCGGGGCCCGAGGTGCTGAAGCTCCAGCGGCTGCTGGCGGAGCAGGGCGTGTACGACGGCCGGTTCGACGGCCGGTACGGCCGGTCCGTCGAGCGGGCCGTCACGGACTTCCAGATCGAGTACGGAGTGCGCGAGGACCTTTGGGGCGTCTACGGTCCGGCGACCCGGCGCGCCCTGGAGGGATAGGTCACGCGACCGCCGGTGGCGCACACCGCCCGCGGTTTTGTATCGTGTAGGAACAAAGTGGTTCCGTCCGCACTCCCTGACCGGTGGACGGAACCACTTGTTCTCTTCTCCCGCCCGTCTGGAGTCCCCCGATGCCGGCCCACACCGCCTCCGCCCGCGTCGTCCTCACCGCCAGGGCCCTGCTCCTGGACATGGACGGCACCCTCGTCAACTCGGACGCGGTGGTCGAGCGCTGCTGGCGCGCGTGGGCGGTGTCCCACGGGCTGGACCCGCAGGAGGCCCTCAAGGTGGTCCACGGCCGCCAGGGCTACGCCACGATGGCCCTCCTGCTCCCCGGGCGCCCGATGGAGCTCAACCACGCCGAGAACGCCGAGATGCTGGCCCGCGAGACGGCCGACACCGACGGCGTGGTACCGGTGGCGGGCGCGCCGGAGTTCATGGCGGCGATCGCCCGTCTGCCGCACGCCCTGGTCACTTCGGCCGACGCCGCCCTCGCCGGGGTCCGTATGACGGCGGCGGCCCTGCCGATGCCGGACGTGCGGATCACCGCCGAGTCCGTCGGGGCCAGCAAGCCCGACCCGGAGGGCTTCCTCAAGGGCGCCGCCGAACTGGGCGTGGACCCGGCCGACTGCGTGGTCTTCGAGGACTCCGGCGCCGGCATCGCGGCGGGCCTGGCGGCCGGCATGCGCGTGATCGGCATAGGCCCCCGCGCCGCCGCCCACGGCCCGACGGTCCACGTCGACGACCTCACGGCGGTCCGGGTCGAAGCCGGCGCGGACGGCGCGATCCGGCTCGCCCTCACCCCGGCGCGGTAGCCGCGCCGGGGCGGACGGGGCGCGTGCGGCGTCAGCCTGCGATCGCCTCGTAGAGGGAGAACGCGGCCAGCGCCGCCATGACACCCGCCGCGATCTTGGTGATGAGCCGCAGCGGGACGTACTTCATCAGGGTGCGGCCGCCCAGGATGCCGATGCCCGCCACCGCCCAGAGCGCCAGCACCGCGCCGAGGCCGACGGAGAGCGGATTCTCGTAGCGTGCCGCGAGGTTGGCGGTCATGATCTGGGTCAGGTCGCCGAACTCCGCCACCAGGATCAGCATGAAGCCGGCGCCGGAGACCTTCCAGAAGGACTGGTCGGCGGGAGGCTTGACCTCCTCGTCCTCGTCGCCCTTCTTGAAGAGCAGCATGGCCGCGCCCGCCAGGAAGAGCAGACCGACGACGGCCTGGACGAGCCGGTGCGGCAGGAGCGTGAGCACGCTGCCGGCGGCGATGGCCAGCGCGACGTGCACGGCGAAGGCGGCGGCCACGCCCGCGAAGACGTAGGAGGCGCGGTAGCGGGTGCCGAGCATCAGACCGGCCAGGGCCGTCTTGTCGGGGAGCTCGGCGAGGAAGACGACGCCGAAGGCGATCGCCAGCACGGTGAAGCTGAACACGGGGGTGAAACCTCGATCGGTCGGGCAGGACGCCATCGGGACCGAGAGACCTGGGGTGTTTCAGGGGTCGCTTCGGCTCGGCGGCGCCCTGAGGACATCGACACTGCGCACGCCCCGCGCATGCGGAGTGCGCATGCTGCGTCGCGCGCGTCGCGTCACATGGACAGGACACTGCGGCCGAAGGTCTCGCTGGCGGTCCGCTGACGCGGCTCGCCTCCGGGCGCCGGCTGGGGTGACCCAGCAGTATGTCGACGGTCCGGCGAAGAGCTACTCCCCTTCTGCTCCGTCCAGGGTACGCGACGGCGACCTCGACACCGCCCTGCCCGGAATGTGAGCTTGGCCCCACACTGCCCCACCCCTCGGGGCGGAATCTCAACTTCCCCTTGAACAGGGGCCGTTGATCTTCTTGATGTGACGTGCCCATGTCGGCAATCTGTCACCTGGCGCCCATCCCCGCGACACCCGGCGCCGCCACCATGGCCGCGCCCCGCCGGGGCCGCACGGCCACCAACCCCCCGCTCCAGGGAGCCCCTCATGGCCCTCACGCCCGTCCGCACGCCCTCCGTCTACGCGCGTCGCATCCGCCGCGCCGGACGCGCCGGCGTCCTCGCGTCCGCCGTCGCACTCGCCGCCCTCACCTCCCTCGTGAACGCCCCGGCCGCGCTGGCCTCCCCGCCCACCCCGATCAGCGCCGCCGAGGCCCGCGCCTACCTGGCGACGGTCACGCCGGCGGCCGAGGGGTCCCTCACCGGCTACAGCCGCGCCCAGTTCCCGCACTGGAGCACGGTCTCCGGCACCTGCAACACCCGGGAGACGGTCCTCAAGCGCGACGGCGTGAACGTCGTCACCGACTCCTCCTGCGCGGCCGTGAGCGGCAGCTGGTACTCCGAGTACGACGGCGCCACCTGGACCGCCGCCTCGGACGTCGACATCGACCACATGGTCCCGCTCGCCGAGGCCTGGCGTTCGGGCGCCAACACCTGGACGACCGCCAAGCGCCAGCAGTTCGCCAACGACCTCACCCGCCCCCAGCTCATAGCCGTCACCGACAACGTCAACCAGGCCAAGGGCGACCTCGACCCCGGCAAGTGGCTGCCGCCGCGGACCGCGTACCGCTGCACGTACGCCCGGTCGTGGGTCCAGGTGAAGCAGTACTGGGGGCTGAGCATGGACGCCGGCGAGAAGACCGCCCTGGTGAACATCCTGAACGGCTGCTGACACCCGCCGCCCTCCGGGTTTTTCACCCCCGCGATCCCCCGCCAGGGGGAGGCCGGGCAGCCGCCCCTCCCCGTACCGTGCTCGAAAGGGCTGTCGAGGAGGGGGAGTCGGATGGCCGGACTGCGGCTGGGACCACTGCTGCGCTGCGTCGACTGGGACACGGGCGGCTCCGCCACGATCTGGATCGAGGCGGACCGCCCCTGCACCGCCGAGGTGCGCTGCGCCGACGGGGCGGGCGGCAGCGCCCGCACCTTCCAGATCACCGGCCACCACTACGCGCTGGTCCCCGTCACCGGCCTGACGCCCGGTACGGCCACGGCGTACGAGGTGCTGCTCGACGGCGTCCCCGTCTGGCCCGAGCCCGGCGGCCGCTTCCCGCCCAGCACGATCGTCGCCCCCGCGGTGGGCGGCCGCCCCGGCGCCCACGCCCCGGGCCTGCGGGTCACCTTCGGCTCGTGCCGGCAGGCCGCCCCGCCCGCCGGCCGCCGCGGGCCGCACGGCGCGGACGCCCTGGACGCCCTCGCGGCGCGCCTGGCCGCCGACCCGGCGGAGGTCCGGCCGGACCTGCTGCTGCTCCTCGGCGACCAGGTCTACGCCGACCGGCTGTCGAAGGAGACCCGGCGCTGGCTGGCGGCCCGCCGCGACCTGCGCGAGGCCCCGGGCGCCCAGGTGGCGGACTACGAGGAGTACACCCGCGTCTACGACGAGTCCTGGGGCGACCCGGAGATCCGCTGGCTGCTGTCGACCGTCCCCAGCCTGCACATGTTCGACGACCACGACGTCATAGACGACTGGAACACCAGCGCCTCCTGGCAGGCGGAGATGCGGGCGACCCCGTGGTGGCCGGAGCGGGTCCTCAGCGGACTGATGTCGTACTGGGTGTACCAGCACCTGGGCAACCTCTCCCCCGCCGAACTCGCGGCGGACCCCCTCTACGCGGCCGTACGGGCCACCCCCGACGGCACGGACGCGCTGCGCGCCTTCGCGGCCGCCGCCGACGCAGATCCGGCCTCGGTGCGCTGGAGCTACCGGCGGGACTTCGGCCGGACGCGGCTGCTGATGGTCGACACCCGCGCCGCGCGGGTGCTGGCCGAGGACGGGCGGGCCATGCTCGACCCGGCGGAGCAGCGCTGGCTCCGGGAGAACGCCCTGTCCGGGCACGGCGGTTACGACCACCTGCTGATCGGCTCCTCCCTGCCGTGGCTGATGCCCCCGCTGATCCACGACGCCGAGGTGTGGAACGCCGCGCTCTGCCGCGGGGAGCGCGGGCGGAGGTGGGCCCGGATCGGGGAGGACCTGCGGCGGCGCGGCGATCTGGAGCACTGGGCGGCGTTTCCGGCCTCGTTCGCCGCCCTGAGCGACCTGATAGAGGAGGTCGGGACGGGCCCGAAGGCACCGGCGACGGTCGCCGTCCTCTCCGGGGACGTCCACCACGCGTACGTGGCAGAGCCGCGCATACCCAGTACGGCGCGGGTCTTCCAGCTGACCTGTTCGCCGGTGCACAACTCCATCCCCGCGGTGGTGAAGTGGGGCTTCCGGCTGGGCTGGTCGCGACTGGGCCGCTGGATGGGGCGCGGCCTCGCGCGGCACGGCCGGACGGGACGGCCGCCGCTGAGCTGGCGGCGTACGGGCGGCCCGTGGTTCGGCAACCAGCTGATGACGCTGACCCTGGCGGGGCGCGGCGCCGGGCTCCGGCTCGACCAGGCCCGTTCGGTGCGGCCCGGCGCCCGTCTGGTGACGGTGCTGGACCGCCGCCTCACCGGAGCGGAGTAGGCCGGGACTCCGGCGCGGGGGCGCCGGGCGTACGCTGTATGGCTGTCAAGCCGCCCCTGCCGCCTCCCCGCGACCACGCGGCGCTCCGGACTGGGGAGTCCCGCTGTGATCGAGACGATGGGGTCGCTGACCGCGAGCCCGTGGATCTACGTCCTGGTGGCGGTGTCGGTCCTGCTCGACGTGTTCCTGCCGGTGCTGCCGAGCGGCGTGCTGGTGATCACCGGTGCGGCGGCCGCGGCGGCGGGCGGACCGCCCGCGCGGGTGCCGGACGTCGCGGTGCTGCTGACGGTCGCCGCCACGGCCTCGGTGCTGGGTGACATGGCCGCCTACGGGCTGGCCCGCCGCAGCGGGCCGCGCCTGGACCGGGTCATCGCCCGCTCCCGCCGCCTGACCCGGGCCCACGAACGGCTGGGCACGGCCCTCGCCCGCGGCGGCGGCCTGCTGGTGGTCCTCGCCCGCTTCGCCCCGGCCGGCCGGGCGGTGGTCTCGCTCGGCGCGGGCAAGACGCGGCGCACGCTGGCGGAGTTCCTGCCCTGGTCGGTGCTGGCGGGCATCAGCTGGGCGGGCTACAGCGTGGCCCTGGGCTACTTCGGCACCCAGTGGCTGGGCACGGCCTGGCTCGGCACGGCCGTCTCCCTGATCGCCCTCTTCACGGCGGGCTCCCTGGCCGCCTTCCTCCTCCGCCGCCCACCCGCCACCCCCACCGCAGCGGCCTGACCACCCCGCCCCCCTCAGCACCCGCCGGAACCACGGCCCACCGTTCCCAGGCCCGGACCTCACGCCCCACCCCCCACAAGCCGGCGCGCCCCCGCAGGGACGCAGCCCCGGCCCGGACCTCAGACCCCGCTCCCCGCAAGCGGGCGCGGCGCCGCAGGGAGCGACCGTCCCGGATCAGCCGACCCCGGTCCACCGCCTCACGGCGGACGTGGTCCGGCCCCGCAGGGACACGGCTCGCGCGGGACCGGCCCGGCCGGCACCCCCGGGCCGTCCGGCCGGACCCCCGACCACCGCCGGCCACTCCGAAGCCGGGCCTCCTCCCCCTCCTCCCCCTCCTCCCCCGGAGGGATGGGCCGGGTGGGGCAGTGGGTCACCCGTTCACCCGGCAGCGATCGCCGCCTCCCCTCCGGGCTTCTAGCGTCCAGAGGACGGCGCGCCATCGATCCGGCGTCACATCCGTGGCCCGGACGCGCCGTTCCGAGAAGCCCGAGGAGATCCCGCCATGCCCCCCACGCGCATCCGGCATCGCCTGACCGGAGTCGCCGCCGCGACCCTGCTCGTAGCAGCCGCCGCACCCGCCACGCTCGCCTCCGCCGCACCCGCCGGCGGCGCGACCCCCTCCGCCACCGTCTCCCCCGGCACCGTCTCCCCCGGCGGCCGCGTCACCCTCAACGTCGACGGCTGCTCGACCCGTACCGGCCGGGCGTCCTCCCGCGTCTTCAACGCCGTCACGCTGGCCCCGGGCAGCGCGAGCGCCTCGAACCTCTTCGGCGCGGCCACCGTCTTCAGCGACGCCGCGCCCGGCTCGTACCCCGTCACCTTCGAGTGCGGCGGCCGCCGGGTCACCGTCACCCTCCAGGTCGCCCCCGGCGCGGCCCGCGGCGGCCTCGGCGGCAGCATGGACTCCGTGGGCCGGGGCCAGATCGCCGTCGGCGGCGCCCTCGCGGCCGGTGCGCTCGGCGCCGGGATCTGGATGCTGCGCCGCCGCGCGGCGGAGGCCCGCTGAGCCGCCCTCCCCCGGCCTCAGACGGCGGCCGCGGCCTGCCCGCGCACCTTCACCCCGTCCAGGAGCAGCCGCGTCGCCTCGGCCACCGCGTCCACTGCGGCGTCGAACACCTCGCGGTTGTGCGCGGCGGGCACCCTGAACCCGGAGACCTTCCGTACGTACTGGAGCGCGGCCGCGCGGATCTCCTCCTCGGTGGCCTTCTCGGGGATGGCGGGCGGGCGCAGGGTCTTGATGGAGCGGCACATACCTCCACTATGGCCCCACGGACGGGAGCTCCGCCCCGGAAAGCCTCATGATGAGCCCGGCCTGCAGCCGTCCCCGCAGGTCCGGGTCGGCGACCTCCTCCAGCAGGGCGATCGCCTGCCGGGTGCTCTCCGCTGCCCGCCGGTCCTCCCTCAGGGACGAGGTCTGGGCGGCCATGTAGCGCAGGGCGATGTCGGCCCGCCGGTGGAACAGCTGCCCGACGAGGGTGACGACCAGGCCCACGGAGCTGGTGACCACCCCGATGTAGGCGTCCCCGGTGGTCTCGGCCTTCCACACCCCGAGCCCGATCCCGAAGAGCAGCACGGCCGCGCCGGCCCCGGCGAACCGCTGGCTGGTGGCGAAGCTGCTGCGGGCCTGCGCCAGCCCGTAGGCGTAGTACTCGACGAGCATCGGGGTGAAGTCGTCGTGCCGGTCCCCGGGCCCCTCCCCGTGCCCCGTCGAGGCGTCCACCAGCCGGGGGTCGCCCGCCTCGGGCGGCTGCTCCCCCAGCCGGGCGAGCAACCGCTCCCGCTCCGCGTCGCGCTCCCGCTCGAACCGCTCCCGCCCCGGCCACCACACCAGCCCCAGCCCGCCGACCGCCAGCCCGAACGCCCCGACGGCCCAGACCCACTCCCCGACACCGGCCACGCCCATCACCCCTGCGGGATGGTCCCCGTCCCACCGCGCGGGAAACCGGACCGGATCCTAGACTGGCGAACGCCCGGAATGTCCGCCAGCAGGAACCGAGGGAGACGCCCGATGGCCAAGCGAGGGAACAAGAAGCGCGCCCGCAAGAAGAAGAAGGCCAACCACGGAAAGCGCCCCAACGCCTGACCGCGGCCGACACACCCCGAAGCCCCCTGGCCGCGACAGGCCGGGGGGCTCGTAGACGGGGATCACCTCCTGGGTACGCCGGGGAGACCCGGCCCGCTGCCGACGGGAAGCACGCCGGTCCCGACGGCCGGCCGGGCCCGCGGCAGCCCCTCCGCCGACGCCGGCGGCGCCGACACCCACAGGGACGCGATCCCGGCGGCGACGAAGGCGGCCGAGGTCAGGACCATCATGTAGCGGAACATCCGCCGCTTGACCGGGGCGGGCCCCGCGGTGTGGCCGTGGTGGGACATGGCTGCTGCTCCTCTCCCGTTCCCGTCGCCCCGCCGTCCGGCGCGACCGGACCTCAAGTAAGCCCGCCGGCACCACCCCCGGTCACGCCCCGGAACCCCGTGACTTGACGAACCCACCGACCCGGCCCCCAGACAGCACGAAAAGGCCCAGGCTCCCCGAAACGACGGGCGGCCTGGGCCTTCATCACGTTCACGACTGGTGGGCGCGGACGGTTTCGAACCGCCGACATCTGCTTTGTAAGAGCAGCGCTCTACCCCTGAGCTACGCACCCGTGGACGAGTGGACAGCCTACATGGCGGGCGCACCCCCCACGCAAACCCGTTGCCTTGGGGGAGAATGGACCGGAGCTTGGCGGACGGGGCACGGGAGAGGCATTGTGACGACGGCACCCCGGCGGTGGTTCGGCGGGCGGGACGAGAGTCGGCGGGCGGACGCCCAGGCGGCCAAGGACGCCGCCGCGGCCGCGTTCTACGAGTTGGACACCGCCCAGCGGGACCTGCGGATCTCGATGGAGACCATCGCCGCCGCCGACGGTTCTCCCGCCGCGCGGCAGGCCGCCGAGGGGTTCGCCGGGCTCGGGCGGCGCATCGACGAGGTCAGCCACACCTACATCGAGGCCGTCGACGCGCACGACCTGGACCGGGTCGACCTGGAGGGGTCCGTCGCCGGGCAGGCCAGGCAGCAGCTGACGCGGGCCCGGGACGAGCTCGTCCGGGTCAAGGGGGAGCTGGAGCGGTTCGCGCAGGGGCTGCAGCCGCTGCTGGACAAGGCGGAGACGCAGCTGGCCCGGGTGGCGCCGGCGCGGGAGCGGGCGAAGGCGGCGCTGCTGGCCGCGAGCGACGCGCTGGACGCCGTACGGGCCACGGGGATGCGGGCCGACGACCTGGCGGCGCGCCTGGCCGCGCTGGGGCCCGAGCTGACGAAGCTGAACCAGGGCGCGGCGCAGCACGGAGTGCAGGAGACCGTGCAGCGGGCCGACCGGATCCTGCGGGACGCGGAGGCGATACGGGCCGAGGCGGAGCGCCTGCCGGAGCGCGCCGCGGAGATCGACCGGCGGCTGGTGAGCCTGCGGACCCGGGCGCAGGCGTTGCGCAACCGGGCGGAGCGGGTGGATCCGGTGTTGAGCGAGCTGCGCCGCCGGTTCAGCGCGGCCTGCTGGCAGGACCTCCAGCACGTCCCCGACCAGGCCGTACGGGACGTCGCGCAGGCCGAGGAGCGTCTGACGGAGGCGGGCCGGGCGCGCGAGGAGCAGCGCTGGGCCGACGTGACGGCGCTGGTCGAGGCGGTGCGTACGGGGCTGGACGCCACCGACGAGGCGGTGTCGGCCGCGCAGGACCGGCTGTCCCGGCTGGAGGCGGTGGCGCGGGACCCTCAGGCGGAGGTGCAGCGGACCCGGTTCGCGATCCGGGACGCGCAGCGCCTGGCGATGGAGGGCCGCAGCGTGCCCGATCCGCGGCACGCGCGGCCCCTGGACGAGTCCGTGGCCCGGATGGAGCGGGCGCTCGCCGGGCTGGAGGGCCGCCACCCCGACTACTGGCACTTCCTCCAGGAGCTGGAGGAGGTACGGGCGGCGGTCGGCCGGGTGGTGGCCGACATGCGGGGACGCCGCGCCGGCGGCTGAGTGCGGCCGGCCGGGCGGGGTCCGGGGTGCTCGGAGTTGTCCGCGGGCGGGGTCCGGGGTGCTCGGAGTTGTCCGGGGGCGGGCTTCGGCGGATGCTGGAGGGTGCCGGGAACGGAACCGAGGAGGGCGCCATGGCTGCCCATACTTTCCACAGGCCCCGCGAGCGCCACGCACCCCCCGCGCCCCAGGAGTCGTACGCGCCGCACGCGGCCTACGGGTGCACCGAGCCGCACGAGCACTACGCGCCCTACGTCCCCCACGAGCCCTACGGGCCGCCCCCCGAACCGCAGGGCCCCGGGCTGGTCCAGCGGATGCTGCACCCCGTCAACGCCAGCCTCGACGAGCACCTGCCCATCGACCACAAGCTGAGCAAGGTCTACCGGGTCGGCGCCGGACTGACGGGCCTGCTGCTGATCGTCTTCGGGATCCTGGGACTGGTCCACCGGATCGGGTTCTTCGACACCGGCGGCGACACGGTCCTGGCCCTGAACACCAACGGTGCGCTGAGCGTGCTGTCGATCTGCATCGGGGCCCTGCTCGTCGCCGGGATGGTGATCGGCGGGACCTTCGCCTCCACCCTCAACATCACGCTGGGGCTGCTCTTCATCGCCAGCGGGTTCGTCAACCTGGCCCTGCTGGACACCGAGCTGAACGTCCTGGCCTTCAAGATCCAGAACGTGCTGTTCAGCTTCGTCGTCGGCGTGATGCTGATGTGGTTCGGGATGTACGGGCGCGTGGGCAGCGCCCTCCCGCACGACAACCCGTACTGGCGGGCCCGCCACCCCGACCAGGCCGCCCGGGAGGAACGGGCCCGTGGCGGGGCGGCGGCTCTGTAGCCTGTGCGCATGCCTCGTTACGAATACCGCTGCCGGACCTGCGACGACACCTTTGAGGTCAGCCGTCCGATGGCCGAGTCGTCCGCGCCCGCCGACTGCCCGGCCGGGCACGCCGACACCGTCAAGCTGCTCTCCGCCGTCGCCGTCGGCGGGACCGGCTCCGCCCCCGCGCCCTCCGGCGGGGGCTGCTGCGGCGGGGGCGGCTGCTGCTGACCCCCGAGGGGCCCCGGCAAGGGCCCTGGCCGGGCCCCCGGCAGGGGCGGCCTAGCTGTTCTGTCCAGGGAGGTTGTGGACGGGTGATGCAGGTCTCGGCTGAGACGGCTTGAACGGGTGAGGGCCTCCCGGGTTCGGTGTGGATTGCGAC
>NZ_JBFBDP010000073.1:0-15198 GCF_040701585.1 Streptomyces sp. NPDC093801 | reverse complement strand
CCAGCAGACCTGCGTGGGCGGCCTGTACGGGCAGCACTACTACGAGCGGGGCACCGGCGGCGACTTCAAGGGCGACGTCTGGAACGACTGACCCCCGCAGCACCGCGAGGGCCCGTACCGGGTGCACTTCCCCGGTACGGGCCCTCGTGCCTCCGTCCGGCGGCCGTTGCCGAGGGAACGACAACCTGCCTGGACATCCTCCTTGGCCGAGCGGTAAACGAAGACCGGCTCGACCCGGGGTAGCGGGCCGCGCTCGCCGGCCTCGGCATCGGCTGGGCGTCACAGCCACTCGGCGGGGGGTCTCCTGTCTCGGGCAACACCACGGCAGCGGGGGCCGCCACCAGGTCGGGAGCGGCCCCACTGCCGGGCGGGAGCCCGACTGCCTATCGTGCCCCCATCCTGAGCGAGTTCTTGCAGGTGGGCACCATCGCTGCCGGACTCCGGTGCACGGTGGCGACCGTCAGGCGTGCGGCCAGCGGTGACCGGTGGGCGCGCCGGACCCTGCTCTTGGCCGACCTGACCTGCGGACTGAACCTGTGGGGCCTGACTCACCTGCTGGTCCTGGACGTCCGCGAGACCTGCGAACTCACCATGCACACCCACTTCGACCCGACGAGCACGTGGAGACGCTGCTCCCGCTCTCGAAGACGTGCAATGCAGATGACGACCTGGTCCCCGGTTACGTGAACCCGGTGCTCGCCGCCCTCCTCACCGGCACGCTGGGTGGGCGTCAGCGTGACCCTGGCGTTGAGCCCGGTGTTGGGAATGACGAGTTTGATTGCTCTGCTGAGTCGGTGCCCTCGGAGGCATCGAGAGAATGCACCCGGCCACTGTGGGCGGCCCGGGCTCCCTATGCCGAGGGCATAGGGAACCCGGGCCGAGCTGGGGCTCGTCACCCCGAGGGGAAGCTGGTCCTGGCGGTCACTCGTCGTCCTCGTCCTCGTCCTCGTCCTCGGGTTCTGATTCCCTGACGAACCAGAGGTCGAGGACGTACCGCTCAGGAACAGGGTTCCGTGTCCAGGCCTGACCGATCCGCTCGGTGGTCCAGTCGGTGTCGATCCGCCGGAGGGTTTCGGCGTAATACTCTGCGGTAGCTGCACGTCCTGTCCAGGACGCGTGCCCCTCGTACACGCCGGGGCGGGGCAGCGTCATTTCGCCGGCGGGCCCGAGGGTGAGCTGGCCGATCACCAGGATCCCGGTCTCCGACTCGATGGATACCGGGAGGGTTCCTTCCACATCGGTCGGCGGTTTCCGGGGGGTGTCCCAGATGCGGATGGCCACTTCCACCGTCACGTCGGGCTGCAGGCTCGACAGGTACAGGTGGTAACCGTTCCCGCCGACGACGTGTCGGCGGGCCAGGTCGACGGCAGCACTGTCGGTGAGGCAGGCGTCGGCGTCGTAGACCTCAACGAGGCGGTAGATGGGGCGGGCGGGAGTACGGTACTCGACGATGAGCGCCATCGCGGTCTCCATCGGTCAGGGGGTGATCTCCACATGGAAGGGGTCGCCGTCTTCAAGTACGACCCCGAACTCGTCGCTGGAGGCTCGGATGGTCGCAGCCTGTGTGCTCGACGCCGAGGGCCTGCGGGCGGAGTCGAGGACGACGTGCAACTCCACTTCATGATCCATGACCAAGCGCTCGCTGCCGAGCGACAGTGACGGTTACGGACTCCCAGGCTGTTGGTGCCGGCCGCCGGACGTTGAACGGCCAGCTGAGTACCTGGTCCACATCCCCCGTGCACTTGGCCCTGAGCGTCTTCTCCTTGGCCCGCTGAGCGCGTACGTGACCCACCCGGTTGCGGCAGGCCGTCTCACCTGTGGTGTTGCGGACGGCGGCCCCGGCGCCTGCGCTGTCACTGGTTCCGCGTACGGCCTGCGCAAGGTTGAGCAGAGACCTCCCTTGCCCTCGTCGATGTGCGAGTTCGCCATGTGGGAGCCCGTGCTGCGGCTCGTTCGGGCCTACGACACGGGCAGGCCTACCGGCAGGCCTGCCCGCGGAACCGGGCGTATGGGCAAGAACGGCTGGAGCCTGCCCCTGCGGAGAGCCGTGTCGCCGGACTGTCAACGCGTCGTGGACCGGGTGCAGAGGGCACTGGCGCGTGTGGAAGTCGACGAGATCGCCTTCACGGCGGAGATCCGGCCGACCGGAAGGACCACGCTCCGGCTGCTCGAACGTGGCCCTGCCGTGGAAGCCGCCTTCGACAACCCGGACCTGGGGGTGCTCGTCCTGGTCGAGGGCGCATTGCCCGAGCCCTGGTGCCGCCTTCCGGATCCGAGCCCTGATGCGAGGCCGGCCCCCTCGGCGGACCCGGGGTTGCTGGAACGCACGCTGCCGCGAGCGGTTGCCCGAGGCTGTAGGGGCGACGGAGGAGGAGATCGCCGCCGCCGAAGCGCACCTCGGCGTCACGTTCTCCGAAAAGCTCAAGGTCCTCTACCGGATGGCACCGGCACACTGGGAGGACTAGAGGGATGCTTTGGGGATGGTCGGTTGTGAGCTCTTGGCCCTGGACGACCTCTACGCCGTCGACGGAGCGAGCCGCTCCCGCCGCTGGGGTTCGCGGCGACGGAGACGACCGTCACCCGGCCCGATGCCACGGTGCAAAGCGGAGGGCGGCTGGCTGACCCGGCGGGACTACCGACGAAGGATTCGCCTGGTCACGAGGGTCATCGCCGCCCAGGTGATCAGCGACTCCGCATGCTGGATGAGACGTTCGTCGTCGCGGGCGTGTCTACGGGCATACATGACCCAGGCCAGTGACCTCTCGACCACCCCGCGGCGAGGCAGGACGACGAACCCGAACCGAGTCCTTCGCCCGACCGCGGGAGCGGCCCATGTACCGGCGGACGCGTTTGCGGAGCCTGCCGTTGTCGGCGTGGGGGTGGACGGCGTGGAGCTTGCCGGCATCGGCCTGGTCGGGGCCGAGCGGCACGTGCCGGTCGAGGACGGCGGGCAGGTCCCGGCGCCGGGCCAGGGCGGCCACCTCGTCCGGGTGGAGCAAGAGCGCTCCGACCCGGGTGACCGGCGACATCAGCATGCTGCCCTACACCACCCAGGCAGGCAGGCATTCGTCTCGTCGAGCGACCCTTGGCGCTGCACACCCACCGCGCCTGCCGACCGCGAGTACCCCAGGCGTCCGCGCCTTGCAGCGACACCGTTCCGCTGCGCATCCCGGCCCCGGTGCGGGGGCCGGCGCACTATCGTGGGGGCTGCCCGACCCCTGGAGGGACCGCCGTGACGACCGCTCCGGGACACCCCTACGGTGTCCCCCCGATGCCCGAGCGCAGCATTGCCGCTCTGCATGCCGCGATCGCCGCGCACGCTCCTGACCTCCTTGCCGATTTCGACGCCGGGTGGCGGGCCAAGGCGGCCGACACCTACGACATCGGCGCGGCCCCGGCGTTCCTGGCCCGGTGGTGGGCCGAGTACGCCCTCGCCCGTGACCCCGAGCTCGACCGGCACGTCCGGGACCTGGGGGAGCGTGCCGCACACTCCACGGACCCGGACAAGGCCAAGGCCCTTCTGGAGGAAGCGGCGGCGATCCACCGGCGGGCCGGTCTGCTCGGGCCCGGCGAGTAACTGATCGTTTCAGAATGAGGTTCGTAGGCGGCGGAGGCATATGAGGCTGCAGGCCAGTTCGAGCAGGCCCTGGTGGAGATCGGCGCGTCGTTCGTATCGGGTGCGGAGGCGTCGGAACCCGTGCAGCCAGGCGAAGGCGCGCTCGACCACCCAGCGCACTTTGCCCAGCCCGGAGCCGTGGGCGACGCCGCGTCGGGCGATCAACGGCTTGATGCCGCGCTTCCACAGCAGGCGGCGGTACTTGTCGAAGTCGTAGCCCCGGTCCGCGTACAGGCGTCGGGGCTTGCGGCGGGGACGTCCCCGCCGGCCCCGGATCGGCGGGACGGCGTCGAGCAGGGGCGGGAGCTGGGTGACGTCATGGCGGTTGCCGCCGGTGAGCGTGACGGCGAGCGGGGTTCCGTGGCGGTCGACGATCAGGTGGTGCTTGGAGCCGGGGCGGGCGCGGTCGACGGGCGAGGGTCCGACGTGATCCCCCCTTTGAGGGCTCGGACGTGCGATCCGTCCACGGAGCAGTCGTCCAGGTCCAGCAGGGCGACGCGGCGAAGCTCTGCCAGCAGGGCGGCGTGCAGGCGTGGCCAGACGCCGGCCTCGGTCCAGTCCCGCAGCCGACGCCAGGCCGTCACACCGGAACAGCCCACCGTCTCTGCCGGGACATCGCGCCACGCGACACCGGTCCGCAGCACGTACATGACGCCGGCCAGTGCCGCCCGGTCGGGAACTCGCAGCCGCCCGGGGTAGCGGCGGCGTCGTTCCGGGGCGGGCGGCAGCAGCGGGGCCACCCGCTCCCACAGGTCGTCAGGAACAAGATCAGCACGCACTCTGGACACCCTGCCGACCAAGATCACCCAGCACAAGACCCGCGACTCAACTCATTCTGAAACGATCAGTAACTCCTGCCGTAGTACTTGCTGATCTCCTGGCGGTAGTCGGGTTCGCGCAGGTGGTTGTCGGAGTGGAACTCCGGAGCCGCCTTGATCTGGTCCTTGGTGCGGTCCATGTGGACCGTCTTGTTCTCCCTGTCCACGCGGATGATCGTTCCTGCCGGGAGCAGAACCTCCTTCCCGAAGATCCACACGCCGGTGTCGACCACGAGGTAGGCGTCGGAGACCTCGTTGGAGTGCCGGTCAACCGCGCCGATGTGCCCGTCGACGGCTTCCACGCCGTAGCCCGTGAGGTCTTCGCCCGTAGGGTGGATGATGCCGGAACGGTAGGCCCACATGTCGTCGGTCATATCTCAGCTCCTCCGTAAAAGCTTGGCTGTCTCTGTCTCTGGGCTGGTCTCTGTCACGCGGTACCGCACTTGCCCAGGAATCCGGATCTGACGCGTCCGCTGTCGAGGAGGCCCACCACCTCCAAGCACGATGGCCGGCATCCCGGTCCGTGGTCGCGACGCGATGCACGATGAGCGGCAGTGACGGTGTCCGTCGCGGTAGCTTCGTGCACCCGCGACCTGCTCGGCCATGGTGTGGAGAACGGAGAGCGGTGCGAACCACGACGTACAGCTGCGACGTCGCCATCGTCGGTGCCGGCGCGGCGGGCCCTCGTTGGCCTGGCGGCTGCTCGACCCGCCGCCGGGTGTGCGGCCCCCCGACGTCGTCCTCGTCGACGCCCCGCCCGGCCCACTGCGTCCTCCCGACCGTACCTCGTGCTACTGGGAAGCTGGCGAGGGTGACTACGAGCCGCTGCTCACCGCCAGCTGGCGGCAGCTGCGGGTCCGCGCCGCCAATGGGGGCGGGGTCGCCCGCGACCTCGGCGGGCTGCGCTACAAGATGCTGCGTTCCGTCGATTTCGAGCAGGGGATCAGGCCTCGGCTGGCGGGACTGCGCCGCATCGAGGGGGTGGTCGAGCGCATCGACGACGGGCCGGACGGCGCCGCCCTGACGTGCACCGCCGGCGATGGTGTGGTGCGCACGCTCCGGGCCCGCTGGATCCACGACTCCCGGCCCCCGGCGGCCGCGCCCGCCGCGCGCAGCACGCTGTTGCAGCACTTCCGCGGGTGGTTCGTGCACTGCGAGCGGCCTTCCTTCGATGCCCGCACGGTCGAGTTGATGGACTTCCGCACCGAGCAGCCGGATCGGGGGCTTTCCTTCGGGTACGTGCTGCCCACCAGTGGTCACGCGGTGCTGCTGGAGTACACGGAGTTCAGCCGTTCGCCGCTGTCCGCGGCCGCCTACGAGGAGGCCCTGCGTGACTACATCGGCCGAGTGCTCGGGCTGGGGGCCTTCCGGGTGGTCGGTACGGAGCAGGGTGCCATCCCGATGAGCGACGGGCGCTACGAGCGGCGGCCCGGGCGGCACGTCTTCCGCATCGGTGCGGCCGGGGGAGCCGTCCGCCCCTCTACCGGTTACGCCTTCGCCGCCATCCAGCGGCAGACCCGGGCCGTGGCCGACGCGGTGCACTCCGGCCGGACGCCCGTACCGCCGCCCGCGCATCCGGCCAGGGCCCTCGCCATGGAGGCCGTCCTGCTCCGGGCCCTGGACACCGGACGGGTCAACGGGCCCGAGTTGTTGCCCGGCTCTTCCAGCACGTGCCCGCCGAGCGGCTGCTTCGGTTCCTCGACGGCACGACCCGGCCGGCCGAGGAGCTTTCCATCGGCGTGCGCACCCCGGTCCTCGCCATGCTCCGCACCGCCGCCGAGCTGCCGCTGCTGACCCGGCGCCCCGAACGCACCCCCAAGGAGAACCCATGAGCCGGAACGACCGGGCGGGTTCGGCCCGCCGCGGCAACGACCGCAGGGCCGTCGTCCTCCCCGGGCAGCCGGGCTTTCAGGCGCCGAGCTCATGGGGGCCTTCGACCACGCGTCGGGCACCTACGACCGCATGGTCGCAGCGAGCCCCGGCTACCACAGGCACCTACGGCGCTCCGCACGCTGGCTCGCCCTCCCCGCGCGCGGCTCGGGCCGTATGGTCCTGGACCTCGGCTGCGGCACCGGCGCGTCGACAGCCGCACTTCTGCACGCCGCCCCGTTGGACGCGGTGACGGGTGTTCGCCGCGTACCTGTTCCGCAACGTCGCGGACCCCGATGCGGTACTCGGCCGCACGCGCGCCCTGCTCCGCCCCGGCGGTCGGCTCGCCGTCCACGAGTACACCCTGAGCGGCCGGGCCGTCGACCGCGCGGTGTGGTCGGCGGTCACGGGCGCCGTGGTCCTGCCGTGGGGCCGCCGCCACGGCGACGCGTCGCTCTACCGCCATCTGTGGCGCAGCGTGCTCGACTTCGACACGGTCGACGCGTTCGCTGGCCGGCCCCGCCGTGCCGGCTTCGACGATGTCCGCGTCCTGCCGCAGCCGGGCTGGCAGACCGGCATCACCCACACCTTCCTGGCCACTCGTCCCTGACCCGGGGCCGCCGACCGGCTCCTGGACGCCGGCCCGTACAGATCGCCCACGCCTGCTGGACCGCCGGCCCGACGTCGGCGGCCGTCGCGCGGTACCGCACAGCCGACGCGGCGCCACGGCCCGAGCACGGCCTTCCCCTACAGCCCGTAGGGAAACACAGCCGGCCGTCAAGGTTGAACGGGCCGCCGGCTCCGTCGCCCGGGTAGAAGTCGTGCACAGCAGCACCGACCGTCGTCGTCTCTGCGGCGGCGCAACGGGCGATTCCAGCTCCCAGAGGTCCGCCAGCCGAGGCTGGGCTACGGGGCGGCCTCGGAGGAGATGGTCGCGCCCGGGGGCACTCCTTCGGCCACGCCGAGCAGTGCGGCGCGCTCGCGGCCGTCGGCGGCGAGGCCCCCAGCGGAGCTTGGTCTCCACCCAGCCCGTCACGTACGCGCAGTGATAGCCGACGGCCGGGGGCAGCCAGTCCACCGGGTCCTTGTCCGGCACTGCCGAGGGCCTGACGTGAACGGACATGCCCTGGCACGATGGGCCGCATGTCTGGATTCAGTGAAGACCCGGAGTTAACCGTCATCGCCTCGGGCAAGCTCTTGCTTGCCGTCACGGACGCTGACACTTACCTGCTCCCGCTCCGCGACTGGCTCGCGGCCGAGGACTTCTTGCGGGGCAGGGTGTCACTGCTGCGGCCATCCCCCGAGCCCGGGCACATGGGGGCGCTGGCCGACGTGCTCGTTGTCGCCCTGGGTTCCGGGAGCGCCGGGGCGGTGCTCGCCAGGTCGCTGACCACATGGCTGCTACAGCGCCGGGCGGACGTCAAGGTGACTATCACTGCCGCGGGCGGCCGACGGGTCAGTGTTGACGTGCGTCGCGCGCGTGACGTCGAGGCGGTGGTCCGTGAGATCGGTGCCCTTCTCGAGCCTTCCGCATCGGGTGAGGAGTGACCGCCCCCCGATACCCTCATGGTCCGTCCAGCCGGGCAGTGCTCATCGGGGCGAGCATGTTCGCTGACGGCGACCTGCCGTCGATCCCGGCCGTGCGGAACAACTTGGACGCCCTGCACCGTGCCCTCACCCACCCGCGCCACGGGCTGCTCGCGCCGGAGCACTGCCGCGTCCTGCCCGATCCGGGCGACCAACGCGCCGTCGGAGCGGCACTGGACTGGGCGGCCCGCGAAGCGGGCGACATGCTGCTGGTCTACTACGCGGGCCACGGGCTCCTCGATGAGGACGGCCGGCTGTACCTGGCACTGACCGGCACCGATCCAGCCCGGCCGGGTTTCACCTCGGTACCGCTGGAACTCGTGCAACGGGACCTCGCCCGTGCCCACGCCAACTCCCGCATCATGCTGCTGGACTGCTGCTTCTCGGGACGTGCGGTGGCCGCCATGGGCGGATCGCACACCGTATTCGCCGGCCAGCTCGACCTGACCGGCACCTACACCCTGACCTCGACCACCTCGACCGCCCCTTCGCACGCGCCGCCCGGTGCCCGCCACACCGCCTTCACCTCAGCTTTGCTCGACGCGCTCGCGCAGGAGAAACCGCTGACCCTCGACGGGATCTACCAGCACGTCGACCGTGAGCTGGCCGGCCTCGGCCTGCCCCGGCCGTAACGCCGCACCGTCAACGCTGCGGGCGACCTCGGGCTCGTCACCGGACCAGCAGCGATCGACGACCCGCCGACGGTTCCGGGGCCGCCGATCGGCCAGGAGCACGTACTCGCCAATCCGCGCCGGAAACCGTGGCAGCGCACAGGACTCGTCCTGCTCTGGCTGGCGATCCTGTCAGCCCCCATCACCTGGCTCGTCAACGCCGACTTCCTCTTCGTCCATATCGTGCCGGTGCTCATCATGATCAGGCGGACGGGACGGTACGACTTCGCGCTGACAGTCAACGGCTCGGGCCTGACCATGCGGGACGGACCGCAGTCACACCACCTCCCGTGGCACGACATCGAGTTCGTCGGGGTGCTGGGCCACGATCCCCAGCATGCCGAGCAGAGTCACATCGTGTTGGTCCGCCTGCGCCCCCACGTTCTCGAGCGCGAAGACATTTCGGGAGGATCGCCAGCACTGCCCAACTGGCTGTACCGCTCAGGCGGGAGCGACTTCCGCAGGCTCGGCTACATCAACTTCTGCACGCTCGGCGACATCGGAACGCCCGAGTTCATTCTGAAGGAGGCCATCACCGGGGTCGCCGGCCGAACGGCGTTCCGCAGCGACCGCGAGCTGATCGAGCAGGACCACAGACTCGCCTGGGCGCCCCGCTGAGCAGGAAGCGGGCGGCAGCCCAGCTCAGCGTACTCAGGGTCGATACCCCGACCGCGTCCTGCCGGGCGGTGCCCGCGGCCGGAGTCAGATTCGGAGCCGAAGCCGTCGGCGAACCGCTTCTCGGTCCCCCGCCGTCGCAACACGAAGCCGATCGACGACCAGCACATCGCGGCGCCCGGCCTGCTGGTCCTGGACATCACCTGCGGGAGGGCGCTGGGCAACCTCGGGCATCACCCCGTACTCCGGGACCCCGGCGAGCCCGGCAGGCGGGCGCGGATCTACGCCGACGCCGTGCGCCCGGGACCGGAAGGCCTGCAGCCGCGGGTCCTGGACAAGCCGCCTTACTCACCTGCACAAAATTGGGCTCACCGGGGCATCACCCGAAGGCAACGGCCACCCGATGCTGGAGATCATTTACGTGTCGGCCGGTATCGTTCCGCCTGGGTCGAGATCTGATTCGAGAATCTTCAGCAAAATGCCTCTGTCGCCATTTGCCAGAAGCTGAATGGTCACCAGGTATGGGATGCGCAGAAGGTTCGTGTGCAATGCGGCGACGTCAACCGCAAGGATCGGCACCCAGCCGGTACGCCCCCCACCAAAATCTTGATGCTGGAATCTAACCCACGTTCTGTCAGTCGCGCCCAAAGCATCACCCTCGCTCGTGTTCGAGTAGAACGAGCCTATGGACGCAATCGAGGCGTGAAACTGAACAGGCAGTCCATCATGGCCCGAAAAATCGATGAGGTGGTGGTCGCCGCCCTTAGGCAGGAAGCTCCTTACCGTATTGTGCGTCAGATCACCGGTCTCGAAGCTGCAAGCGATAACGCCACTAAAGGTCAGCAACCCCTCCGGCCGACTGTCCCAGTTGTTGTAAGCCGCGAAGACGTACCCCGGATTGTCAACAGCCGAGGCAGGAACGTTCAGAGTCATTTGGGTGTCCCATCTGAACAGCGATCCGAAGCGAATGAGATTCCGCTCTGAGGCCGTGAAGCACTGTCGACGCGACTTTGAATGCAGCTCGCTGATCGAAGTGCCGCCAGGACGCGGCGACATGCCATCGCAAGGCAAGTCGTTCGCTTCGTTTCCATCGTCATCTGGTGGTGGGATCAGCGCAACTGGCGTCTAGTGCTGTGACCGGGAAGGTTTGCCGGGGTGGGTGGTCAGGCTGCGGCGGGTAGTGGTCTGCCGCCCCAGCGGACGCCTTTCTCGCTTCGGATCCGGGTGTGAATGGGTGGGGTGGTGGCAGCGGTTGGGTGTCAGCCGGTGTGCGGGGGCTCGCCGTGCTGAGAGCCTTGTGTAGCTCGGGGTTTTCGTGACTTCGGTCGTCTCGCATTGGTGATCTTGGCTGCCATGGGATGCCCAAGCGGCTGCCATGGGGTGGCTAGCACGGTGGTGGGTGGCTGTCACGGGTTTGCTCATTCCAGTGTTCGTGGCTTTGGCCGCGGGGTGTGCTGGTGGGTATGGGTGAGGACGGCCGGTTGGCGCGGGGTGTGGTGGTGCGTCGGTTGCTGGCGGTGGACCAGGGGCCGGGGTCGGTGTCGTCGCTGCATGTGCGGGTGATGGCCGAGGCCGCGGGCGTGACGGTTCGGACGGTGTGGCGGTGGCTGTCCGAGGCGCGTGAGGGCCGGCTGGAGCCCGCGGGGCGACAGGACAGGTTCACGCTGGATGACGGATTGTGGGCTGGCCTGGCGGAGGTGGGTGGGAACGTCGCGGCGTTGCACCGGCGGATGACGGCCGGCGGTTCGTCTTCGGCTGTGGGTGTGCCGTCGTTGGGGACGTTGCATCGTGCGGTGCAGCGGGATCTGCGTGCGGGGCGGGTGCTGGAGGTGGCGAGGCCGTCCAGGAATCGGGTCGAGGCCAGCCGCTATGACCGGGTCCTGGCCGACCTGAAGCTGCAGCGGGCAGGTGAGGGCTTGCCGGTGGTCGACGCGGAACCGGTGTCTGCGCCTGGGCCCGGGACGGTCGGCGAGGAGGACGCGGCGCTGTTGCGGGGTGGGGTGCGGTTGTTCGTGCCGGGGGCCCGGGTGGTGTCGACGGCCGGCGTTGCTGCAGTGGTGGAGGTGGTGGGGCACACGGTGGCGGCGCGGGGGATGGGGTGTGTGTTCGGGGAGCCGGGGGTGGGGAAGACGGTGGCGGTGCAGCAGGCGCTGCATCTGCTGCCTGATCGGGTGCCGGTCTGGCGGGCGGTGGTCGGCGTGAAGCCGGGTCTGCCGCAGATGCGAGCGTCTCTGCTGGAGGCGCTGGGGCTGGCGGCGGGTTCTCTCTCGCACCGTGCGCAGCCGGCCGACCGTGCCCTGGGGGAGGCGCTGCGCCGGCCCGGGGTGCTGTTCCTCGACGACGCGCAGCGCTTGTCCCCGCCGCTGCTGGACTATCTGCGGCTGCTGTGGGACGAGCCGGGGACCGCTGCCGCGTTGTTGCTGTGTGGGGCGGGTGCGGAGCGGGTGATCGCGCGGTCGCCGGCGTTGCGGTCGCGGGTGCTGACCTGGCACCAGGTCCCCGAGCTGGATCAGGAGCGGCTCTCGGAGACGCTGGCGATGTTCCACGACGTGTGGGAGGGCGTCGTGTCGGCGGACGTGGCATGGGCGGATGCGACGGTGGCGCGGGGCAACTTCCGTACCTGGGCGAAGATCACTTCTCATGTCTACGCGCTGTCGAAGCGCGGCCGGGACGTGCGGGTGGACCGTGCGCTGATGGAGCAGGCCTGCGCCCGGCTGGGGCCTTACCCGTAGCGCCCGGCGGGGCGGGATCGGAACGGGGAGCCAAGACCGACGGCAGAGGGCGGTTCCATGATCAGCTCATCCGAGGCGGGGGCACCGCTGGACGGGTTAAAACCGATGCCCGAGCTCCAGGGTCCGGCGCTCGCGGCGTTGCGCGGCCCTGCCGTGCAGCGCTTGTTGCGGCTGCGGACCCAGGGACGGCTGTCGCGGGGGCATGTGCGTCTTGCGGGGGAGTGTTTGGGGGTGTCGGAGCGGACGGTGTGGCGGTGGCTTGCGCAGGCTGAAGCCGATCCGGACGCAGGTGCTGTTCCGGGTGCCCGGCCGGTGTCCCGGTTCAAGGTGACGCCGCAGGTACGGGTGCTGCTGGCGTACTGGCGGGGCAACGCGTCCGCGGTCCACCGGCAACTGGTGGCCCGCGCGAAGACGGCGGCCGGTGAGCCGGCCACCGCGGTGCCGGCTGGCGCGCCGATGGAGTCGGTGCCGGTGTTGGATCCGGTGCCGTCGTTGTCGACGTTCCTGCGTGCGGTGCGCCGTGACCTGACCGCGGGTGAACGCGCGGGTCTGGCCCGCGGGCCGGAGGCCGCCCGGGCCCACGACGTGTTCGGGCGCCGCCCGGCACAGTGGCGGAACCAGACCTGGGAGGCCGACCACGTCCAGGCGCCGCTGGCGGTCGACGCGGACGGAGAGCTGGTCCGCCCGTGGGTGACATGGTTCATCGACGTCGCGACGAAGACCATCACCGGTACCGCGGTCACCCCCGGCCATCCGTCCCGGGCCTCCATCCTGGCAGCTTTGCGTGCCGCCGTGCTGCGCACCGGCCCCTACGGGCCCGCGGGGGGCATTCCTGAGCACGTGCGCGTCGACCGCGGCCGGGACTTCCTGTCGAAGACCGTCTTGGGCGCCCTCACCGACCTGGACACCAAGCGCGAGGATCTGCCTGCCTACAGCCCTCATCTGAAGGGCACGGTGGAGAACCTCAACCGGTCCGTGGACCGCATGCTCTTCGCGGTCCTGCCCGGCTACACCCTCACCCCCAAGCCCCGGCCCGCCAAGAAGAAGCCTGACCCTGATGAGCCGGTGCCGCTGACGTTCGCCGAGTTCACCGCCGAGGTCCTGAACTGGGCGCGGTGGTGGAACACCGAGCACCGCCCAGCCGGACTGAACGGCCGGACCCCCCTCGAGGCCTGGCAGGCAGACCCCACACCCCTCTCGGACGTCCCCGAGGCTGCTTTGTGGGGGCTGATGCTGGAGGACGACGGCCGGGTCCGGAAACTGAGCAGCCACGGGGTCCGCTGGCGGGGCCGGGACTACCTCGGCGCGTGGATGGCCGGCCAGGCAGGCCGCCACGTCAGGATCCGGCACATGCCCCACCATGACCATGAGATCGAGGTCTGCGACCCGGCCGGCCGCCACCTGGGCACCGCCCACCTCGCCGACGCCGCCACCCCCGAACAGCTCGACGAGCTGCGCCGCACCCGCACCGCGCGGGCCCGCCGCCTGCGCGAGGACGCGAAGAGGGCCGAGGCCCTGCGCCGGCAGCGCTTCGCCCCGGCCACCACGCCCACGCCCGCGCAGCGCCTGGGCGCCATCACAGCGGCCGAAGCCGATCAGGAACTTGCGGCGGCATCCGACAGCGACATGGCCGCCTTGGCCCTTCCGGACCTCATCCCGCCCGCCCCACCGCCCGACGACTGGAACACCCCGGCCTCCCTCCGCCCGTAAGGAGAAGCGATGACGAGCCAGCTGCCGCCGCGAGAGACTGACCACTACACCCAGCTCGCGGACGCCGCGGTCGTCACGACGCGCGCGCTCCTGGCGGCCCGGGAGAACATCGCTGACACGATCGAGGCCAGGGCGATGATGTGCCTCCACGGCCCGGCCGGTGTCGGCAAGACGCTTGCCGCGAACGTCTGCCTGCGCGAGCTGGAGCGGACCCGGGGCGAGGAGGTCTGCCGGATTGCCTTCCGCGCCCGCCCGACGGCCCGAGCGGTGCGCCACGAGCTCTTCGCTGCTCTCGGTCTGCCGGGCGAACCTCCGCGTCACCCGTCCGAGTTCGACCGGCTGATCCTGGACTCGCTGGCGGCGCAGCCGCGTACGCTGGTCGTGGACGAAGCCCAGTGGCTCAATCGAGAGACGTTCGAATACTTCCGATACGCGTGGGATCACCCGTACTCGCAGATCGCGATCATCTTTGCCGGCGGCGAGGGAGCCCATACGGTGCTGCGGAAGGAGCCGATGCTCTCCTCCCGCATCTTCATCTGGCAGCACATCACCAAGCTCACACTGGAGGAAGTTCAACAGGTCATCCCGCTCTACCACCCCGTTTGGGCACGGACCGATCCTGCGGACATTGCCTTCGCCGACCGTCACGCGGCGCATGGCAACTTCCGTAACTGGGCCCGGCTCACAGCCCACACCGTGACAGCTCTCGAACGGACAGGCCGCGACCACCCCGACCAGGAAGTGCTCCGCTGGGCCTTCAGCAAGTTGGGCAGCTGACACCCCCGCAGTCCCATGATCGCGACAGCAGGAGGATCGGTGAAGCAGCGATGCAACCCACTGGCTCCAGAGTCAATCCTGAACAAGAAATGAAGCACCGGTTGCTCGGGTAGGTTGTCCGCATGGCTGACGCTTCCGACTACGAGAAGGCCATGCCCCGGGTTCAGGAACACGCGGCGCGGTTCGAGAAGGCCCTGACCGAGATCCGTGCGACGCATGCTGGCAGACCCGCGCTGGAAGTGAAGGAGACCCTCCTGGCCGCTGGTGAGAGGCATGGCGTGCGCATCGCCAACGAGGTCGCACAGGTCGCGGCCGAACGCATCGCTGACGGCACCCTGTAGACAGCAGCCAGAGCCAGACGCATTCAGGTAGGAACCCAGCGCAGCACCGGATCACCGTTGCCAGCCGCCCGCGTAGCGGGCCGGCCTGGAGGCGGAGCCGGAAGGCCCCGGGTGGGGGAGCGGAGCGGACCCACCCAACAGGCCGAAGGCCTGGACCTCGTGAAACGAGGTCACCTCCCGCGCGAAGCACGGGAGGTCTGGCCTGGCTCCGCCAGGCCAGTGGGGTGGAGCGAAGCGGAACCCCACCAGTCCGAAGCGAAGCGAAGGACCCCCGGCCCGAAGGGCCGGCTTCGGCTCGGCGAAGCCGAGCCCCGCCGAGCGCAGCGAGCCGGTTCGCTGGCACAGCGCGCAGCGCTGTGGGACCCGCGGAGCGGGTCCCCCCCAGGTCGGGCGGGGGGCGGGGGGGGGGAGGGGGTGGGGGGGTGTGGGTTGTGGTGGGGGGGGGGCGGGTGAGTGATAAGG
>NZ_JBFBDP010000072.1:0-15743 GCF_040701585.1 Streptomyces sp. NPDC093801 | reverse complement strand
GGGTCCAGGGCCCCGCACACCGCGTCGAAGACCTCCGCGAACACCGGGAAGGCAGCGTGCAGTTCACGCCCCATACCCGGGCGCTGGCTGCCCTGCCCGGAGAACAGGAACGCGTGCTTCCCGCCGCCCGGGGCGGCCGCGGCCCGGACCACCGCGCGGGAGGGTGCTCCGTTCGCCAGCGCGGTCAGGGCCTCCCGCATCCCGTCCGGGTCCTCCGCGGTCACGGCGGCGCGGTGTTCCAGGGCGCTGCGGCCCGTGGCCAGGGCGTAGGCCACGTCCAGCGCCGCCCGGTCCGGTTCCTGGGCGTACGGCAGGAGGGCGCGGGCCTGCGCGCGCAGGGCTTCCGGGCTCTTGGCGGAGAGCAGCCACGGCGCCGCGAACGGTGTGGCGGGGCCGGTCCCGGCGGGGGTGTCGGGGGCCTGTTCGAGGACGACGTGGGCGTTGGTGCCGCTGAAGCCGAACGAGGAGACGGCCGCCCTCCGGGGCCGGGGCCCCTGCGCCCATTCCACGGGCTCGGTGAGCAGGCGGACCGTGCCGGGGGTCCAGTCGACGTGCGGGGAGGGCTCTTCGGCGTGCAGGGTCCGGGGCAGGACGCCGTGGCGCATCGCCTCGACCATCTTGATGATCCCGCCCACGCCGGCCGCGGCCTGGGTGTGCCCGATGTTCGACTTCAGGGACCCCAGCCACAGCGGCCGGTCCTCCGGCCGCTCCTGCCCGTACGTCGCCAGCAGCGCCTGGGCCTCGATCGGGTCGCCCAGCCGGGTGCCGGTGCCGTGGGCCTCCACCGCGTCCACGTCCGCCGCCGCGAGTCCGGCGTTCGCCAGGGCCTGCTCGATCACCCGTTCCTGGGCCGGGCCGTTGGGGGCGGTGAGGCCGTTGGAGGCGCCGTCCTGGTTGACCGCCGAGCCTCGGACGACCGCGAGGACGGGGTGGCCGTTGTGCAGGGCGTCGGAGAGCCGTTCCACCAGCAGCACCCCCGCGCCTTCCGCCCAGCCGGTGCCGTCGGCGCCGGCGGAGAAGGCCTTGCAGCGGCCGTCGGCGGCCAGTCCGCGCTGGCGGCTGAACTCGACGAAGGCGCCGGGTCCGGCCATCACGGTCACCCCGCCCGCGAGGGCGAGTTCGCATTCGCCCCGGCGCAGGGCCTGGACGGCGAGGTGCAGGGCGACGAGGGAGGAGGAGCAGGCCGTGTCGACCGTGACCGCGGGCCCTTCCAGGCCGAAGGTGTAGGAGAGGCGGCCCGAGATGACGCTGCCCGAGTTGCCGGTGCCGAGGAAGCCCTCGACCCCTTCGGGCACGGACTGCAGGGACGAGGCGTAGTCGTGGTACATGACGCCCGTGAACACGCCGGTGCGGGAGCCGCGCAGGGTGGCCGGGTCGATGCCGGCCCGTTCGAAGGCCTCCCAGGAGGTTTCCAGCAGGAGTCGCTGCTGCGGGTCCATGGCGAGGGCCTCGCGCGGGGAGATACCGAAGAAGGCGGCGTCGAAGTCGCCCGCGTCGTAGAGGAACCCGCCCCGCAGGGTGCTGCTGGATCCGGCGGTTCCGCCGCTCGCGGAGAGGAGGTCGAGGTCCCAGCCCCGGTCCTCGGGGAAGCCGGCGATGGCGTCGGTGCCGGCGGTGAGCAGCCGCCACAGGTCCTCGGGGGACCGTACTCCGCCGGGGTAGCGGCAGCCCATGGCGACGATGGCGACGGGTTCGTCGGTGGCCGTCCCGGCGGGGGCGGCCGTGCGGACGGCGCCTGAGGTCCGGGGGGTGTCGGTCAGGCGGCGCAGGAGGTGGCGGGCGAGGGCGTCCGGGGTGGGGTGGTCGAAGACCAGGCCGGCGGGGAGGCGTACGCCGGTCGCCGAGGCGAGGCGGTTGCGGAGTTCGACGGCGGTCAGGGAGTCGAATCCGAGTTCCCGGAAGGCCTGGCCGGCCTGGACGGATTCGGGGCGGCCGTGCCCCAGGACGGCGGCGGCGTGGGTGCGGACGAGGTCGACCAGCAGGGTGGTGCGGCCGGTCTCCGGCAGGGTGGCCAGCCGCTCGGCCAGGGCGGCGCGGGCGCCGTCGGGCGCTGCGGCCGCGGCGGCCTCGCCGCGGCGCACGGGGGCGGGGACCAGGTCCCGCAGCAGGGCGGGCAGGCTGCCGGCGCGGGCCTGTTCGCGCAGGACGGGCAGGTCCCAGCGGACGGGTACGAGCAGGGGTTCGGCGGAGCCGAGGGCGCGGTCGAGGAGGCCGAGGCCCTCGTCGGTCTCCAGGGCGAGGAGTCCGGAGCGGCCGATGCGGCGCTGGTCGGTCTCGGCGAGGCCGGCGGTCAGGGTGCTGCTGCGGGCCCACAGGCCCCAGGCCAGGGAGACCGCGGGCAGGCCGGCCGCGCGCCGCCGCTGGGCGAGGGCGTCCAGGGCGGCGTTGGCGGCGGCGTAGTTGCCCTGGCCGGGGTTGCCGAAGACGCCGGCGGCGGAGGAGAAGAGGACGAAGGCGCGGAGGCCGAGGTCACGGGTGAGCTCGTGCAGGTGGAGCGCGCCCGCGACCTTGGGGGCGAACACCCGCCGGATCCGCTCCGGGGTGAGGGCGGGGACGACGCCGTCGTCGGTGACGCCCGCGGCGTGGACCACCGCGGTCAGGGGATGTGCGGCGGGGAGCGCCGCCAGCAGGGCGGCCAGTGCCTCCCGGTCGGCCACGTCGCAGGCCACGGTGTCCGCCACGGCTCCCAGGGCGGCGAGTTCGGCCGCGAACTCCCGGGCGCCGTCGGCGTCGGGGCCGCTGCGGCTGAGGAGCAGCAGCCTGCGGACGCCGTGCCGGGCCACGAGGTGGTGGGCCACCAGGCGCCCCAGGGTGCCGGAGGCTCCGGTCACCAGGACGGTGCCGTGCGGCGGGAACACCGGGGCCGGGTCGGCCGCGCCGTCGGTGTCGGGTCCGGCCGCGGGTGCGTCGGCGCGGACGAGCCGGGGTGCGAGCAGGGCTCCCCCGCGGACCGCCAGCTGCGGTTCGCCGGTGGCGGCCGCGGCGGCGAGCAGGGCGGGGTCCGGGTCCGCGGTACCAGCGCCGGTGTCGGTGTCGGTGTCGACGAGGAGGAAGCGGCCGGGGTTCTCGGACTGCGCCGAGCGCACCAGCCCCCAGACGGCGGCCTGCGCCGGGTCGGCGTCTTCCGCCGGGTCGGTGGCGACGGCGCCGCGGGTGACGAGCAGCAGGCGCGCGTCCGTGCAGCGGGCGTCGGCGAGCCATTCCTGGACGAGGGCGAGTGCGGCCCGGGCGGCTTCGGCGGGCCGCTCGGCCGGGTCCGCCGCGGGGGCGCGGCCCTCGTCCGGCACGGTGACCGTCACGGCCACGGTGTCCGGGACCCGGGCGTCCTCGGCGTGCAGGGCGGAAAGCGAGTCGAGCAGGGTGACGGGCGCGGGCGCGCCGGGCCCGGCCGTGGCGGGGTCCGCGGGGGCCCACACCTGCCGGAACAGCCCGTCGCCGCGGGAAGCCGCCGCCGCGGCCAGCTGTCCGGCCGCCACGGGGCGCAGCACCAGGGAGTCCACGGAGAGCACGGGGCGGCCCGCCCCGTCCGCGAGGTGCAGCGTGACGGCGTCCTGCGTGCCGGGCGCGGGGGCCAGGCGGACCCGGAGGGTGGTGGCTCCGGTCGCGTGGAGGGTCACCCCGTTCCATTCGAAGGGGATGCGGGGCCCGCCGTCGTGCGGGGTGTCGCCGAGGCCGGCGGTGTGCAGGGCGGCGTCGAAGAGCGCGGGGTGCAGGCCGAATCCGGTGGTGTCGGTGCCGTCGGGCAGGGCGATCTCGGCGAAGAGCTCCTCGCCGCGCCGCCAGCCCGCGCGGACCCCCCGGAACAGGGGGCCGTACTCCAGGCCGAGGCCGGCCATCCGGTCGTAGAGGGCCTCGGGGTCGGCGGGTTCAGCGTCGGCCGGGGGCCACGGGGCCGGCGCGGCGGGGGCCGGGGCGGCGTCGGGGGCCAGCAGGCCGGAGGCGTGGCAGGTCCAGGTGTCGGCGTCGAGTGCCTCGTCCGGCTGGGAGTAGAGGCGTACGCCGCGCCGGCCGTGGGCGTCGGCGGTCTCGACGACGGCCTGGAGCCGCATCCCGCCCTGCGGGGGCAGGACGAGCGGGGCCTCCAGGGTGAGCTGCTCGATCCGGCCGCATCCCGCCTGGTCCCCGGCGCGGACGGCCAGCTCGACGAGGGCGGTGCCCGGCAGGAGGGGGTTGCCCAGGACGCGGTGGTCGGCGAGCCAGGGGTGCGTGGTGAGCGAGACGCGGCCGGTCAGCAGGACGCCCTCGCCGTGGGCCAGGGTCACGGCGGCGCCGAGCAGCGGGTGGTCGGCGGGGCGGAGGCCGGCGCCGGAGAGGTCGCCGGTGGCGGGCCGGGTTTCGAGCCGGTACTCCTCGCGCTGGAAGGCGTAGGTGGGCAGGTCCACGCGGCGGGCGCCGCGGCCCGCGAAGACCCCTTCCCAGTCGACGGGCGTTCCGTGGACGTGGAGGCGGGCGAGGGCGGTGGTGACGGCCAGGTCCTCGGGCCGGTCGGCGCGCAGGGCGGGGACCACGACGGCGCTGTCGTCGAGGAGGTGCGCGGCCAGGGCGGCCAGGACGCCGCCGGGGCCGATCTCCAGGAAGGTGCCCGCGCCTTCGGCGGCGAGGGAGCCGACGGCGTCGGCGAAGCGGACGGCCTCGCGGACGTGCCGCACCCAGTAGCTGGCGGAGCGGAACTCGTCGGCGGGCACGGGGCGGCCGGTGAGGGTGGAGACGACCTGCAGGGCCGGGGTGCCGAAGGACACCCCGTCGAAGGCGGTGCGGAACTCCGCCAGCATCGGGTCCATCAGCGGGGAGTGGAAGGCGTGGGAGACCGGCAGCTCCTTGGACTTGCGGCCCTGGGCGGACAGCCGGCCGACGACGGCGGCCACGGCCTCGGCGGCGCCCGAGACCACCACGGAGGCGGGCCCGTTGACGGCGGCGATCCCGGCCCGGTCCTCGTACCCGGCCAGCAGCTCGCGCACCTCCTGCTCGGAGGCCTCGACGGCGGCCATCACCCCGCCGGCGGGCAGCGCCTGCATGAGGCGGGCCCGGGCGGCGACCAGGCGGGCCGCGTCGTCGAGGGAGAACACCCCGGCCAGGTGGGCGGCGGCGAACTCGCCCACCGAGTGCCCGGCCAGCAGGTCCGGGCGCACGCCCCAGGACTCCACCAGCCGGAACAGGGCCACCTGGAGGGCGAACAGGGCCGGCTGCGCGTGCCCGGTCCGGTTCAGGAGGCCGGCGTCCGTACCGAACGCCACTTCCTTCAGGGGGCGTTCGAGGTGCGGGTCCAGGGCGGCGCAGGCGGCGTCGAAGGCTTCGGCGAACACGGGGTGGGCCGCGTACAGTTCGCGTCCCATGCCCGGGCGCTGGCTGCCCTGGCCCGAGAAGAGGAACGCGGTGCGGCTGCGGGGCAGGACGACGCCCGTCGCCGTGCTGCCGTCCGCGGTGTCGGGGGCGTCCTCGCCCCGTGCCAGCAGGTCCAGGGCCCGGCGCAGTCCTTCGGGGTCCGTGGCGACGACGGCGGCGCGGTGGTCGAGCGCGGCCCGGGTCGTCGCCGTGGAGAGGCCGAGGTCGGCCAGGGACTGTTCGGGGTGGCCGGTGGTGTGGCGCAGGAGACGGGCGGCCTGTGCGCGCAGGGCGGCCGGGTTCTTCCCGGACAGCAGCACGGGCGTGCAGCCGGCCGCGGGCCGGGGGGCGGGCGCCGCGGCGGGCTCCGGTTCCGGTTCCGGCCGGGGCGGCTCCTCCAGGACGACGTGGGCGTTGGTGCCGCTGAACCCGAAGGAGGAGACGGCCGCCCGGCGGGGCCGGTCGCCCTCCTTCCACGGGACGGGCTCGGTGAGCAGGCGGACCGCGCCGGAGGCCCAGTCGACGTGCGGGGACGGGGAGTCCACGTGCAGGGTCCTGGGGAGCCGGCCGTGGCGCAGCGCCTCGACCATCTTGATCACGCCGCCGACGCCGGCCGCCGCCTGGGTGTGCCCGATGTTGGACTTGAGCGAGCCCAGCCACAGCGGCCGGTCCTCCGCGCGTCCCTGTCCGTAGGTGGCCAGGAGGGCCTGGGCCTCGATGGGGTCGCCGAGGGTGGTGCCGGTGCCGTGGGCCTCCACCGCGTCCACGTCGGCGGGGCCCAGGCGGGCGTCGGCCAGGGCGTGGCGGATGACCCGCTGCTGGGAGGGGCCGTTGGGGGCGGTCAGGCCGTTGGAGGCGCCGTCCTGGTTGACGGCGGAGCCGCGGACCACGGCGAGGACCGGGTGGCCGTTGCGGCGGGCGTCGGAGAGCCGCTCCACGAGGAGCATGCCGAGGCCCTCGCCCCAGCCGGTGCCGTCGGCCGCCGCCGCGAAGGGCTTGCAGCGGCCGTCGGCGGCGAGGCCGCGCTGGCGGCTGAAGTCCACGAAGGAGGTGGGGGTGAGCATGGTGGTGACGCCGCCGGCGAGGGCCAGGTCGCATTCGCCCTGGCGCAGCGCCCGCACCGCCAGGTGCAGGGCGACGAGGGAGGAGGAGCAGGCCGTGTCCACGGTGACGGCCGGTCCTTCGAGGCCGAAGGTGTAGGACACCCGGCCGGAGACCACACTGGCCGCGCTGCCGGTGCCGATGTAGCCGTCGACGTCCTCCACCGCCCGCTGGAGCAGGGCGGAGTGGTCGTGGTACATCACGCCGGTGAACACGCCGGTCCGGCTGCCCTTGAGCGAGGTGGGGTCGATGCCGGCCCGCTCGAAGGCCTCCCAGCAGGACTCCAGGAGGATCCGCTGCTGGGGGTCCATGGTGAGGGCCTCGCGGGGCGAGATCTCGAAGAGGCCGGCGTCGAAGTGGCCGATGCCGTCGAGGAAGCCGCCCTCGCGGACGTGGCTGGTGCCCCGGGTGTCCGGGTCGGGGTCGTAGAGCCCTTCCAGGTCCCAGCCCCGGTCGGCGGGGAACCCGGTGATGGCGTCCCCGTCCTCCGCGAGGAACTGCCAGAGCTCCTCGGGGGTGGTGATCCCGCCGGGAAAGCGGCAGCTCATCGCGACGACGGCGATCGGCTCGTGGCGGGCCTCGTCGAGGTCGCGCAGCCGCTCGCGGGCCTCGTGGAGGTCCGCCGACACCCGCTTGAGGAAGTAGCGGAGCTTTTCCTCGTTGTTGTTCGCCTGGAGGTCAGTCACTGGGGTCACCTTTTGCATCGAGCCCGTACGGGCCGGGGCCGTGGGGCCCGTGCGGTCGGGGGGCCGGGAGGGCCGGGGAAGGCCGCGTCGGCTGGGGAAGGCCGCGTCGGCTGGGGTGCTGGGAGGGGCCGGAGTACGGCGCGGGGCGGCGGGTGCGGGGCGCGCGGCCCCGCACCCGGTGCGGTTCAGGAGATCCCGAACTCCTTGCCGATGAAGTCGAACATCTCGTCGTCCGTCGCGGTGTGGAGCCCGTCCGCGACGCCGCCGGCGTCCGTCTCCCCCTGGCCGGCGGGCGCGGCCCACCGGTCCAGCAGCCGGCGCAGGTGCGCCGTGACCGCGTCGCGGGCGTCCGCGTCGTCCGTCGCCGTGCCCTGCAGCTCGGTCTCGATCCGGTCGAGCTCGGCGAGCAGCCCCGTGACGTCCCGGCCGGCCGGGACGGCCTCGGCCCCCAGGTGGCCGGCCAGTTCGGCCGGGGTGGGGTAGTCGAAGACGAGCGTGGGCGGCAGCCGCAGCCCGGTCTCCCTGCCCAGCCGGTTGCGCAGCTCGACGGCGGTCAGCGAGTCGAACCCGAGGTCGCGCAGCGCCTGCCCGGGACGCACGTCCCGGGGCGAGGCGAGGCCCAGGACCGCGGCCACGTGCTCGCACACCAGGTCCAGCAGCAGGGTGCTCCGTTCGGTCTCGGAGAGCCCGGCCAGCCGGGCCGTCAGGTCCCCTCCGGCACCTCCCGGCCGCGCGGCGGCCGGTTCCGCTCCCCCGTCGCCGGCGGAGCGCCGGGCCGGGACGCGGACCAGGGAGGCGAGCAGGGCCGGCAGGGTCCCGGCCGCGGCCTGCCCGCGCAGCGACGCCTGGTTCAGGCGGACCGGGACGACCGCGCTCTGCGGGTGGGCCGTCGCGGCGTCGAAGAGGCCGAGGGCCTCCTCGGTGCTCAGCGGCAGCACGCCGCTGCGGGACATCCGGCCCCGGTCGGCATCCGTCAACTCGCCGGTGATGCCGCTGCTTTCGGCCCACAGCCCCCACGCCAGGGACACCGCCGGCAGGCCGGCGGCGCGGCGCTGGCGGGCGAGGGCGTCCAGGAAGGCGTTGGCGGCGGCGTAGTTGGCCTGGCCCGCCGCGCCGAAGACACCGGCGGCGGAGGAGAACAGGACGAACGCGGAGAGCTCCATGCCACGGGTGAGCTCGTCCAGGTGCAGGGCGGCGTCCACCTTGGGACGGAAGACGCGGTCGATGCGCTCCGCCGTGAGACCGGTCAGGATCCCGTCGTCGGTCACCCCCGCCGCGTGCACCACACCGGTCAGGGGGTGCCGGTCGGGTACGGCGGCCAACACCCGGGCGAGGGCCTCGCGGTCGGCCACGTCGCAGGCGGCCACGGTGACCCGGGCCCCCAACGCGGTCAGCTCCGCCTCCAGTTCGGGCATGCCCGCGGCGGCTGCGCCCCGGCGGCTGACGAGCAGCAGGTGACGCACCCCGTGTCCGGTGACCAGGTGCCGGGCGACGTGTCCGCCCAGCGCGCCCGAGGCACCCGTGACGAGGACGGTGCCGTCGGCCGTGAACGCGGGTCCGGCCCCGCCGGGCAGGACCGGGGGTCCGGTCCGCGCCAGCCGCGGGACGAGCACCGCCCCTCCGCGTACGGCGAACTGCTCCTCGCCCGAGGCCAGCAGGGCGGGCAGGGCCCGCGCCGACGCCGGGTCGCGGTCGAGGTCGACCAGGACGAAGCGCCCCGGGTTCTCCGCCTGCGCCGAACGCACCAGCCCCCAGATCGCGGCCTGAGCCGGGTCCACCTCCTTGTCGCGGTCCTCCTCGCCGCGCCCCTTGGCGGCGACGGCGTTGCAGGTCAGGACGGCCAGCCGGGAACCGGCGCACCGGTCGTCGGCGAGCCACCGCTGGAGCAGGTCCAGGGCGCGGTGGGCCGTCGTGTGGACGTGGGTGACGGGGTGGTCCCGGTCGGGCTGGACGTCGACGGCCGCGAGGAGGACGGCGGGCGCCGGGCCCTCCCCTGCGCCGGGCGGATCCGCGAGGCCCGTGCGGAAGACGACGTCCATGCCGGAGTCCTCCAGTGCCGCGCGCAGTCCGTCGTCGCCCCCGACGAGGGTCCACCGGCCGCCGGGACGGTCCACGGGGGCCTCCGGGGTGAGGGGAAGGGGGGTCCAGTCGAGCCGGTAGAGCGAGTCCTGCCGGCCGTGTGCCCACCCGGCCCCGGCCAGCTGCTCCGCCGAGACGGGGCGCAGGACCAGGGAGTCGACGCAGGCCACGGGCCGGCCGGCCTCGTCGGTGGCCAGCAGGGCCACCGCGTCGGCGCCGGCCGGGACGATCCTGACCCGCAGGGCGCGGGCGCCGGTGGCGCGGACGGTCACCCCGTTCCAGGCGAAGGGGATCCGGCCGCGTCCGGCGTCGGGCAGCAGGCCGGCGAGGCCGATCGCGTGGAGGGACGCGTCCAGCAGCGCCGGGTGGACTCCGAAGCCGGTGACCGCGGTCTCCTCGGGCAGCCGTACCTCGGCGAACACCTCGTCGCCGCGCCGCCAGAGCCCGTGCAGGCCCTGGAACACCGGTCCGTAGCCGAAGCCGAGGCCGGCCAGCCGCTCGTACGCGCCGCCGGTGTCCAGGGACTCGGCCCCGGGGGCCGGCCATGCGGAGAGGTCGGAGGACCGCTCCTGGCCGCCGTGGGCTTCCACGGAGACCACACCGGTGGCGTGGCAGGTCCACGGCTCGGTGGAATCGGCCGTCTCGGGGCGGGAGTAGACGTTGACCGTACGGTGCCCGGTCGCGTCGGGCCCGCTGACGACAGCCTGGAGCTGCACGGCACCGTCCTCGCGGAGCACGAGGGGGGCGCCGAGGGTCAGCTCGTCCACCCGGTCGCAGCGCACCTCGTCGGCGGCGCGCAGCGCCAGGTCGACCAGTGCGGTGCCGGGCAGCAGGACCGTGTCCATCACGGTGTGGTCGGCGAGCCAGGGGTGGGTGGCCGGGGACAGCCTGCCGGTCAGCAGGGCCCCCTGGCCGTCGGCGAGGGGTACGGCCGCCCCCAGGAAGGGGTGCTCGGCGTCCACGAGGCCGGCGGCGGCCACGTCACCGGCCGGGACGACCGGGTCGAGCCAGTAGCGGCGGTGGTGGAAGGCGTAGGTGGGCAGGTCGACGGGGTGGCGGGCCGGTCCGGCGTGGACGGCGGCCCAGTCGACGGGGGTGCCGTGGACGTGGAGCCGGGCGAGGGCGGTGGTGACGGCGAGTTCCTCGGCGCGGTCGGCGCGCAGGAGCGCGACGGCCACCGCCTGCTCGTCCAGGGCCTCCTGGGCGAGGGCGGTCAGGACCCCGCCGGGGCCGATCTCCAGGAAGGTGTGCACGTCGTCCGCGGCGAGGGTGGTGACGGCGTCGGCGAAGCGGACGGCCTCACGGACATGGCCCACCCAATAGTCGACGGAGCAGAACTCCTGCGCCGAGACCGTCCGGCCGGTGAGCGTGGACACGATCGGCAGGCCCGGGACCCCGAAGGAGACCGACGCGACCACCTCACGGAACGCGGCCAGCATCGGGTCCATCAACGGCGAGTGGAAGGCGTGGGAGACGGACAGGGCCTTGGTCTTGCGCCCCTCGGCCGCCAGCCGGTCCACGACCACGGCCACGGCGTCCTCCGCACCCGAAACCACCACGGACGTGGGCCCGTTGACCGCGGCGATGCCCGCCCGGTCCTCCAGCCCGGCCAGCAGCTCCCGGACCTCCTCCTCGGAGGCCTGGACCGCCACCATCACACCGCCTGACGGAAGCTCCTGCATCAGCCGGCCGCGCGCGGCCACCAGCTTCGCCGCGTCCTCCAACGACAGCACCCCCGCGACGTGGGCCGCCGCGAACTCACCGACGGAATGCCCGGCCAGGAAGTCCGGGCGCACACCCCACGACTCCACCAGCCGGAACAACGCCACCTCCACCGCGAACAGCGCCGGCTGCGTGTACCCGGTCCGGTTCAGCAGCTCCGCGTCCTCACCGAACACCACCTCCCGCAGCGGGAGATCGAGATACGGGTCCAGGGCCCCGCACACCGCGTCGAAGGCGTCGGCGAACACCGGGAAGGCGGCGTGCAGTTCACGGCCCGTGCCCGGGCGCTGGCTGCCCTGCCCGGAGAACAGGAACGCCGTCCTGCTGCCGTCGGCGAGCTCGGCTTCACCGCGTACGACACCGGCCGCCTGCCGACCCGCGGCGAGGGCCTCCAGGCCCGCCAGCAGCTCCGCGCGGTCGGCCCCGACCACGGCGGACCGCAGCTCCATCGAGGCGCGTGACACGGCGAGCGAGCGTCCGATGTCGGCGAGCCCGAGGGCCGGGTGCTCGGCGACGTGCTCCGCGAGGCGCTGCGCCTGGGCACGCAGGGAGGTCTCGTCCTTGGCGGACAGCACCCACGCGACGGCTCCGGAGTCGGCGGAAGCGCCGGTGGCGGGCGGGTCCGTTTCCTTGCCGGGGACGTGTTCCAGGACGACGTGGGCGTTGGTGCCGCTGACACCGAAGGAGGAGACGCCCGCCCGGCGCGGACGGCTGTCGTCCGCGGCCCACTCCCGGGCCTCGTTGAGCAGCCGTACCGCCCCCGTCGACCAGTCGACGTGCGGGGACGGTTCGTCGGCGTGGAGGGTCCTGGGGAGGACCCCGTGACGCATGGCCATCACCATCTTGATCACGCCCGCCACACCGGCCGCGGCCTGCGTGTGGCCGATGTTGGACTTCAGCGAGCCCAGCCACAGCGGCCGGTCCGCGTCCCGCTCCTGCCCGTAGGTGGCCAGGAGGGCCTGGGCCTCGATCGGGTCGCCGAGGGTCGTGCCCGTGCCGTGCGCCTCGACGGCGTCGACGTCAGCCGTCGACAGGCCCGCCTGCGCCAGGGCCTGGCGGATCACCCGCTGCTGCGCAGGCCCGTTCGGCGCGGTCAGACCGTTGGACGCACCGTCCTGGTTCACCGCCGACCCGCGGACCACCGCGAGCACCCGGTGGCCGTTGCGGCGGGCGTCGGAGAGCCGCTCCACCAGGAGCATGCCCACGCCCTCGGACCAGCCGGTGCCGTCGGCGTCGGCCGAGAAGGCCTTGCAGCGGCCGTCGGCGGCCAGCCCGCGCTGGCGGCTGAACTCCACGAAGGTGTTCGGGGTCGCCATGACGGTGACCCCGCCCACGAGGGCCATGGAGCACTCGCCCTGGCGCAGGGCCTGCGCCGCGAGGTGCAGGGCCACCAGCGACGAGGAGCAGGCCGTGTCCACGGTCACCGCCGGCCCCTCCAGGCCGAAGGTGTACGAGAGCCGGCCCGAGGCCACACTGCCGGAGGTGCCCATGCCGAGGTGGCCTTCGAGCCCTTCGGGTACGGTCCCGCCGAGCTGGGAGCCGTAGTCGTGGTACATGACCCCGGCGAACACCCCGGTACGCGAACCCTTCAACGTCGCCGGGTCGATCCCGGCGCGTTCGAAGGCCTCCCACGAGGTCTCCAGCAGCAGCCGCTGCTGCGGATCCATGGCGAGCGCCTCGCGCGGCGAGATCCCGAAGAAGGCGGCGTCGAACTCGCCCGCCCCGTACAGGAACCCGCCCTCACGGGCATAACTCGTCCCCGCGTGATCCGGATCCGGGTGGTACAGCGCCTCCAGCGCCCAGCCACGGTCCACCGGGAACCCGCCGACCGCGTCACCACCCTCCGCGACCAACCTCCACAGATCCTCCGGAGAACGCACCCCACCCGGATACCGGCAGCTCATCCCCACGATCGCGATCGGATCGTCGGCGGAGGCGGCCCGGACGGCCGTGGCGGGCTGCGCCGGGCCGGTGTCCGTGCCCAGCAGTTCGGTCAGCAGCAGGCGGGTCAGCGCCTCGGGCGTGGGGTGGTCGAAGACGAGGGTCGCGGGCAGCCGCAGTCCGGTGGCGGAGTTGAGGGTGTTGCGGAGTTCGACGGCGGTCAGCGAGTCGAATCCGAGGTCCCTGAACTGCCGGTCCACCGCGACCGACCGTGCGGACGCGTGCCCGAGGACGGCCGCCACCTGGGTGCGGACCAGGTCGAGGACGAAGGCCTGCCGTTCCTCGGCCGGCAGGGCGGCCAGCCGGCCGGCCGCCGTGGTCTGGCCGGCCGTCGTCTGCGGGGCGCCTTCGAGGCTGCGCCGTACGGAGGTGCGCACCAGCTTGCGCAGCAGCGGCGGCAGGGCGCCCGCGCGGGCCTGGGCGTGCAGCGCCTCGGTATCCAGGCGGGCCGGGACCAGCACGGCCCGCTCGGAGCGGCAGGCGGCGTCGAAGAGGGCCAGGCCCTCCTCCGCCTCCAGAGCGATCAGTCCGGAGCGGCTGATCCTGTGCCGGTCGGCGGCGGCCAGCCCGGCCGTGAGGGTGCTGCTCTGCGCCCACAGGCCCCAGGCGAGGGACACGGCGGGGAGCCCCTCGGCCCGGCGGGACGCGGCCAGGGCGTCGAGGAAGGAGTTCGCCGCGCAGTAGTTGGCCTGTCCGGCGCTGCCGAGGGTGCCGGCGGCGGAGGAGAACAGGACGAAGGCGGACAGGCCGGCTTCGCGGGTCAGTTCGTGCAGGTTGAGGGCCGCGTCGGCCTTCGGACGGAACACCCGGTCGACGCGGTCCGGGGTGAGGGAGGTGACGGTGCCGTCGTCGGTCACCCCGGCCGCGTGGACCACGGCGGCCAGCGGGTGCCCGGCGGGGACCGCCGCCAGCAGGGCGGCGAGTTGGTCGCGGTCCGCGACGTCGCAGGCCACGGTCCGGGGCTCGGCGCCCAGTTCCCGCAGCTCCCGGGTGAACTCGGCCGCGCCGGGCGCGTCCTGGCCCCGGCGGCCGGCCAGGATCAGGTGCCGTACCCCGTGGGTGGTGACGAGGTGGCGGGCGACCAGTCGGCCCAGCGCGCCCGACGCGCCGGTGACGAGCACCGTTCCGTCGGCCGGGAAGGCGACGGGGGTGTGCTCGGCCGGTGCCGGTTCGTCGGCCCGTACGAGCCGCGGGACGAGCAGGGCCCCGTCACGGAGGGCGACCTGCGGCTCGCCGCAGGCCACGGCGGCCGCCAGCGCGGCGTTGTCGTCGTCGCCGTCGGCGTCCACCAGCACGAACCGGCCGGGGTTCTCCGACTGGGCGGAGCGCACGAGACCCCAGACGGCCGCCTGCGCGGGGTCGACGGCGCGCGCCTCGGACCCGTCGGCGGTGGTCGCGTCGACCCCGCCGCGCGTCACGAGCGCCAGCCGCGACCCGGCGAACCGGTCCTCACGGAGCCACTCCTGGAGCAGCTCCAGGACGCGGCGCGTGGCGGCGGCCGGTGCGGCCCCCTCCCCCGCGCCCGGCAGTACGACGGCTACGTTCTCGGGTACGGAGGCGCCGTCCAGGTCGGCGAGGCGCTCGCACCGGACCGGCGCGGCGGACTCGGGCTCCGCGGGCGGCTCGCACCGCTCCCACGCGACCCGGAACAGCGCGTCCCGCAGCCCCGCACCGCCCTCGGCGGCGGCGCCGGCCTCGGCGAGCTGCTCGGGGGTGACCGTGCGCAGGAGCAGCGAGTCGACCGAGGCGACGGGCCGTCCCAGGGCGTCGCCGATCCGCAGCTGCACCGCGTCCGTCCCGGATGCGGCCCGGGTCAGGCGGACGCGCAGGGTCTGGGCGCCGCTGCCGTACACGTCCACGCCGCTCCAGGCGAACGGGAGGCGGCCGGCGTGGTCGGTGCCGAGGAACTCCCCGACGCTCATGGCGTGCAGGGCCGCGTCGAGGAGCGCCGGGTGCACGGCGAACCCGTCGACCGGGGTCCCGTCGGGCAGCGCGACCTCGGCGAACAGCTCGTCCTGGCCGCGCCGCCAGAGGGCGCGCAGCCCCCGGAACACCGGGCCGTAGTCGAAGCCGGCGCCGGCCAGCCGGTCGTAGCAGTCGTGGAGGTCGACGGCGGTGGCGTCCGCCGGGGGCCAGGTGGCGTCCGTTTCCGGCAGCGTCCGTCCGGTGTCGGGGACGAGGAACCCGGTCGCGTGGCGCGTCCAGGAATCCTCTCCGTCGGCCTCGGCGGGGGTCTCGGGACGGGAGTAGACCTTCACCGTCCGGCGGCCCGAGTCCTCGTCCGCGGCGCCGACGAGCACCCGGACCTGGACCGCGCCCCGCTCCGGAAGGACCAGGGGTGCGGCGAGGGCGAGTTCCTCGACGCGGCCGCAGCCGAGTTCGTCGCCGGCGCGTACGGCCATCTCCAGGAAGGCGGTACCGGGGAGCAGGGTCACGCCGGAGACGGCGTGGTCCGCCAGCCAGGGGTGGGTGGTGAGGGACAGGCGTCCGGTGAGCAGGGAGCCGGCGCCGTCGGGCAGCAGGGCCGTGGCCCCGAAGAGGGCGTGGCCGGCGCCGGCCAGTCCGGCGGCGGTGACGTCGCCCGTGCCGGCCGGGGCGTCGAGCCAGTAGTGCTCGTACTGGAAGGGGTAGGTGGGCAGGTCGAGGCGGCGGGCTCCGCGGCCGGCATGGACGGCGGCCCAGTCGACGGGGGTGCCGTGGACGTGGAGCCGGGCGAGGGCGGTGGTGACGGCAGGTCCCTCGGCCCGGTCGGCCCGCAGGACGGGCACGGTGAGGGCGCGCTCGTCCAGGAGTTCCCGGGCGAGGGCGGTCAGGACCCCGCCGGGACCGACCTCCAGGAAGGTGCGCACGCCTTCGAGGGCCAGGCAGTCGACGGCGTCCGCGAAGCGGACG
>NZ_JBFBDP010000071.1:6075-18570 GCF_040701585.1 Streptomyces sp. NPDC093801 | reverse complement strand
AGATCAAGTGGGGCCTGGACTACATGAACGAGCGCTACGGCAGCCCGGTCGGCGCCTGGAACTTCTGGCAGGCCAACCACTGGTACTAAGCCACCGGCAGCACACACGCGAAGAGCCGCTCCCCCGGAGACCCCGGGCGGGCGGCTCTTCGCGTCGTGCCCGCCCCCTCACGCCCGGCGGCCGTCCCAGCGCATCAGGTTCTGGAACAGCTCACCCTGCTCGATCGCGTCGTCGAGGGCGTTGTGCGTGTGGGGCCGGTCCGACAGGAGGTGCCCCGGCATCGACCGCTTCGTGGACTCACCGATCCGCACGTCGGCCTTGGCGGCGTACAGCGACTTGAGGTCCATGCAGCGCGAATGCCCGAAGGGCGAGCCCCCGTCCGCGAACCGCATGAAGTACCAGTAGATCCACATCCAGTCGTACCCCAGCGGGTACGCGACGAACACCGGTGCGGCGCCCAACTCCGCGGCCACGGCCGCGATCCAGTCGGCAGCGGCGTTCATGGCCTCGCCGGGCTCCCGCCCCTCCCGCGCCAGCCGCTCCCGGTCCAACCCGGAGACGGCCAGGGCCTCAGGGTCGTAGGCGTCACTGATCGGCTTCAGCTCGGCGTAGAACGTCCGCTCGGCGGGATCGACGGCCCGGAACCCGTCCCCGTCCCGCACCCCGGCGACGGCCATCCCGAAACTCGACATCGAAAACGGCCCGGGCACCGCCCCGTCGGCCTCGACGTCGACGGACACGTAGAACTCTCTTCCGGCCATACTCCTCACTCGACCTTCCGGAGAATTACCCGATAGTTCCGACTCAAGTGGTCCTCCACACGATCCAGGGCCCATGTTTCACCACGGACACTGAACGTATCCCCGATGCCGAGTTCGTATTCCTCCTCTCCATCGGCTTTGACGAAGAGGAAAACCCTGACGGACCCTCCGTCCGGGGCGTAGACGTGGATCACAACAAAGGTCGCGTCAGCGCGCACCCAAGGAGCCGCGTGCTGTAGCACAATTTCCCCGACCATCACATCCACCCCGTCGTCGTGTAGCGGTTCTTGACATGTTTCTTGAATTCAGTGGCACTCATGGGTTCCGGGTCGCGCATGTTATGCGGATTGCGCATGTGTATCTTGCCGGATTCGTCCACCTTGGTCACTTCGTACGCGTGACCCGCAAAGAGCTTGTGAGGGAGAGGCGGAGCCTTGGGCCCCACATCCACGGTCCCCACCAACAAAGGCCTTCCCTCACCCAGCTTCTCCCTGAAGGTGTTCAAGAGCTGCCGATTCGGGCTAGTCCCCTGCATGTCGTACTGCGAGGGGAAGTCCTCACTGTATGCGGGTTCGCCCGTCAGCTGGGTAAGCAACTCCGCCCGCTGATTTGGGAAACTTCCCAGGTCCAGCCGCTTGTACCCGTCGACCTTCTTGGCTTGACCCTCGTCCCAAGTCTGATCCACTCCCGCGATCGCCTTCTCCAGAATCGGCCCCCAGGCAACGCCGCCGGCCGGTTGCGCATATGCGGGCCGGTCGGGCGCATCATACTTCACCGGAAGGTCAGGCGTGACGGTGAGGACTATCTTCTCTCCGGTCGGTTCAAAACGCGACCAGTCACCGCCAAAGATGCGCTTCGTCTGGTGGAACGTGACCTCGTATGTACCGTCTCCGTTCTCCCGCATGGCGTTCGAAATCGCTTCAGGACGATGCCCGGCCACTGCACCCATGGTGGCAATCATTCCGCAGTCGCTGAGCGCCCCCTGTTGCGTCTGCTCACGGGTAGGCGCCCCGTCGAAGAGGGGAATGCGCTTCCCGTCGGAACCGTCCAAGGGCGACGCATAATAGCGAAGAGCCACACCCTCCTCCAACACCACCAATTCGTTGAAGGACGGCCGGTCGACCGTGGCATACCGGTCGACGTCGCGGTCGGTCGCCCCGTTCGACTGGAAAATGCCGTCGCTGATCCGTCCCACGAGATCCCCGAGCCGTGAGCCTTCCGCATCCCCCGGCATCTCCGCCCTTACGTCCTCGCCGCGTTCATCCCGGGAAGATGCGGCAGAGGACCCGTCGTCCACCTCGGAACCGTCCGTCTCGGCTTCCGGGTCCGGCGGTACGTCCTCACCCGTTTCGCCGGAAGGCTCGGATGCCGCCTGCCCGGAAGCGTCTGTGGCTTCGGAACCCGCTTCTCCAGCGGCTTCCTGGGCCATCGGCTCATCGCCGGGCTCACCCGGCTCCTCGGACCCGGTGTCGTCGGCCGTGGCCGAGTCGCGCGTCCGCCTGTGCAGTGCCTCCGGCCCCTTCCTGGATGCCTCGTCCGGCTTCCCGGCGCTGAGTGATGCGACGTAGGCAGCCGAATACGGCACCTCCCGGCGGGGCTTGAGTTCCAGCTCCAGCTCGGGCACGTCCTCGTCGACCGGCGCGTCCGGGCGACCGGAGGCGGCCGGTGCCTCCGGGTCCTCGCCCTCGGTGGGCGCGTCCGCCTCGTCGCCTTCCTCCACGTCGTCGCGTTCCGGATCTGCCGGATCTTGCTCGGAGTCGTTCGGCTCTTCCTCCGCCTCGGGCTCCTGCGAGTTCTCCGGGTGTTCGGGCGCCTCCGGCTCTTCCGGCTCTTCCGGTTCCTCCGGCTCCTCCGGCTCGGCCTCGCCGTCGTCGGGCGCCAGGGCGTCAGGGGCCTCGGGCTCGTCCGGTCGCTCGGCGTCCGCGTCGGCCTCGGCCAAGGCCTCGGGCGACTCCGGCTCCTCCGGCTCCGCTTCGTCGTCCAGCCGCGCGTCGGCGGCACCGGTGTCCGTGTCTTCGTCACGTTCGGCCGACGCTTCGGGCTCCAGCGGCTCCTCAGATCCCTCGGGCTCATCCGGCCCCGCGGCGGCGGCATCGGCCGACTCCGGAGCCTGTGGCTCCTGCGTGTCGTCCGGGCGCGAGCGAGTGGGGGACTCTGCGCGGCTCGGCTCCGGGGCCTCCTTCGGTTCTCCGACCTGTTGCGGCGCGTCCGGCCGTGCAGGGGGCGTCGGGGTGTCCGGCTTGGTGGTGTCCGTCGTGTCGAGCCCGCTCATCACGCGTCCCCCCTCGACGGCGTGGTGGGCGCCGCCGGCTTGCGCAGCCTGCGGGCGAAGGCGCTGAGCGCCTCGCCGAATCCCGCGGACCAGCCGTCCGAGGGGTCCGCGCAGCCGACGATCTTCTCCACCACGGACGGCGTGTGGCGCCCGTGGTAGTACTGCCGCGTCTTCGTCCCCTTCCGGGCCTTCCACCGCGGCTCGGCGACCGGGCAGGGGTCCTCGCCGTCGAGCTGCGCCCGCATCATCGCGGCGACGTGCCCGGCCAGCGCGGCCGGCGCGTGCGGGGCGCCCACGCGGCTGTGCACCGCACGGTCGACGGCCTGGCCGATGGCGCATTCCACCAGGCGCCGGTCCGACGCCCAGTACGGGGCCAGGTCCCGGCGCATCGCCTTGCCGGGGAGCGGCGTGGTCCAGCCCAGCAGGTGGGCGGCCACCGCCATCTCGGCCCAGAGGGTGATCCGCAGCTCGTCCTGCTCCGTCAGGCGCTGCGCGGTACGCAGTTCCCGGAGCGTGCAGGGAGCCGTCGAACAGTCCCCGCTGCAGGCCACGCTGCGCGGCGCGACCATCGGGGCCGGGGACGCCGGGCGGATGGCCGACGCGTCCTCGCGTGCCGTGCCGTCCTCCATGCGCACGAGCAGGGGGTAGTCCATCCCGTCGGTGAAGACCGCGGCCTCGCCCGGTTTGAGGGTGACCAGGTACTCCGACTGCGCCTCGGTGATGTTCATCGTGGCGCCGACGGCCTCGCGGTCGTCCTGGGCCGGGAGGCGGTGGACGACCTTGGCCGCCGTGTTCTTGATGACGTCGGGCACCAGCTTGCTCGGAATCTGGTCCGCGATCACCAGGCCCTCGCCATAGGCGCGGATTTCGGCCAGCAGTCCCGCGAACATCTCGACGGCGTGGGCGCTCGCCCCGCCCTCCTCGGAACGCCGCAGGAGGCGGTGGGCCTCCTCGAAGACGGTGATGTGGCGCAGGGGAAAGGCGATCCGGCGGGTCGTCCGCTGTTCCATCCGCAGGTATTCGATGAGCCGGATCAGGATGGTCCCCATCAGGAACGCCTTGTCCTTGTCGTCCCCGACGTCCTCGATCTCGAAAACGACGTTCCGCTTGAGGAGTTCACCGAAGTCGATGGGGTGGCCGCCCTCCAGGAAACGGCCGGTGGTGCCGAGCCGGAGACTGGCGAGCCTGATCTTGATGAAGCCCTGGACGTTGTCGGTGATCTCCTTGCCGTAGCCGATCTCCGCGACGATCCGCAGCGCGGTGTGCTCCAGGTCCTCCAGCGTCGGGTAGCGCGGCTCGGTTCCGGCGAACCGCGGCTCGCCGAGGGTGAGGTCCCAGCCCAGGTCCTCGTAGCAGCGGGTCAGCGCGGCGCTCAGCACCTGCGGGAACGGCTCCTGCGGGTCGAAGGAGGCGAGGAAGAGGGCGCGGACCATGTCCAGGTGGGTCTGGAGGGGGAAGCGTTCCCCGTCGGCGAAGACGGAGGGTTCCAGGGGGTTCAGTCCGGCGGGAAGCGCGTCGCGGTCGCCGGGCTTGATCACGATGACCTCGTGCTCGTCGCCCAGGCGCGCGGACATGAACCGGTATTCCGCCTTGGCCGGCTCGACGACCAGCCACGGCAGCCGCTCCCGGGCGGCCGCTTCGAGCAGACCGCGGACGGTCTGGGACTTGCCGCCGCCCGTGGCCCCGCACACGAAGGTGTGCCGGTTGAGCGTGGAGCGGGCGAGGTCCAGGGCGCCCACCGGGCCGCGGTTGCGGTCGAGGACCGTGCCGAGTCGGATGGGGGCTGCGCCCGGCTGCGCGGCCCGGGCCGAGGTCTCGGGGGTCACGTCGAACTCGGGCCGCAGCGCGAACCGTACGCCGGGTATCTCCTGGGCCGGGGGCCGGGCCAGGGCCGCCAGCAGCTCCGAGCTCCCGAGGAAGGGGGAGTCCGGGGGCCCCGCCGGGGTGTCCGCAAGTCCGGCCGTGACCACCGTCGGGAAGTCGCCGACCTGCCCGGTCGGCCTGAGCGCGTAGGGGAGTCCTTCGAGGTCGGCCGACGCGCAGACCAGCGCGGCCACCCGCTGGGCTTCCTCGGGGGTGCGGCCGCCGGTCAGGAGGCGTATGCGCCACAACCCCGTGGCCGAGGCCTTCGCCAGCTCCTTGTGCCTGCGTTCCAGCCGTTCGGCCTCGAGGGCGTACTCGGGCGAGCCCGCCGCCTTGGACTGCGCCCTGCGCTGCCGGTCCGCCGCCTCACCGGTCAGGTCCTCGAGTTCCTCCGGCAGCACCGGGTCGGCCAGCAGCAGCCAGGCGAAGGCCTCCTGCCAGACGCCGAGCAGGCAGTCCTCCAGGCTGGGGCGCAGCCGGGACGCCGCCTGCTCCCGGGATGCGTCGTCGGCCAGCAGCCCGTCGGCCACTCCCGCGACGGAGGTCCAATGGGGGAACTGCGCCAGGGAGCCGACGACCGCGCCCGGCGCGTACCTGCGCGCCCGGGCGCCGGCCGGGAGGCGGAGCAGGGTCGCCCCCGGGTCGGCGGGGTCGTCGCCGCCGGCCAGCGCGGAGCCGCCCAGGAAGACGTCGAGGGGATGGGCCGCCGACGGGCGCGACCAGCCGAGGAGGATGCCGCCCCGGCCCGGGTCGGCGGGGTGGCGGGCGTGGAAGGCGGAGACGAGGGCGGCGAAGCGGTGAGCGCGCAGCTCGTCCTCGGGGGCGGACGGCCGGGAGGCGTCGGGCCTCTGCCGCGGCACCTCCGCCAGCGCGTAGGTGGGCATGCCGAGGAGCCGGTGCCATGCCTCGCCGGCGGTTTCGCGCAACGTGGTCGGCACGGCCTCGCCATTCTGTCGATCGAACTCGTCGACCGCATCCTAGAGTCGATCAATCCCGGTCCCAACCCGGACGGGAACGCGGCGTGTTGACCGAAAGCGAATTGGACGTCAGGACGCGCGTGATGCAGCATGACCCGACTACAGGTCGATGAATGACTCTCCGTTTCGAGGGTCCCGCAGCAGGTCGGGCCACCGGACCGTCCCGTGCACCGCCTGCCGGGAGCATTTGGCCAACTGTCTTGATTTCAGCGCCACGTGTAGCGCCAGGCATCCATAGGGCGGACTTCCGTGAACCAACCGATCGATCCCAGACAGCCCCATATCCCGCAGGGCGAAGGTGAATTCACCGCGCCGCACCCGCCGCACCCGCCGCAGGCCGGGCAGGGGCAGCAGGAGCAGGCGGCTGCGCAGGGCGACCCCCGCGTCCCGCCGCAGGGCCGGCCCTGCGCTCCGGCCCCGCCGGCAGCGGCACCGGCCGCACCTCCCGCCCAGGCGCAGGACTTCCCCATCGCTCCGCCCGCGCAGGCCCCCGGGTCCCCGACCGCTCCCCCGGCCCAGCCGCAGGGGTACCCCACCGCTCCGCCCGCCCAGGCACCCGCCCAGCCCGCCGGCCCGCCCCCGCAGCCGTACGCGGCGCCCGCGCAGGCGCCGCCGTACGCGCCGGGCCCCTTCGCGACACCGCCGCACTCCTCGGGCTTCCAGGCCACCGGCGCCCCTTCGGCTCCGCCCCAGGGCCAGGTGCCCGGCTACTCCACCGCCCCGCCCGTGCCGCCGACCCTGGCGAAGCCGGAGCCCGTGCAGGCTCCGCCGGTGCCCGGCGCGGCGCCCGCGTACCCGCCGGCCGCCTACGACCCGGCGCAGCCCCCCGCGTACGACCCCGGCGCGCCCCCGCCCATCCGTCGCGGCGCCGACGCCTCGTCCGTCACCACGCTGCTGCTCCACCTCCCCCTGTTCGTGGGCAGCCTGGTCGTCGTCTGGCTGGTCTCCCGACTGCTCCCCGCCGGGCTGGACGTCGTCTTCGTCGTCGCCTGGCTGGCGTCGGGCGCGCTGATGTTCCACCGTCCGACCGAGCGGGCCCTGGCCCGACTGATGTTCAAGGTCCGCGAACCCACGGCCGCCGAACTGGCCCGGCTCCGGCCGATCTGGGACGAGGTCACCGGCCAGGCCGGCATCGACGGCTCGCGCTACGACCTGTGGGTCGAGGACAGCAGGCACATCAACGCCTTCGCCGCCGCCGGCCACATCGTCAGCGTGACGCGCACGTCGCTGAACGGTCTTCCGGAGGAGGAGCTCGCGGCCGTCCTCGCCCACGAGCTGGGACACCATGTCGGCGGTCACGCCTGGGCAGGGCTGCTCGGCGTCTGGTACGCCTTCCCGGCCCGGTTCGTGATGGGCATCGTGAAGTTCTTCATGAAGCTGGTCTTCATGGTGGCCGCCGAGGGCACCTCCTGCGTCGCGGCGATCCTCACGCTGCTCATCTTCGCGCTCGCCATCACCTTCGCCCTCACCTTCCCCCCGGCGCTGGCCCTGCTCGCCGTCCCGTTCCTCCTCGCCTGGGCGGGACGCCGGGGTGAGCTGCGCGCCGACCGGTTCGCCGCGGAGATCGGATACGGGCCCCAGCTGCACGCCGCGTTCACCTTCATGCAGAACGACAAGGAGAAGGGCGGTGCCGACGACGGCCGCCTCCAGCAGGGCCTGGTGGAACGGCTGATGGCCACGCACCCGCCGATGCACCAGCGCATCCGTGGGCTGGATCCGTTCATCACCCTCCCGGGCGGACCCGTCGGACCGACCGGAGGCCTGCCGTCATGACCGTGCAGAGCACCGAAGCCGGGACGGCCGCCCGGTACCTGCGCCTCTTCGAGCCCGGGCAGCGGCTCGGCTGGACCTACCGCGACCCGGAATCGCTGCGCAGCCCCTTCCCCGAGCCCGAGCCCCAGCGGCCGCCCTCACCCGTGGCGTACCAGAACCGGGCCCAGGCCGCACGGCTGAGGCACGAGGACAGCAAGGGGACCACCGTCAAGATCGGTGGCGGGATATCGCTGCTGCTCCTGCTCCTGACGACGGTCGGCGGCACCCTGATGGTCCTCCTGGCCGTGATCGCGGCGGGGGCGACCACGGCTCTGGTCCTCACCGCCGGGCGGGCGGCCGCACAGGCCGACGCGCAGCTGGAGTCCAAGACCACGGAACTGGAGAAGCACTTCCAGTACACCTGGCATTCCTGGCACCAGCGCGGCCTCCAGCACACCGAGGCCCAGGACCAGTGGATCAACGGTCTCGACGCGTGGGGCGCGGTGCCCGCGGAGCCCGGTACGCGGAGGCTGGACGTCTTCGGCGGCAGCCAGCGCAGCCGGGAGGGGTTCCTCACCGTCTTCGGTACCTCGACCCTCCAGCAGCAGCCGCTGATCGTGGTCGACCTGACCCAGGCCCTCATCTGCGAGGAGCTGTGCGCGGTCGCCGGGCTCGCCGGTGTCCCGGTCGACGTGCAGCTGCTGCCGAGCCGCATGGCCGAGAGCGGCATCGCCAGCGGCCTCACCCCGCAGGAGCTGGTCGACAGCCTGGTGGAGGCGGTGTACGCCGAGGACTCCGAGGCCAACCGGGCCGCGCGGGCCCTCGACACCCGCATCCTCCAGCAGCTGTGCGCGGTCCTGGGGGCGGAGGTGACCCCGGCCCGGCTGGGCGCGGGCCTGCGGGCCCTGATGGGGGAGATCGACGACACCGAGGCCCTCACCCGGGCGGAGCGCAACCGCATCGCGGACGACCTGCTGGGCGACAAGAACAAGGACCAGATGAGGGACGGCCTGCTGCGGCTGGCGTCCTTCCTGCATCCGCTGGAGCGCCTGGGCGCGGAGCGCGGCGGACGCGGCCCCGGCTATCTCACCTGCATCGCGCTGGACTTCACCGTCGGTTCGGCGAGCACCGAGCTGCTGGGCGACCTGGCGGTGCAGAGCGTGACCCGGCGCCTGGCCTCCTTCCCGGAGGCGGCCCCGTCGGTGGTCCTCGCGCTCGGCGAGCGCGGTCTCCAGCGGCGGTACCTGGAGCAGCTGGCCGCCGTGTGCGAGCGCCGCGGCGCACAGCTCACCGTCCTGCACCCGCACCTGCGCGAAGGGGCGGAGGAGGTGATCGGGAGCGGCACGGTCGGCTTCATGAAGCTGGGCAACCACCGGGAGGCCGGGATCGCCGCGGACTTCCTGGGCCGCCACCACTCCTTCGTCCTGCACTCGCTGACGGACACCGAGGGGACGACGGTCAGCACCTCGGTCGCCAAGACCGTCGGGTCCTCGCTGAGCGAGGGAACCACGTACAGCGAGTCGGTGAGCCGGGGTTCGAACTGGGGGACCTCCGACACCTACCAGGGCGGCTTCAACCCGTTCCCCGCGAGCAGCTCCAGCAGCTCCGGCGGCAGCTACAGCAAGACCACCGGTACGTCGACCAGTACGACGTACACGACGAACGAGTCCACCACGCACACGACCGGCGACAGCCAGAGCACCAGCTTGGCCCGCGGTCAGCAGCGCGTCTACGAGTACGCGGTCGAGCCGACCCAGCTCCAGGCGCTGGCCGACTTCAGCCTGCTGCTCGTGGAGCGGAGGCCGGACGGATCCGTGACGGTCCACCCGGCGGACTGCAACCCGAACGTCGTCCTGCTCGACCGGGTCAGCACCCGCCCGCTGCCGTACACGGCGTAGCGGCGGAGGGCATACGAGGGCCCCGGTGGCCGGCCTCCCCAGGTCCGGCCGCCGGGGCCTTCGCATCCCATCCCACGGGTTCGGTGGGCGCCCTCGGGGCGCGGTGCGCTCAGAGGCGCTGGATGATCGTGCCGGTCGCCAGTGCGCCTCCCGCGCACATGGTGATCAGGGCGAACTCCTTGTCGCGCCGCTCCAGCTCGTGCAGCGCGGTGGTGATCAGCCGGGCGCCGGTGGCGCCGACGGGGTGGCCGAGGGCGATGGCGCCGCCGTTGACGTTGACCTTCTCCAGGTCCTGGCCGAAGACCCGGGCCCAGCTGAGGACGACGGACGCGAAGGCCTCGTTGATCTCGACGAGGTCGATGTCCTTGAGGGACATCCCGGCCTTGCCCAGCACGGCCCGCGTCGCGTCGATGGGCCCGTCCAGGTGGTAGTGCGGGTCGGCGCCGACCAGTGCCTGGGCGACGATGCGGGCGCGCGGCCTGAGCTTGAGCGCGCGGGCCATCTTGCGGGAGGCCCACATCACGGCGGCGGCGCCGTCGGATATCTGGGAGGAGTTGCCCGCGGTGTGCACGGCCGTCGGCATGACCGGCTTGAGCCGGGCCAGGGCCTCCATGCTGGTGTCGCGCAGCCCCTCGTCCCGGTCGACCAGCCGCCACATGCCCTGGCCGGCGGCCTGTTCCTCCTCCGTCGTCGGGACCTGGACGGCGAAGGTCTCGCGCTTGAAGCGCTCCTCGGCCCAGGCGGTGGCGGCCCGCTCCTGCGAGAGGACGCCGAGGCGGTCGACGTCCTCGCGGGTCAGGCCGCGGTGGCGGGCGATCCGCTCGGCCGCCTCGAACTGGTTGGGGAGGTCGACGTTCCACTCGTCCGGGAAGGGCTTGCCGGGGCCGTGCTTGGAGCCGGAGCCGAGCGGGACGCGGCTCATGGCCTCGACGCCGCAGGCGATGCCGATGTCCACGACCCCGCCGGAGACCATGTTGGCGACCATGTGGTTGGCCTGCTGGGAGCTGCCGCACTGGCAGTCGACGGTGGTGGCGGCGGTCTCGTACGGGAGCCCCATGGCGAGCCAGGCGTTGCGGGCGGGGTTCATGGACTGCTCGCCGGCGTGGGTGACGGTGCCGCCGACGATCTGCTCGACGCAGTCCGGCTGGATTCCGGTACGGGCGAGGAGTTCGCGGTAGGTCTCGCCGAGCAGATAGGCGGGATGGAGGTTGGCCAGGGAGCCCCCGCGTTTCCCGATGGGCGTGCGTACGGCTTCGACGATGACGGGTTCCGCGGCCATGAGCTCGTCCTCTCCTGCACACTCTGCACAGCGCCGGCACGGCAGGCCGTCCCGGCGGCCGCCACGCTCGAACTAGTACGCGTTCTAGTTCTCCACCGCAGTCTTATGACCCGGACCCCCGCCACGCAAGGGTCTTGCACGCCCCCTCCACGGATTCCACACGCAACCACCGGCGCGGGAGCCCTTGTCACTTCTAGAACTCGTTACTACCTTCAAGCCAACATCTGATGGGCCGTCAGACCTTCGTCAGACTTTGGAGTCGCCCGATGTCCTGTCCCGCGCTGCCCGAGGGCTTCGACGCCACCGACCCCGACCTCCTCCTGGAACGGGTGCCGCTGCCCGAGTTCGCGCGGCTCCGGCAGACCGCTCCCGTGTGGTGGTGCGCGCAGCCGCGCGGCATCACCGGGTTCGACGACGAGGGCTACTGGGCCGTGACCCGGCACGCGGACGTCAAGTACGTCTCCACGCACCCGGAGCTGTTCTCCTCCACCACCAACACGGCGATCATCCGCTTCAACGCGCACGTCCAGCGCGAGCAGATCGAGGCCCAGCGGCTCATCATGCTGAACATGGACCCGCCGGAGCACACCCGCGTCCGGCAGATCGTGCAGCGCGGGTTCACCCCGCGCGCCATCCGCGGCCTGGAGCAGGCCCTGCGCGACCGGGCGCGGAAGATCGTCGAGGAGGCGCGGGCGGCGGCCGGCGACGGCAGCTTCGACTTCGTGACCCGCGTGGCCTGCGAACTCCCCCTCCAGGCCATCGCCGAGCTGATCGGCGTACCGCAGCGGGACCGGGCCAAGATCTTCGACTGGTCGAACAAGATGGTCGCGTACGACGACCCGGAGTACGCCATCACCGAGGAGGTCGGCGCCAACGCGGCCGTGGAGCTCATCGGTTACGCGATGAACCTGGCCGCCGAGCGCAAGGAGTGCCCCGCCAAGGACATCGTCACGCAGCTGGTGGCGGCGGAGGGCGAGGGCAACCTGCGCTCCGACGAGTTCGGCTTCTTCGTCCTGCTGCTGGCGGTCGCGGGCAACGAGACCACCCGCAACGCCATCAGCCACGGCATGCACGCCTTCCTCACCCACCCCGAGCAGTGGGAGCTGTACAAGGCGACCCGGCCTTCGACGGCGGCGGAGGAGATCGTGCGCTGGGCCACGCCCGTGGTCTCCTTCCAGCGCACCGCCACCCGGGACACCGAGCTGGGCGGCCAGAAGATCAAGGCCGGCGACCGGGTGGGCATGTTCTACTCCTCGGCCAACCACGACCCCGAGGTGTTCGAGGACCCGGAGGTCTTCGACATCACCCGCGACCCCAACCCGCACCTCGGCTTCGGCGGCGGCGGCCCGCACTTCTGCCTCGGCAAGTCCCTGGCGGTCATGGAGATCGACCTGATCTTCAACGCCCTGGCCGACACCCTGCCCGACCTGCGGCCCGCCCCCGGGTCCGCCGGGCCGCGGCGGCTGCGGGCGGCCTGGCTCAACGGCATCAAGGAGCTACGGGTCAGCGCCGGTTGACCCGTGATCCGCGACGGCGGGGGCCGTCGTCTTCCACGCCCCGGCCCCCGCCGTCCGCGGAACGGCCCCGGCCGGCGGCCGCCCGAGTGGCGGAACGCCGGGGGCTGACCGATCCTTGCAGGACGCGGCGATCCACCGGAGGGGCGCCGGAGCCTCCGCGCCCCGGCGCCCCTCCG
>NZ_JBFBDP010000071.1:0-5977 GCF_040701585.1 Streptomyces sp. NPDC093801 | reverse complement strand
TGGCCTGCGGACCCCCGCGCCCCTCCGGCCTGCGGACCCCCGCGCCCCTCCGGCCTGCGGACCCCCGCGCCCCTCCGGCCTGCGGACCCCCGCGCCCCTCCGGCCTGCGGACCCCCGCGCCGCTGCGGCCTGCGGGCCACGGCGCCGCTGCGGCCTGCGGGCCCGTCAGGTGAGGCGCAGGACCGCGCAGGTCGTCGTCGCGTGGGCGTAGAGCTTGCCGTCGTGGGTGCCGATGACGCGGGCCTCGGCCGTGGCGGTGGTGCGCCCGACGTGCAGGGCGGTGCCCTCGCAGCGCAGGGCGGGGGTGTCCGCGAGGACCGGGCGGATCATGTGGACGCCCAACTGGACGGTCGTGTACGTGGTGCCCGCCGGGAGCCGGGTCATCACGGCCGAGCCGAGCGCGGAGTCGAGCAGGGTGGCGAGGAAGCCGCCGTGGACCGTGCCCATGGGGTTGAGCAGGTGGTCGCCGGGATCGCCCTCGAAGACGGCACGGCCCTCGCCGACCTCGGTGAGGCGGAAGCCCAGCGTGCTCGTCATCGAGGCGGCGGGCAGGGTCCCCTCCAGGGCCGCCCGGAGGATCTCCAGGCCGCTCATCTCCGCGAGGCCCGGGACGGACGCCGGCCGCGGCTCCCAGGTGTGGGTGCGGGTGCGGAGGGGGGCGGCCGGGGCGGACGCCGTCGCGCCGGGGACGGCGGCCCGAGCAGTGGTCTCGTACGTGGTCATGCCATCGACCCTAGGCAGGGCCCGGCGGCGGCGGGAGTGGCGGATCCGGCACCTTCCGGCTCGATTCCGACACGACCCGCCGGGGCGGGGCCGCGCGTTAGGGTGGGCCGGTGAAAGTCGCCGTACTGGCCCTCGACGGGGTGTTCGACTCCGGGATCTCGGCCGTCCTGGACGTGCTCCACACCGCCAACGCCCTGCGCGGACGGCTCGCGGGCGCCGCGCCGCCGGCCTTCGCCGTCCACACGGTCGGCGTGCGCCGTCGCGTGCGCACCGGGCTGGGCCACCGCATCGACACCGAGCCGGCGGCCCGGGCCGAGGACGCGGAACTCCTCGTCCTGCCCGCCCTGATGGAGCGCCGGCCCGACGCCCTCCTGGAGACCGTGGCCTCGCCCGCGCACCGTTCCGCCCGCCGGCTGCTGGCCGAGGCCCGCGAGCGCCGCACCCCGCTCGCCTCTTCCTGCACGGGGACGTTCCTGCTGGCCGAGTCGGGGGTGCTGGACGGGCTGCGGGCGACGACCAGCTGGTGGCTGGCGCCCGTGTTCCGGGAGCGCTACCGGCGGGTGACGGTGGAGGAGACCCGGATGGTCACCACCTCGGACGGGGTCACCACCGCCGGAGCCGCGTTCAGCCACCTCGACCTGGCGCTGGCCGTCGTGGCCTCCCGCAGCCCGGCCCTGGCCGACCTGGTGCGGCGCTACCTCGTGGTGGACGACCGGGCCTCGCAGGCCGCCTACATGATCCCCAGCGCCATGGCCCGCCACGAGCCGCTCGTCGCCGCCTTCGGGGAGTGGGTGCGGGCCCGCATCGCGGAACCCCTGTCCATCGCCGACGCGGCCGGCGACCTCGGCGTCAGCGAGCGCACCCTCCAGCGCACCTTGGCCCGATCCCTCGGCCGCTCCCCCATCCGCCTGGTCCAGGACCTGCGGGTGGAGCAGGCCGAACACCTGCTGCGCACCACCGGCCTGCCGCTCGCGGCGGTCGCCCGCCGGGTGGGGTACGAGAGCCCCGGCCCGCTGCGCGCCCTGCTGCGGCGGCGGGCGGCGGGCGGGCCCTGAGCCGGGCCACCCGTACGGGCGTGCGGGTGACCCGGACCGGTGCCAGACTGGGGCCATGGCCACGGTCACGGCTGTGCCCGGCCCCTCCTTCCGAGGACGGCTGGTCCGGCCCGGGGACCCCACGTACGACGAGGACCGGCGGGTCTGGAACGGCTCGGTCGACCGGCACCCCGCCCTCGTCGCCTGCTGCGCGGGCGTGGCGGACGTGCGGGACGCCGTGCGGTTCGCGGCCGGCGAGGGGCTGCCCCTGGCGGTCCGCTCCGGCGGCCACAGTTTCCCCGGGCACTCGGTGTGCGACGACGGGATCGTCGTCGACCTCTCCGCGATGCGCGGCATCCGGGTGGATCCCGGGGCCCGTACCGTCCGGGCCCAGGCGGGGGTGCGGCTCGGCGAACTGGACCGGGAGACCCAGGCGTTCGGGCTGGCGGTGCCGGCCGGGATCGTCACGACCACCGGACTGGCGGGGCTGACCCTCGGCGGCGGGATCGGCTGGCTGATGCGCAAGTACGGGCTGACGGTCGACCAGCTGCTGTCGGTGGACGTGGTCACGGCCGACGGGTCGTTCCTGACGGCCGACGAGAACCGGAACGCCGACCTCTTCTGGGGGATCCGCGGCGGGGGCGGGAACTTCGGGATCGTGACGGAGTTCGAGTTCCGCCTCCACCCCGTGGGCCCGGTGGTCCTCGCGGGTCCGGTCCTGTGGCCGATGGAGGAGTCGGCGCGGCTGCTGCGCCTGTACCGGGACTGGATCACCGACGTCCCGGACGAGCTGACCACGGCGGTCGTGCACCGCCGGGTGCCTCCGGTGCCGTTCATGCCGCGGGAACTGCACGGCAGGCCGGTGGTGATGGTGGTGTGCTGCTACGCCGGACCGGTCGAGGACGGGGAGGAGGTGCTGCGGCCGCTGCGCGAGGAGGGCCCGCCGCCCCTGCTGGACCTGTGCACGCCCAAGCCGTTCACCGCCCACCAGGCGATGTTCGACCCGTCCTTCCCGCGCGGGCGCTGGTACTACTTCAAGTCCTGCGACGTGGACCGGCTCGACGACGAGGTCATCGACCTCACCGCCGAGCACGCGGCCCGCATCGTCTCGCCGCTCACCGCCTTCCCGATCTTCCAGCTGGGCGGGGCGATCCGGCGGGTCGGGGACGACGAGACGGCCTTCGGCGGGCGCTCCTCCGGGCACACCTTCAACATCAACGGGACGACGGAGGGCCCCGAGGGGTTCGAGGCGGAACGGGCGTGGGCGCGCGGGCTGTGGTCGGCGCTCGCCCCCCACCAGACCGGCGTCTACTCGAACTTCCTGATGGAGGAGGGCGGGGAGCGGGTCGCGCAGGCGTACGGGGAGGCCAAGTACCGGCGCCTGCGCGAGCTGAAGCGGCACTACGACCCCGACAACCTCTTCCGCCTCAACCAGAACATCCCTCCGGCCGCGTCCTGACGCCGCTCACCCTCGCTCACCCTCGCTCCCCCTCGCTCCCCCCTCGCTCCCCCTCGCTCCCCCTGGTCCCTCCGCGCCCGTCCGGCTACCGCCGCGCCGCGGCCATCCGGTCCGGCTCCCCGGCCGTGCTGCGCTGCACGGGCAGGGTGACCCTCAGCGCGCGCGGCCCCGACAACACGTGGACCAGCCCGAAGCCCGCCGCGACGACGACGGCGCCGCCGACCGCGTCCAGGACCCAGTGGTTGGCGGTGGCCACGATCGCGCACACCGTGATCAGCGGGTGCAGCGCGCCCAGCAGCTTCAGCCGGCCCTTCGGCGCCAGCGCGACCACCACGACCCCGCACCACAGCGACCAGCCGAAGTGCAGCGAGGGCATCGCCGCGTACTGGTTGGAGATCGCGGTCATCGCCCCGTACGAGGGGTTCGCCAGGTCCTGCGCCCCGTGCACGGTGTCGACGAAGCCGAGGTCCGGCATCAGCCGCGGCGGCGCCAGCGGGAACAGCCAGAACCCGGCCAGCGCGAGGACGGTCGCCAGGCCCAGCGAGGCCCGCGCCCAGCGGTAGTCGCCGGGGCGCCGCCAGTAGAGGACCGCCAGGATGCCGAGCGGCACCACGAAGTGGAAGGAGGAGTAGTAGAAGTCGAAGAACGCCTCCAGCCACGGCGTGTCGACCACCGCCCGGTTCACGGCCCGCTCGATGTCGATGCCGAGCACCTGCTCGGCGCCGTGGATCAGGCTCCCGTTGCGCTCGGCGAGGGAGCGGCTCGCGGGGGCGGCGGCCCGGATGTGGGAGTAGATCGAGTAGCCGACCCGTATCAGCAGGAGCTCCAGCAGCAGGTTGGGGCGCGACAGCGCGCGCCGCCAGAACGGCAGCAGCGGCACCCGCGCCCAACGGGCCGCGGCGGGGCGCCCGTGGACGGTGGGGACGGCCTCGTGCCAGTACGGGGAGGAGCGCGGCAGGAACGGCACGGCGCAGGCCGCCGCCACGGCCGCGAGCAGCGGCACGTTGTCCCGTACGGGGGCCAGCGCGGCCATGTTGGGCAGCAGGACGGCGCTCGGCAGGGTGATGGCCAGCACCACGGCCACCGGCCACACGCGCCGGTCGGCGGCGCGCTCCCCCACCTTGCCGGCCACCGCGAGCAGCACCCACAGCAGCTGGTGGCGCCAGCCGGTCGGGGACACGGCGACCGCCGCGCAGCCGGTGACGGCGACGGCGAGGAGCAGCTGGCCGTCGCGGGCGTAGCGGGCGGCGCGGTGCAGGGCGGCCCAGGTGATCGCGGCGGCGAGGGCGGCGTAGAGGAGGATCTCGCCGGCGCCGCTGAGGCCGAACCGCAGCAGGGCACCGTGGACGGACTGGTTGGCGAGGCCGTCGGGTGAGCCGCCGAGGCCGGTGCCGGCGAGGTGGCGGACCCAGTACGTCCACGAGTCGCGCGGCAGGGAGGCCCAGGCCAGCAGGGTCGCCCCGGCGAAGGTGGCGGCGGAGGCCCGGGCGGCGGGGCGGCGCCCGGTCAGCCACAGCAGCGGGGCGAAGAGCAGCAGGGCGGGCTGGAGGGCGGCGGCGAGGCCGACGAGGAAGCCGGCCGGCTTCTCCCCCGGCACCCGGAAGAGGGCGAGCAGCACCAGCAGGACGGGCAGGACGGCGGTCTGGCCCGGGAAGGCGGCCGCGCGGACCGGCAGCGAGACCATCATCAGCGCGACCAGCACGGGCGCCGCGAGCAGCGCGGTGCGGCGCGGCACGGGGTCGGGCAGTCCGCGCGCGGCGACCACCCCGACGGCGCCGACGAGGAGCAGGGTCGCGCAGGTCCACGCCACCTCCAGGGAGGAGGGCGCGGCGAGTCCGGCCAGGGGCTTGAGGACGAGGCCGGCGAAGGGGGTGCCGGTGAACTGCCCGGCGTCGTACAGGGTGCCGGGGGCCGCGGTGCTCGCCGAGGAGTGGAGGTCGCTGAACCACTCGCCCGGGGGCACGCGCAGGACGGAGGCGGCCTGTCTGACGGTGAGGACCGCGGCGAGCGCCCACAGCAGGAGGCGCGCCGCCCCGAGCCTGCCGCCACCGCCTATGACCCCGGCATGTCCGTTGGCACCGCCGTGCTCCGCCGCGTCAGCCACGCCTCGCCGTCCTCCCGCCCTGTCGGCCGCAACCCGGCTCCGCCCGGCTGCCGTACGCGGATCGCGCCGCGCCTGTCACCTGGGTTCACCACCGGGACGACGATATCCCCCGCGCGATCCCTAGGATGGCGGCATGAGCATCGTGAAGATCAACGCCCTGACGGTTCCCGACGAGCAGCGGGAGGTGCTGGAGCAGCGCTTCGCCTCGCGGGCCGGCGCCGTGGAGAACTCGGACGGGTTCGAGTGGTTCGAGCTGCTGCGGCCGATCGAGGGCACCGACCAGTACCTCGTGTACACGCGCTGGCGTTCGGAGGAGGACTTCCAGGCGTGGATGGAGGGTCCGATGAAGGCGGCGCACCAGGGTGGCGGTGACCGGCCGAAGCCGGCGGCGTCCGGGTCGCAGGTGTGGTCGTTCGAGGTCGTGCAGCAGGCGGCGCCGAAGAAGGCGTGAGCGCGGCGGCGTGAGCGCGGCGGCGTGAGCGCGGCGGCGTGAGCGCGGCGGCGTGAGCGCGGCGGCGTGAGCGCGGCGGCGTGAGCGCGGCGGAAGGGCCCGGGGGCGCGTCCTTGGGTTCTAGGAGTCGTCGCAACACCCCACTTCAAGGGGTGCGATGGACTTCGAGATCCGGGGAGACCGGAAGCCGCAGGGACCCAGGAAGC
>NZ_JBFBDP010000070.1:0-20059 GCF_040701585.1 Streptomyces sp. NPDC093801 | reverse complement strand
AATCCACACCGAACCCGGGAGGCCCTCACCCGTTCAAGCCGTCTCAGCCGAGACCTGCATCACCCGTCCACAACCTCCCTGGACAGAACACCTAGCGGCCCGCCCGCGGGATCCGCGCTCCCGGCCGGGCACTCCCCCGGACGGGGGCGTCCGGCACCCGGCGGCCGGGGCCCGTACGGGCCCACCGGAACGACTATCGGACCACGCCCTCGGATGGCGCAGGGTGCGGGAGGGCACCGGCCGGGCGTTCTAGCATCGCGACGTGCGCTACGACGACAGCCCCCCGCCGCCCGAGTCCGCCTCCTCCGTCAGCCCCGACCGGCCCTGGTTCGCGCGCCGGCCCGCCCTCGCGGTGGGGCTCGCCGCCCTGGCCCCGACCTGCCTGGCGGGCTGGGTGCTGACCCAGGTGCTGGCCGGCCCGGGCTCCGGCGCCCCGCAGCCCGCGGGGGCGCGGCCCGCCGCCTCCCCCGCCGCCGCGGCGGACGCCAAGCCCAGCGCCTCCCCCAGCAGGCCGCCCGCGGCCCCGGCGGCGGCCCCCGCCAAGGGCCCGCTGGCCGGCCGGACCGTCGTCATCGACCCCGGGCACAACACGGGGAACTTCCAGCACGGCCGGGAGATCGACCGGCAGGTGGACATCGGCACCAACCGCAAGGAGTGCGACACCACCGGAACCACCACCAACTCCGGTTACATGGAGGCCGAGTTCTCCCTCGACGTCGCCCACCGGGCGCGCACCCTGCTGGAGGCCAAGGGCGCCAAGGTGGTCCTGACCCACGACGGCGAGCGCCCCTGGGGCCCCTGCATCGACGAGCGGGCCCGGATCGGCAACGAGGCCGCGGCCGACGCCGTCGTCTCCGTCCATGCCGACGGCGCCTCCGCCGGCAACCGCGGCTTCCACGTCATCCTCCCGGCCCGGGTCAAGGGCGGCGCGGCCGACACCGCGAAGATCCTGGGCCCCTCCCGCGACCTCGGGGAGCGCCTCGCCTCCAACTTCGCCCGCACCACCGGTTCCTCCCCCGCCAACTACCTCGGCGGCGGCACCGGGTTGGTGGTCCGCGACGATCTGGGCGGGCTCAATCTCTCGACCCGGCCCAAGGTGTTCATCGAATGCGGCAACATGCGTGACGACAAGGACGCGGCGCAACTGACGAGTCCGGAGTGGCGACAGAAGGCGGCCCAGGGCATCGCGGACGGCATCACCGGCTTCCTCGGCGGGTAGTGCGCCGGGCGGCCCCCGCCGCCCCGTTCCTCTCGGCCGCGGAAACCTCCGTACCATGGGGGCGCCCGATCCGCCCCTGCCAAGACCGAGAAGGACACCAGAGACGTGAACATCCGCTCCCTCACTCGAGGCGACGGCGTGGTGATCGGAGCAGCGGCGCTGCTGTTCATCGCCTCGTTCCTCGATTTCTACTCCGTCACCGGCGCCGACCTCCCGAGTGCGTGGGACACCGATGTCTACGGACTGGCCCTCCCTGCCGTCTTCCTGACCGGCTTCATCGCGGCGGGCCTGCTGGTCGGCGCCCGCTTCCAGCCCGAGGGCCGCAAGCTCGGCGGGCTGCCGCTGACGGCCTGGGGCACGGTGCTGGCCGTGGCCGCCGCCTGGAACGCCCTGTGGTCGCTGATCACCACCCCCTCGCGGGCCGACCTGGGGGCCGGCAGCATCCTGGCGTTCCTCGCCGCGCTCGCCCTGGCGGGCGTGGCCGTCGCCGGCGCGAAGGTCCCCGCGCTCGCCGGCCCGCTGGTGCCGGAGCCCAAGCCCGTCACCGCCCAGCCGTACGGGGGCCAGCCCGGCACCGGCTACGGCTACCCGGGCGGCCAGCAGCCCCAGGGCTACGGGGCCAGCCCGCAGCCGGCCCCGCCGTACGGGGGCACCCCGCAGGAGTCGGCCGGCGCCGGCTTCCCGGCCGCGGACTTCACGCCGTTCTGGTTCGCGGTGCCGGTGGCCCGGCCCCTCTTCCCCGAGGACGGCGCCCCCACCCCGATCGCGGAGCTCGCCCCGGGCACCTGGTACCTGGCCGTCGACCAGCGCGGCCCGTCCACGCTGATCGCCCAGACCCAGGACGGCCGCCGCGGCGTCCTGAACGACACCTCGGGCATCCAGCGCGGCTGACGCCCGAGCGCTTCCGCGCACGTCAGCGCACGTCCGCGCACCGACGGCCCCCCGCCCCCCACGGGCGGGGGGCCGCCGCCCTTCCCGGCGGAACCCGCGTGCCCTACAGTCGCCCGGACACACGGATCTGATACAGCGTCAGATACGCCGCCGGCCATCGCGGAGGGGACCGTACATGCGCCTCGGACTCGCACTCGGCTACTGGGGCCGCGGACCCGCCCCGTCCCACCTCGACCTCGCCACCGAGGCCGAGCGCCTGGGCTACGACTCGGTGTGGACCGCCGAGGCGTGGGGCTCCGACGCCTTCACCCCGCTCACCTGGATCGCCGCGCACACCTCCCGCATCCGCCTGGGCACCGCCATCGCCCAGATGGCCGCCCGCACCCCCACCGCCACCGCCATGCACGCCCTCACCCTGGACCACCTCTCCGGCGGCCGGATGATGCTGGGCCTGGGACTGTCCGGCCCCCAGGTGGTGGAGGGCTGGTACGGGCGCCCGTTCCCCGCGAGCCCGCTCACCGCGACCCGCGAGTACGTCGACGTCGTGCGCCAGGTGCTGCGCCGCGAGGGCCCGGTGGCGCTGGACGGCCGCTTCCACGCCCACCCCTACCGCGGGGACGACGGCACCGGTTTCGGCAAGCCCCTCAAGCCCATCACCCACCCGCTGCGCGCGGACCTCCCGCTGCTGCTGGGGGCGGAGGGGCCGAAGAACATCGCCCAGACGGTCCGGATCGCCGACGGCTGGCTACCGCTGTACTGGTCCCCGACCCGCACGGACGTCTACCAGGCCTCCCTGGCCGGCCTGCCCGAAGGGTTCATGATCGCGCCGATGGCCCGGGCCCACGTCTGCGACGACGTCGCCGAGGGCCTGCTCCCGGTCAAGGCGATGCTGGGCTTCTACATCGGCGGGATGGGCCACGCGGCCCGCAACTTCCACGCCGACCTGATGGCCCGGATGGGCTACGGGGCCGAGGCCCGGCGGATCCGGGAGCTGTTCCTGGCCGGGCGCCGGCAGGAGGCGGTCCTCGCCGTCCCGGACGCCTTCGCCGACGAGATCTCCCTGGTCGGCCCCCGCGAACGGATCGCGGAACGGCTGGAGCTGTGGCGCAGGGGCCCGGTCACCGACCTCCTGGTCACCGCCCCGGACCCGCACACCCTCCGCGTCCTGGCCGAACTGAACGGCTAGGCCGCGCCTCCGGGACCAGGCCGCCCGGCCCGGTCCGAAGGACGCGGCCCAGGACTGCCGGGCGGTCAGCCGCCCAGCTGGGAGACGCTCGGCACCTGGTCGGTCACCGGGGCGCCCGCGCTCTTCCCGGCCTCCTTCACCCCGCTGATCACGTTCTCGAAGGAGCTGATGTCGGCATCGCCCGCGGCGCCCTTGCGCAGCTTGGTGCCCAGGTTCTTGAGGGAGTCGATGCCCGCCGCCAGCGGGACCATGGCCTTCGACAGCAGCGGGTCGCCCTGGGCGTTCTCGGCCGCCGCCTTCAGCCGGTTGTACGCGAACGCGCCCGCGAGACCCGCCTTGATCAGCGCGAAGGTACGGCCCTTCGCACCCTTCTTGAACTTGCCGGCCCGGTACGGCTTGATGATCCACTGGTAGGTGGCACCCGCCGCGAGCCCGGCGTTGGCGACGAAGCGCGTCTTGGCGAACTTCTGCCGCTCCGCCGACGTGCTCGGCTCCGGCGTCGCCGCGGCCAGCGCGTCGGCCTCGGCAGCCTCCGGCTCCGCCACCGCGAGGGCGGCCAGCTCCGCCGCCGTCGCGGCCGACGAGGCCTCCTCCCGCATGCCCCGGTCGCCACCGGTGCCGCACGCGGTCGCGCCGGCCAGCAGCGAGGTGGACAGGACCACGGCCGCCACGGCGCGGCGGAATCGGACGGTGCTGGGTACGCGCACGGCTGCCTCCGGTGGCTGGGGTGTCCCCCGCAGCCTCACCCGGCCGCCACGGCCCCGCCACTCGGGTCACCCGTTCGGAGACGCCGGGGGCCGGGGAGGGACCGGGGAGGGCTCCCGCGACGGTACGGGTTTCAACCGTGCAGGAACGGCAAGACGCCCGGCATGCACGGAGAAAGCATCGCAGGACGCCGGGCCGGCTGGTCGGCCGGCCGGATCGTGGCACTGGCCGCCGACGCCGTGGCACTGGTCATCATCGTGTGGATCGTGATGGACCTGCTGGGCGCGAACCGCTCCAACGAGGTCGTCCAGTGGTTCCACGACGCGGCGACCTGGCTGGCGGGCTGGTCGCTCGACATCTTCCACCTCAGCCGCCACTGGGCACAGGTGATCGTCGGCTACGGCATCGCCGCCGTCGTCTACCTGGTGGCGGGCCACGCCCTGGCCCGCCTCCTGCGCCGCGCCTGACCCCGCCCCGGGACGGGGGCCCGCCCTGCGCGGGCGGGGCCCCCTGCCCGCAGGGCGGTCGCTACGCGCAGCAGCCCGGGTCCATGCCCGGCGGGAGCCGCTCGCCGCCGAACACCTCCGTGGTCGCCTCGTCCCCGCCCAGCGCGGCCACGGCCAGCAGCAGCGAGCCCGCCGTCCAGGCCGTCTGCTCCACCGGCCACACGGCCCGGTCCTCGAAGACGTAGCCCGTCCAGTACATGCCGTTCTCGGCGCGCAGGTGGCCGATCGAGCGCAGGATCTCCAGCGCCCGGTCCGACTCCCCCATCGCCCACAGGGTGAGCGCCAGCTCACAGGACTCCCCGCCCGTCACCCACGGGTTCGGCAGCACGCACCGCACCCCCAGGTCCGGGACGACGAACTCGTCCCAGCGCTCCTCGACGCGCGCCTTCGCCTCCGCACCCGTCAGGGCGCCGCCCAGTACCGGGTAGTACCAGTCCATCGAGTACCGGGACTTGTCCAGGAACCGCTCCGGGTGCCTGCGTATCGCGTGCGCCAGCGCGCCCGCCGCCAGCTCCCAGTCGGGCTGCGGGTCACCGCGGTGGTCGGCGATGGCCAGGGCGCAGCGCAGCGCCTGGTGGATGGAGGAGGAGCCGGTCAGCAGGGCGTCGGTGACGGCCGTGCCGTCCGGCTCCCGCTTCCAGCCGATCTCGCCGCCGGGCTGCTGGAGGCCGAGGACGAACTCGACGGCCGCGACGACCGCCGGCCACATCCGGTCCAGGAAGGTGTCGTCCCCGGTCGCCAGGTAGTGGTGCCAGACGCCGACGGCGATGTACGCGACGAAGTTGGACTCGCGGCCCGCGTCCTGCGGTTCGGCGGTGTCCACCCCCTCGGGCCGGTCCGCGTAGGCCGCGTACCAGGAGCCGTCCGGGTTCTGGTGGCGGGCCAGCCAGACGTAGGCCCGTTCCGCCGCCTCGTGCTCGCCCGCCGCGTCCAGGGCCATCGCGGCCTCGGTGTGGTCCCACGGGTCGAGGTGGTGGCCGCGGAACCACGGTATGGCCCCGTCGGCGCGCTGCACGGCGAGTATCCCCTCCACCGTCTTCGCCGCCTGCTCGGCGGTCAGCACGCCGTCCAGGACGAGGTGTTCGGGTACGGTGCGCCCCGGCGAGCTCACTGGGCCGCGCCGACGGGGAGGTGGGGCTTGGTCGCGTACGCCACGAAGCTCTTGCCGATGAGCGGGTTCAGGGCCTGCTCGGCGAGGCGGGTCGCGAGGGGCTTCTTCATGATGTCCCAGACCAGGAGCTTGTGGTACGCCTTGACCGGCAGCGCCTTGTCGTTGTCCACGCCGAAGGCGCACTTGAGCCACCAGTACGGGGAGTGCAGGCCGTGCGCGTGGTGGGTGCCGTACGGCTTGAGGCCGGCCTGCTTCATCTTGCCGAGCAGTTCGTCCGCCTTGTAGATGCGGATGTGGCCGCCCTCGACCTCGTGGTAGGCGTCGGACAGCGCCCAGCAGATCTTCTCCGGACCGTAGCGCGGGACGGTGACCGCTATGCGGCCGCCCGGCTTGAGCACGCGCACCATCTCGGCGAGGACGCCCTTGTCGTCGGGGATGTGCTCCATCACCTCGGAGATGATGACGACGTCGAAGGACTCGTCGGGGAAGGGCAGGGCCAGGGCGTCGCCCTCCATGGCGGTGGCGGTGGCGCCGGCCGGGGCCTCACCGGCCTCCTTCATGGCGGCGAACCACTTGGCGACCTCGCGGATCTCCTCGCCGTTGCGGTCGACGGCGACGACCTGGGCGCCGCGCCGGTAGCACTCGAAGGCGTGCCGGCCTGCGCCGCAGCCCAGATCGAGCACGCGGTCGCCGGCGGCGAGCGGGAACCGGGAGAAATCGACGGTCAGCACGGGGTCCTGCCTTCGCGGTCACGGGGGTGAGAAGGGTGGTGCGGATGGAGCGGTTGAGATGACGTACGCACGGTGCTCGGCGGGGCGCCGTTCACCGGGTCCGGGCGGCGGCGGAGCGCGCGATCGCGGCCCGGTAGTGGGCCGCGGTGCCCTCGGCGGCTCTGGCCCAGGTGAACCGGGCCAGGACCCGCTCCCGCCCGGCCGCCCCGAGACGGGCGCGCAGGCCGGCGTCGCCCAGCATCCGGCCCAGGGCCGCGGCCAGCGCCCCCGCGTCACCGGGCGGCACGGCCAGGCAGGTCTCCCCGTCGGGGCCGGCCACCTCGGGGATGGCCCCGCCGGTGGTGGCGACGAGGGGGGTGCCGGTGGCCATGGCCTCGGCCGCCGGGAGCGAGAAGCCCTCGTAGAGGGAGGGCACGCAGGCGACCTGGGCGCTGCGCACGAGGTCGACGAGCTCGGCGTCGGTGATGCCCTTGACGAAGCGCACCGCGTCCTGGAGGTCGTACTTCTCGATCGCGCGGGCGACCGGCCCGCTCTCGGCGCGCTTGCCGACGACGACGAGGTGCGCGTCGGGCTGTTCGGTGCGCAGCTTGGCGAGCGCCTCGACGAGGTGGACGAGGCCCTTGAGCGGGACGTCCGCGCTGGAGGTCGTCACGATGCGGCCGCGGACCTCGGCCACGGACGGGTCCGGCGACCACAGGTCGGTGTCGGCGCCGATGTGGACGACGTGGATGCGGTCGTCGCGGACGCCCAGGTGCTCGGCGATCTCCTGCCGGGAGGAGCCGGAGACCGTCAGGACGGAGGGCAGGCGGCGGGCGACGCGGCCCTGCATGCGCGTGAACGCGTACCAACGGCGCACGGAGGCGCGCTTCTTGCGGTCCTTGGCGGCGGCGAGGTCGAGCTTGCGGTCGACGGTGATGGGGTGGTGGATGGTCGTCACCAGCGGCGCGCCGAGGTCGCCGAGCAGCCCGTAGCCGAGGGTCTGGTTGTCGTGGATGACGTCGAACTCGCCCGCGCGGGACAGGAGGTGGCGCCGGGCGCGCAGCGAGAAGGTCAGCGGCTCCGGGAACCCGCCGGTCCACATGGTCGCGACCTCGAGGGCGTCGATCCAGTCCCGGTACTCGTCGCGCTTGGGCGTGCGGAACGGGTCGGGGCTGCGGTAGAGGTCCAGGCTCGGCAGCTCGGTGAGCGTGGCACCGGTGTCGAGCACCGGGTAGGGCTGCGCGCCGATGACCTCGACGGAGTGTCCGAGCTTCACGAGCTCGCGGGAGAGGTGCCGGACGTAGACGCCCTGGCCGCCGCAGAACGGGTTCCCCTTATAGGTGAGCAGTGCGATGCGCAACGGCCGTTCGCCGTCGGTGGCGGAACCCGCGAAAGGGCTCGTCACCATGGCCTCTGCGGTCACTCTCGGCCCCCTTCTCCCTGCGCTGTCGCCGGAGCGTAACCGCTCGGATAATGTAGAACAAGTTTCAGACTTGATCCGTCGAAGAGCATTGAATCTACCGGCCGGAAACCACACCGTAAGAGGTGGAGCAGGTGATTCGCGCCACGGCTCGGACGCCCGGCGCGAGGCCTGACATGCTGGCTTCCGGAGCCGTCACCGGTTCATCCCGAAGCAGCACCCGCAACGACACGGAACGCCAGGAACGGGACACATGACAGCGGAAGCGAAGGCCGTCACGAAACCGGCGACCACCCCGGCCGGCCCGGCGTCCCCTCCCCTGACGGAGCGCCAGGAGGCGCGCCGTCGCCGGATCCTGCACGCGAGCGCACAGCTGGCCAGCCGGGGCGGCTTCGACGCCGTGCAGATGCGGGAGGTCGCGGAGTCGTCGCAGGTCGCGCTGGGCACGTTGTACCGGTACTTCCCGTCCAAGGTGCACCTGCTCGTCGCGACCATGCAGGACCAGCTCCAGCACATGCACACCACCCTGCGCAAGCGGCCCCCGGCGGGCGAGGAGCCGGCGGAACGGGTCGCGGAGACCCTGATGCGCGCGTTCCGGGCGCTCCAGCGGGAGCCGCACCTGGCGGACGCCATGGTCCGCGCCCTGACGTTCGCGGACCGCAGCGTGAGCCCGGAGGTGGACACGGTCTCCCGGCTGACCACGGCCATCATCCTCGACGCGATGGGCCTGGACGCCCCGCCGACACCGGAACAGCTCTCGGCGGTCCGCGTCATCGAACACACCTGGCACTCGGCCCTGATCACCTGGCTCTCTGGGCGGGCGTCCATCGCGCAGGTGAAGATAGACATCGAGACCGTGTGCCGCCTGATCGACCTGACGGCCCCGGAAAAGTCCTGATCGGGTTGTCAGGGGGCGACGGCCTGCCACGGCGCGGGCCCGCCGTCTCCTCGCCCACCCGCCTTCCCGTCTGCGGGCCGGCGGGTCAGGACGGGGTGGGGCGGAGGAGGAGGGTGGCGAAGCCCCAGGTGTCGCGGTAGGTGCGGAGCCATTCCGCGCGGCGGGTCGTGGCCCAGGCGAGGACCTCGGGGCCGTCCGGGTGGGTGGGGTGGTCCAGGGCCCAGGAGGCCAGGGTGCCCCAGTTCGCCCACTCGTAGTCGTCCAGCTCCTGGCGGGTGCTGACGTGGCCCTGGACGGGGGTCCAGCCGGCGGCGGTGATGCGGTCGACCGTGGTGGCGAGGTCGGCGAAGTCGCCCAGCACCTCCACCGCCTCCGGGGAGGGGTCGCGTTCCCAGAAGCCGTCGCCGATCAGGACGCGGCCGCCGGGGGCCAGGTGGTCGCGGGCGGCTTCGAGGGTGGGGAGGAGGCCGCCGAGGGCGTGGGTCGAGCCGATGCACAGGACCAGGTCGAAGCGGTGGGGGGAGGAGAACTCCTCGGCCTTCCGGCAGTGGAGGGCCAGGCGGTCGTCGATGCCGAGGCGGACGGCCTTCTGGCGGGCCTCCGCCAGGTCGGACTCGGAGATGTCCACGCCCTCGGCCCGCAGGTGCGGGTGCGTGGTCAGGGCGCGCAGCAGCCATTCGCCTCCGCCGCAGCCGAGGTCCAGGACGCGTTCGTCGCCGCGCGGGAGGGCGTGGGCCAGGAGGCGGCTCACGGAGCCGTCGTCCAAGGGGGACTTGATGGGGTGGTGGGTATGGGCGATCTTGGACATCTGTTCGCGGTTCACCGGCGCAGCCTCGCAGGGGGAGGGCGTGCCCGCACCCCGTTTTCCCCGCGGTGCCGACGGGGGCCGCTAGCCTCTGCGGGTGATCGATGAAGCCGAGGTCTGGGACCGTTTCGCCGCGCTGCTGCCCGACGCCGACGCCGACGAGGTGCGGACGTGCTGGGAGGTCGGAGAGCAGGAGGCGGGCGTCGAGTACCTGGTGGACGCCCTCCTGCGGCACCGGGTGCGGATCGGTGAGGACACCCGGGCGGAGCTGTCCGTGGTGGCGGAGGCGTGGGGGATGCGGCAGGCCGTCGCCGGGCGGCTGAGGGACTGCCCCGGTGACGGCCGTCCGGCTGCGCTGGAGCTGGTCGAGCGGCCGGACACCCTTCCCCTGGACGGCCCCGGGCTCATCGACCCCGCGCTGGCCGACTGCGTCCTGATCCCGTGGATCCGGTCCACGGGATCAGGGCGGCTCCTGGTGCGGGCGTACGTGGAGGAGCCCTGGGGGGACCTCTCCTACCTGCCCGAGTACTACGGCGTCCTGGCCTCCGCGCAGGGGCCGTCCGTGGCCCTCTTCGAGTCCTTCACCGCGCGCGCGGCGCTGGAGGAACTCGTCCGGCCGTCACACCCCTGAGGTCACCTCGGGCTTCAGCATGCCGCGCAGCGCGTCGCGGAACTCCTGGGTGTCCTCCTCGCCGTGCACGGCGACCGCGTGCTGGACGGCCGCGCCCATGACCTCGTCTTCCTCGCCGGTGATCGTCAGGGTGCACCCGATCTCGCTGGGGTACTCCCTGCAGTCCATGACCTTGCGCATGACGCACCTCCCAGTGGCGATGCCTACCGGTCACACCCCCTACGATCCTCCGATCGCCACCGGGAGGAAAGCCGGGCCGCCGGTCGGCCGCCGCCCGGCCGGAGGGTGCCGTCGGAGACGAGGGCGGAGCCGGATCCGATGGCGTCGATCCACGGGCCGGGCCGGATCCCGCCGGAGATGCCGGGTGGGGCGCGTCGGGCCGGAGCCGGTCGGCTCCGGCCCGCCCGGGGTCAGTCCTCCGGCGGGAACACCGGCTCCCCGGTGGCCGCCAGGGTGATCAGGATGGCCTCCACCGGGCAGCCCTCCGCCGCCGTGAGGGTGGGTTCGTTGGCGTCCGTCCGCGGGGCGCGTGGGTGGGACTGGCGGGCCGCGTCGAGGACGAAGGCGTCCGGGGCGTGGTTCACGCACATGCCCGAGCCGATGCAGACGCCCCGGTCCACCTCCACCTGCCAGCGGTCGCCCATCAGGAGCCCGCCGGCAGGTGGATCATCTTGTGCTCCAGGTACTCGCCGAGGCCTTCCGGGCCGAACTCCCGTCCGACACCGCTGTTCTTGTAGCCGCCGAACGGGCCGAGCATGTCCAGGCTGAAGGTGTTGACGTTGAAGGTGCCGGTGCGGATGCGGCGGGCGAAGTCGACGCCGCGGCCGGTGTCGGCGGTCCAGACGCTGCCGCTGAGGCCGAACTCGGAGTCGTTGGCGATGCGTACGGCCTCCGCCTCGTCCCCGTAGGGGATCAGGCAGACCACCGGGCCGAAGATCTCCTCGCGGGCGATGCGCATCGAGTTGTCGACGTCGCCGAAGAGGGTGGGTTCGACGTACCAGCCGCGTTCCAGGCCCGCCGGGCGGCCGCCGCCGGCGAGGACCTTGGCCCCCTCCTCCTGGCCGATGCGGATGTAGTCGAGGGAGCGCTGCTGCTGGCGCCGGGCGACGAGCGGGCCGAGCTGGGTCGCCGGGTCGAGGGGGTCGCCGACGACGAGGGCGCCGGCCGCCGCCGCGAGGGCCTCGGCCACCTCCCCGTAGCGGCTGCGCGGGGCGAGGATCCGGGTCTGGGCCACGCAGGCCTGGCCGTTGTTCATCCAGGCGGCGGGGACGATCCCGGCGACGGCGGACTCCAGGTCGGCGTCGGGCAGGATCACGGCGGCGGACTTGCCGCCGAGTTCGAGGGTGACCCGGGTCAGGTTGCGGGCGGCGACCTCCATCACCCGCTTGCCGGCCGCGACCGAGCCGGTGAAGGCGACCTTGTCGATGCCGGGGTGCCCGACCAGGTACTCGCTGACCTCGCGGTCGGCGGGCAGGACCGACAGCACGCCCTCGGGCAGTCCGGCCTCCCGGGCGATGTCGGCCAGGATGAAGGAGTCCAGCGGGGCTTCGGGCGAGGGCTTGAGGACGACCGAGGAGCCGGTGAGCAGCGCCGGGGCGAGCTTCGCGGCGGCCACGAACTGCGGGACGTTCCAGGGGATGACGGCGGCGACGACCCCGACCGGTTCGCGGCGCACGAGGATGGGGCCGAGTGCGCCCTGGCGGCGTTCCTCGTACGGGTAGTCGCGGGCGACGGTGATGGCGGCGTCGTAGACCATCATCGCGCCGAGGGCCTGGGCGAGGACGCTCCAGGAGTACGGGGAGCCGTTCTGGGAGCTGATGGAGCGGGCTATCTCCTCGTGCCGGACGGTGATGGCGTCCTTGATGCGGGAGACGACGGCGATGCGCTCGTCGAGGGTGAGCCGGGGCCAGGGGCCCTCGTCGAAGGCCTTGCGGGCGGCGGCGACGGCCCGGTCGACGTCGGCCGCGGAGGCGTGCGGGACGCTGCCGATGACCTGCTCGGTGTGGGGGGAGACGACCCGGATGGTGTCGGTGCCCAGCGGATCGGTCCATTCCCCGCCGATGAACAGTTGTCCGTGTTCCACGAGCTCGGTCATGTCCGGTGCCTCCAGGGGCTGCGCACGATCTCACCGATGTCGCAGAACTGATACCAGTTCTAGTTCCAGGAGTCCACGGTGCGGACCGGGGCGCCGGAAGATCCGACGGCTGGTCAGAACGGCTGCCACATGGTCGACTTGGGCTACCAATGGAACGTGTTCTCGTCGGAGCGGGACCGAGTCAGTCAGGGAGCCCCCATGTCAGAGGTCATGTCACCGGTCACCGACCACGGCGGGGGCGTCTGGGGCATCAAGGTCCCCATCCCCGACAACCCCCTCGGGCACACCCTCGTCCACGTCCTCGACACCGGCGCCGGCCCGGTCCTCGTCGACACCGGCTGGGACGACCCCGGCTCCTGGGACGCCCTCGCCGCCGGGCTCGACGCGCTCGGCCTCGCCGTCGGCGACGTGCACGGCGTGGTCATCACCCACCACCACCCCGACCACCACGGCCTGTCCGGGAAGGTCCGGGAGGCCTCCGGGGCGTGGATCGCCATGCACGCCGCCGACACCGAGGTGGTGCTGCGGACCCGCTCGGCCGAGCCGGGCGTCTGGTTCGACTACATGAGCGGGAAGCTGGCCGCCGCCGGAGCCCCCGAGGCCCACCTCGCCCCGCTGCGGGCGGCCCGGGAGAGCGGCCGGATGCGGACCCTGCCCGGGCTGCGGGCCGCCGTCCCCGACCGGGAGATCGTCCCCGGCGAGCTGCTTCCGCTGCCCGGGCGCCGGCTGCGGGCGATCTGGACCCCGGGGCACACCCCCGGCCACGTCTGCCTGCACCTGGAGGAGGCCCACCCCGCCCGGCTGCCCGGCAACGGCCGGCTCTTCTCCGGCGACCACCTGCTGCCCGGGATCTCCCCGCACATCGGCCTGTACGAGGCCCCGGAGGACACCCGGGTCACCGACCCCCTGGGCGACTACCTCGACTCCCTCGAACGCGTCGGCCGCCTGGAGCCCGCCGAGGTGCTCCCGGCGCACCAGCACGCCTTCACCGACGCCCCCGCCCGCGTACGGGAGCTCCTCGCGCACCACGAGGAGCGGCTGACCGGTCTGCGCCGGCTGCTGACGGCCGAGCCGCTGACCCCGTGGGCCCTCGCGGAGCGGATGGAGTGGAACCGGCCCTGGGAGCAGATCCCGTACGGCTCCCGGAACATCGCCGTCTCGGAAGCGGAAGCCCATCTGCGGCGGCTGGTGAAGCAGGGCCGGGCGGAGCCGGTGCCCGGCAGCGACCCGGTGGCGTACCGGGCGGTGTGAGCGGGCGGTGTGAGCGGCGCGGCCCGCCGTCCGGCCGGCGGGCCCGCCCCAGGGCGAGGGGCCCCGGTGCCCCGGGGCCCACGGGGTACGGGCCGGTAGAGTGAGGCCGTCGTCCACACCTCCGTACGGGGGGAAGCCGGTGCGAATCCGGCGCTGACCCGCAACCGTGACCCGGCCCGCAGCACGCGGGGCGGGAAGCCGGATTGCCCCGTACCGGAAGTGCGCGGCTCGTGCCGCCGGAGCCTCCGGCGGCCGGCACCGTCGAGGTAAACGGAGCCGGAGCCCGGTGCCCGCGCGTGCCCGTCTCCCGCTCCCCGCACGAGAGGCACCCGCCCCGCCATGAACGTCCGCCGCAGCGCAGCCGCGCTCGCCGCTTCCGCCGTGCTCTGCGTGGGCGCCGCCCCCGCAGCCCTCGCCGACACGCCGCCGCCCGCCCCCTCCGCACCGCCGGTCGTCCCGTCGGGCCTCTTCGGCAAGGCCGACCCCTCGTACGACGGCGTGTGGCGCCAGTCCCTCGCGCTGCTCGCCCAGCAGACGGTCGGCGAGAAGCCCGCCCCGCAGGCCGTCGACTGGCTGACCGGCCAGCAGTGCGCGAACGGCGGCTTCGCCTCCTTCCGCGCGGACGCGACGAAGGCCTGCGACGCGACGACCATGTACGACACGAACGCCACCGCCGTCGCCGTCCAGGCGCTGAAGGCGCTCGGCGGCAAGGACGCGCAGGTCAAGAAGGCCACCGACTGGCTGAAGTCCGTCCAGAACGAGGACGGCGGCTGGGCCTTCGCCCCCGGCTCCCCCAGCGAGGGCAGCTCCACCTCGATCGTGATCAGCGCGCTCGCGGTGGCGGGCGAGAAGCCGGCCGAGGTGAAGTCGAAGGCCGGGAAGTCCGCCTACGACGGCCTGCTCGCCTTCCAGCTGGGCTGCTCCGCGGAGCCCGCCGGCGACCGGGGTGCCTTCGGGTACCAGCCGGCCGACGGCAAGCTCCCCGCCAACGCCGACGCCACGGCCGCCGCCGCCCTGGCGGGCCTGGGCAGGGGCATCCTCGTCGAGCCCGCCGCCACGGACACCCCCGCCGCCCCGCTGGCCTGCCCGGCGGGCGCCGGCGACCCGGCGGGCGCCGCCCGGGCCGCCGCCGGCTACCTGGCGGAGGCCCTGAAGAAGGACGGCCACCTGACGGCCGTCACCCCGGGCGCCGACCAGCCGACCCCCGACGTCGGCAACACCGCCGACGCCGTGATCGTCCTCGCCGCGGCCGGCCACCGGCAGGCCGCCTCCGGCGCGCTGGAGTGGCTGAAGAACAACTCGGCGCCCTGGTCCAACCGCAACCCGGCCGCCCTGGCCACCCTGGTCCTGACCGCCCACGCCACGGGCGCCGACCCGAAGGCCTTCGGCGGCGTCGACCTGGTGGCGGCGCTGAACGCGACGGGCCCGGCCCCGCAGCAGCCGGACGCCGAGGCGCAGAAGGTGGAGAACAAGAAGGGCGGGACCGGCTCGGGCGGCCAGAGCCTCTGGTGGATCATCGGCGCGGGCGCCGCGGCCGGCATGGGCATCGGCATCCTGCTGAGCGGCCGCCGCAAGAAGAACGAGCTGTGAGCCGCCGCCGTTCGCGGGTCCCGGTGGGCCTGCTGGCCGCGCTGGGCCTGCTGCTGACCCTGTTCGCGGCCTCCCCCGCCCTCGCGGCGGGCTACCGCTACTGGTCGTTCTGGCAGGGCGCCGGCGGGACCTGGGGGTACGCGACCGAGGGCCCCTCGACGGCTCGGCCCGCGGACGGCGCCACGCTCGGTTTCCGCTTCTCGGTGAGCAAGGACGCCGCCGCCGAGGCCGCCCGGCCCCGCGCCGCCGCCGACTTCGAGGCCGTCTGCGGCGCGACCCCCGCCGCCGAGGGCAGGAAGCGGGTGGCCCTGGTCGTCGACTTCGGGGTGCCCGAGGACGCTCCCGCCGGCGAGACCCCGCCGCAGGACGCCCCGCGCACGGCCTGCGCCCAGGTGGCCCCGGACGCCACGGCGGCGGAGGCGCTGGCGTCGGTGGCGAAGCCGCTGCGCTACAACGGCGCGGCGCTGCTGTGCGCGATCTCCGGCTATCCGAGGTCGGGCTGCGGCGAGCCCATCGCCGACGCCGAGCCGAAGGCGTCCGCCCCGGCGTCCTCCGCCCCCTCAGCCCCCGCGCACGCCTCGGGCGGCGGCTCCGGCCCCTCGGCCGGGCTGGTCGCGGGCGCGGCGGCGGTCGCCGCCCTGGGCGCGGCGGCCGTCTGGCAGTCCCGCCGCCGGCGGCGATGACGGACGCCGCACGGACGGGAGCACCCGGCGGGTCCCCGCGCGGGACCCGCGCCGCCCGCACCCCCCACGGCCGGCAGGCTGCGGTCGTACCGCCGCCCCGGGCCGGTTCCGGCGGGGCCGGTCGGGGGCAGCGCGGGGCGACGTACACGAAGGAACGGCCCTGGCGGGCTCCCGAGGCCCGCCGGAGCAACGCCCTGCACGCGGGTGCCTGGTGGCTGTGGGCCCTCGGGCTGGCCACCGCCGCCTCCCGGACGACCAATCCGCTGCTGCTAGGGCTGGTCGTCGGCGTCGCCGGGTACGTGGTCGCGGCCCGCCGCACCGAGGCGCCCTGGGCGCGCTCGTACGGCGCCTTCGTCAAGCTCGGGCTGTTCGTCGTCGGACTGCGGCTGCTGTTCTCCGTGCTGCTGGGATCCCCCATCCCCGGCGCGCACGTCCTGTTCACGCTGCCGGAGGTACCGCTTCCGGCGTGGGCGCAGGGCATCCGCCTCGGCGGCCGGGTCACCGCCGAGCAGCTGGTCTTCGCGTTCTACGACGGGGCCAAGCTGGCGACCCTGCTGATCTGCGTGGGTGCGGCGAACGCCCTCGCCAATCCGGCCCGGCTGCTGAAGTCGCTGCCCGCCGCCCTGTACGAGGCGGGCGTGGCCGTGGTCGTCGCCATGACCTTCGCGCCGAACATGGTCGCGGACGTGGCCCGGCTGCGGACCGCGCGCCGGCTGCGCGGCCGTCCCACCGGCGGGGTGCGGGCCGTCCTCCAGATCGGGCTGCCGGTGCTGGAGGGCGCGCTGGAGCGCTCGGTGGCCGTCGCCGCGTCGATGGACGCGCGCGGGTACGGGCGTACGGCACAGGTCCCGCGGGGCGTGCGGCACACCACCAACGCCCTCACGCTGGGCGGGCTCCTCGGCATGTGCGCGGGCACCTACGGGCTCCTCGCGGCGGAGGGCGCCGCGTTCGGGCTGCCGCTGCTCGGCATCGGCCTGGCCCTGGCCCTCGCGGGGCTGCGGCTGGGCGGCCGGCGCAGCGTCCGCACCCGTTACCGGCCCGACCGGTGGGGGGTGCGCGCCTGGCTGGTCGCCGGGTCGGGGGCGGCCGTGGCGGCCCTCCTCGTCCACGCCGGGTCGGTGGACCCCGAGGGGCTGCGGCCGGGCGTGGTCCCGCTGGTGGCGCCGGGCCTGCCGCTGTGGCCCGCGGCGGCGGTCCTGATCGGCCTGCTCCCGGCGTTCGTGGCCCCCGTACCCTCCCTTTCCTCCGAGGAGACGTCCCGTTGATCCGCTTCGACCAGGTCTCGGTGACGTACGACGGCGCCGCGCGCCCGTCCCTCCGCGACGCCGACTTCATCCTCCCGGAGGGGGAGCTGACCCTGCTCGTGGGCCCGTCGGGGGTCGGCAAGTCGACCCTGCTGGGGGCCGTGTCCGGGCTGGTCCCGCACTTCACGGGCGGCACGCTGCGGGGCCGGGTGACGGTCGCCGGGCGCGACACCCGGACGCACCGGCCGCGCGAGCTCGCGGACGTGGTGGGGACGGTCGGACAGGATCCGTCGGCCCACTTCGTGACGGACGTGGTCGAGGACGAGCTGGCGTACGGCATGGAGTCGCTGGGCCTGCCGCCCGCGGTGATGCGCCGCCGGGTGGAGGAGACCCTCGACCTGCTGGGCCTGAACGAGCTGCGCGACCGCCCGATCGCGACCCTCTCCGGCGGCCAGCAGCAGCGGGTGGCGATCGGCTCGGTCCTGACGACGCACCCGAAGGTGCTGGTCCTGGACGAGCCCACCTCCGCGCTGGACCCGGCGGCGGCGGAGGAGGTCCTGGCCGTGCTCCAGCGGCTGGTCCACGACCTGGGCACGACGGTCCTGATGGCCGAGCACCGCCTGGAGCGGGTCGTCCAGTACGCCGATCGCGTCCTGCTCCTCCCGGCCCCCGGCGAGCCCCCCGTCCTGGGCACCCCGTCCGACGTCATGGCCGTCTCCCCGGTCCACCCCCCGGTGGTCTCCCTGGGCCGCCTGGCGGGCTGGACCCCCCTCCCCCTCTCCGTCCGCGACGCCCGCCGCGCCGCGGCCCCGCTCCGCGCCCGCCTGTCGGGCCGCACCCCGACGGACACGGCCCCGCCGGCGCCCGGGGCGCAGGCGCCCGGGGTTCTGGGCGCACCCCCGGCAGTAGCCGGGGGAGGGTCCGGGGCAGCACCCCCGTCCCTTCCCGCCCCGCCGGCGCCCGAGGCGCCGGGGGCACCCCCGGCGGTAGCCGGGGGAGGGCCCGGGGGCGGAGCCCCCGAAACGGGGTCCGGGGCAGCGCCCCGGGGAACGGTGGAAGGGCGGGGCGGGGAGCGGCTCCGCGCAGCGGCACCCCCCGCAGCCACACCCGCACCCGCACCCACGCCGACCCCCCGCCCCGGCCTGCTGGCCCGCCTCACCCGGCGCAGGCCGGCCGGCACGACGCCCACCACCCCCACGCCCACCGGCAGCCCCGGCACCCCCGCGGCCACCGCCACCGCCACCGCCACCGCCACCCACCTCGGTATCCGCCGCGGCCGGGCCGAGGTCCTCCACGACATCGGCCTCACCGTCGCCCCCGGCGAGACCATCGCCCTCATGGGCCGCAACGGCGCCGGCAAGTCCACCCTCCTCGCCGCCCTCACCGGCACCCTCGCGCCGACCACCGGCCAGGTGACGGTCGGCGGCCTCGCCCCCCACCGCACCCCGCCCGCGGAGATGGTCCGCCGGGTCGGCCTGGTCCCCCAGGAGCCCCGCGACCTCCTCTACGCCGACACCGTCGCCGCCGAGTGCGCCGCGGCCGACGCCGACGCCGGGGCCGCGCCCGGGACCTGCCGCGCCCTGGTCAGCGCCCTGCTGCCCGACGTACCGGACGGCACCCACCCCCGGGACCTGTCCGAGGGCCAGCGCCTCACGCTCGCCCTCGCCCTGGTCCTGACCGGCCGCCCCGCCCTGCTCCTCCTCGACGAGCCCACCCGCGGCCTGGACTACGCCGCCAAGGCCCGCCTCGTCGAGACCCTGCGGGCCCTGGCCGCCGACGGCCACGCCATCGTCCTCGCCACCCACGACGTGGAGCTCGCCGCCGAGCTGGCCCACCGCGTCGTCATCCTGGCGGGCGGCGAGATCGTCGCGGACGGGCCGACGGCCGAGGTCGTGGTGTCCTCCCCCGCCTTCGCCCCGCAGGTGGCCAAGATCCTGGCCCCGGACCACTGGCTCACGGTCCCCCAGGTGGCCGCCGCCCTGAACTCCGCGGACGCCGCGACGCAGACCTCGACCGAGACCCAGACCGCGACCGACACCGCGACCGCGACCGCGACCGACACCGCGGAGGAGGCCACGCCATGAGCACCCGCCCCGTCCGCATCGGCCCCCGCGCCGCCGCGGCCCTGGTCCTCGTCACCCTGATCGGCATCGCCGCCTTCGGCTGGCCGCTGCTCGCGGACGCCCAGTCGGGCCTGGCCCACTCCCAGGACGCCCCCTGGCTCTTCGCCGCGCTGCTCCCCCTCCTCGTGGCCGTCGTCGTCGCGACCATCGCCGACCAGGGGATGGACGCCAAGGCGGTGGCGATGCTCGGCGTGCTCGCCGCCGTCGGGGCCGCGCTGCGCCCGCTGGGCGCGGGCACGGCCGGCCTGGAGCCCATGTTCTTCCTGATGGTGCTCAGCGGCCGCGTCCTCGGCCCCGGCTTCGGCTTCGTCCTCGGCGCCGTCACGATGTTCGCGTCCGCCCTGCTCACGGGCGGGGTGGGGCCGTGGATGCCGTTCCAGATGCTGGCCCTGGGCTGGTTCTCGCTGGGCGCCGGGCTGCTGCCGGGGCCGGAGCGGATCCGGGGGCGGGCGGAGCTGGCGCTGCTCGCGGCGTACGGGTTCCTGGGCTCGTTCGCGTACGGGACGGTCATGAACCTCCAGGGCTGGGTGCTGCTCCAGGGCATGGGCCAGGGGGTCTCCTTCCATCCGGGCGACCCGGTGCCCCAGAACCTCGCCCGCTTCCTCGCCTACTGCCTGGCGACCTCGCTGGGCTGGGACCTGGGGCGGGCCGCACTGACGGTCGTCCTGACCCTCACCCTCGGCAACACCCTGCTGCGGGCGCTGCGCCGGGCGACCCGGAAAGCCGCGTTCGACGCACCCGTCTCCTTCGATCGGGCGGACGGAAGTGGCCCGGGACACGCACCCGAGGGGCTCCGGCCGGACACGGAAGGTGAGATCCGGCCCCCCTGCCGGTGAGGCGGCCCACAGGACCCACGTCACATCCGGCCCCGCCTAGTAGCCCCCGCACCCGCCCCTCGCACCGCCCCCGACCTGGACCGGTCTGCCCGGCCCCGGGTGATCCTCGCGGCGCGTCCTGCGAGGCCGGCTAGTAGGAGGGGGGCGTTGCCAGC